>NZ_JBNNQX010000004.1:0-307752 GCF_050276055.1 Alkalihalobacillus sp. NPDC127517 | reverse complement strand
CGTACGCAAGATATTGAACCGCCGTATACGGAACCGTACGTACGGTGGTGTGAGAGGTCGGATAATCAATTAATGATTATCCTCCTACTCGATTTTTCAAGACGAGCGGGAGGATTCTCACGTAGTGAATATCGTGATATGTTCGTGTTTTGCTATCCACATTCATGTTATGTCCCAGCTTCTCTCTTAATCAGCTCCGATAGGATCAGCCCTGCGATCAGGTTTTGCAGTCGAAAGAAGGGGGTACATACAAAGTAACAACGAAAAAACCCGAGCAGAATCTAAAGCAAATGGGGGATATTAGATGAGCAACCAATTCGCAATGGATAAAGAGGTTTTAAAGCAGCTTGAAATTATTAAGAAACTGCAAAAGCGCTCCCAGGCTGCCGTATATTCTCTTTATGCACAGGCAGTTCTAGAATACTCACTCTATTACACTAAAAAGAATCAGTTGCTCGAGAATATCGATGAATCACTTGCACGAAGAGACAAAGAGCGTTTCATGTCTTTGACGAATGAATATCAAGTCTTAAAAGAAGAATATAAAAGTGGAAAAACCATTTATGATTATGGTTTTAAGTTGCACCTTACATTTCAATAATGTATGAGATCATGATTATGTTGAGTAAAGAATTATATCAACACACAAACTAAAGAGACGCACTTATGAAAATGTCGAGGTGATAAGAATGTTATGGACGATTTTATTAATTATTTTAGGTATTTGGTTAGTTGGTGTTATTTTCCGTATTGCGGGAGGACTCATCCACCTATTACTAATTGTTGCAGCAATTGTTCTTGTTTATAAGCTTTTTGTAAAGCGGAAATAAGTAAAAAAAAGCTGCTGGATTTTACCCAGTCAGCTTTTTTGTTCATTTACTACGAATTCATGATACCCATTTAACAAAATGGGCGAAGGATGAATATAAAGGTCATACATAAAACGTAACGCTTCTTCCTGATTTTTCATATTTAATTGTATATAATGGTAAGCAGAATACAAATAATGATCCTGTTTGATCCAGTTTAACAATGTATCAGGTTGCACATTCATAGGACACCCTCCTTTTGTACGGGTTCACCAATAGTATATGTAAAGCTCGGGAGCAGGTTCGTATGCGCTTTCTGTTTGACTAAACGTTTGAATTTAATGGAAAGAAGGAGTCTATCATGATAAGTAATTGCCGTACAGAATATGGCCCACTAAAAGAAGTCATCCTATGCCCACCGACCTATATGCGAATTAAGGAAGTCATTAACTCCATTCAAGCGCATTATAAGGAAGCGAATATAAACATCCCAACCGCACTCAAACAACATCAAAAACTTATTGATACATTACGCTCCTTAGGAGTTCAGGTTCACGAGCTTCAAGCGGATGAGCAATTCCCAGAGCAAGTGTTCACCCGAGATATTGGTTTTGTCATCGATCAAACGTTGTATCTTGCTGCATTAGAGAGGCCAATCCGTCAAGGTGAGGAACAGGTATTAAAAACCTTCCTTGACCAAAAAAAGCTCAACTATCAGTTGGTTACAGAAGGAACAATTGAGGGGGGAGATGTCATTATTGATGGAGACCATGTATACATTGGGGTCAGTAGCCGAACGTGTACGGAAGTGGTTGAACGAATCAAAGAACAACACCCGGATAAAACAGTCCAACCTATTCATTTTAATAGCTCTTATTTGCATTTAGACTGTGTGTTTAATCCAGTTTCTGATTCCGTTGCTCTCATCTACCCAGAGGCAATTGAACCCGAAAGCGTTAAGATTTTAGCTAGTCACTACTCATTTATTGAGGTTTCAAAAGAAGAACAATTTTCACTTGCTGTAAACGTTCTCTCACTTGGAGAGAACAAAATCATTGTTCTTCCGGAAAATAAAGATACAAACGATAAGCTTAAGCAAAAGGGATTTGAGCTTTACGAAATTCCTTTCTCTGAAATTATTAAATCAGGTGGATCATTCCGCTGTGTGACGATGCCGTTAACAAGATAAATTTGGTTGAAAGGAGAAACAAGTCATTGCGATGGCTTGTTTTTTTGTATAATCTCACAACGTATTGGACATATAAAAGGTAGACAACGAGGTGAGACATGTGAATCATGAAGCACTACAGCAATTACGATCTAAGCGACAGCAAATCCAATTAGTCGAACAAGCAAAAAAAGAGAAACAGCATAGTAAAGGGAAGAAAACCGCTCAAGAACGTTTGGATGAGCTTCTTGATTCAGGCAGCTGGACCGAGTATCAGCAATTTACTGCCGGATCAGATCAAGACAAAACCTATGCAAACGATGGAGTGGTTATTGGTGTAGGTACAATTCACGGTCTAAAGGTATGCGTGTTTGCGCAGGATTTTACCGTAGCTGGAGGATCTCTGGGCAAAATTCATGCGCAAAAAATAGCTTGGATTATGGATCTTGCATATGATATGAACGCTCCGATTATCGGTTTAAATGATTCAGGTGGAGCCCGAATTCAGGAGGGAATTGCAGCACTCGAGGGATATGGAAATATATTTTATCGGAATGCTACGTACTCTGGAGTGATTCCACAAATTTCATTAATTGTTGGTCCCTGTGCAGGAGGGGCTGTGTATTCGCCTGCACTTACCGATTTTATCTTTATGGTTGAAGAGACTAGTCAAATGTTTATTACGGGACCGAAAGTAGTGCAAGCTGTTACCGGTTCAAACAGCAGTGCAGAGGAGCTCGGTGGTGCTACGATGCATGCGACTATAAGCGGTAATGCGCATGTGACCACGCAAACAGAGGAGCAATTATTCCAACAAGTGCGCGCATTAATTTGTGCTTGGAAGCCTATCGCAGCGCAGGATGTGATTGCGCCAAACGTAAAGCAAATGGATCACATATTACCGGATGATTCAAGGAAGGGCTATGACTGTAAAAAGTTGATCTGTGGACTGGCAGATGTAGATTCCTTTTATGAAATGCATGAGAAGTTTGCACGTAACATCATTGTTGGCTTTGCTAAATTAAACGGACATCCGATCGGCGTTATCGCCACTAATCCTAAGGTGAAGGCCGGTTGTATTGACGTAGACGCCTCAGACAAAGCAGCTCGGTTTATACGGTTCTGTGATGCATTTGGTTACCCCTTGCTTGTATTAGAGGATGTAAGTGGGTTTATGCCGGGAGCAGATCAGGAGCAGGCAGGCTTAATTCGCCATGGAGCCAAGATCATTTACGCATTTGCCACAGCGACAGTCCCAAGAATAACGGTTGTTACTAGAAAAGCGTATGGAGGTGCGTTTGTAGCTTTAAATAGCAAGGCCATTGGAGCGGATTTTGTTTTTGCATGGCCAAATTCAGAGATTTCGGTCATGGGTCCAGAAGGCGCATCTTCAATCATTTATGCAAAAGAAATTAGTGAAAGTAAAAATCCTGAACAAACAAAAAAAGAAAAGATGGATGCGTACCGCAAGCAATATGCCTCTACATATAAAGCAGCAGAGGTTGGACTAATTGATGAAATCATTTCTCCTGGTGAGACGAGAGAGCGGCTAATCCAGGCATTTTCATTTTTGACCAACAAGAAGAGAACACTACCGGAGCGGAAACATGGGAATATGCCACTATAATCTTCTTTCTTATTCCAACCTGTGATAGCATATAAGTTGGTTTAAGTGATTAGGAGAGGGAGAGTTTTGTGATTGTCTTATCAGAATTAACATTTCAAATCGTTTTAGTTGGTGTATTACTCGCTCTTATAACGGTAGGAAGCATTTTTCTACCCAAATGTATAAAAGAGAGATCAAAAAAGCATGACCACCTGATTTCCATTTTATTAAGTGCATTCGCTCTTGCTTCATATATTCAACTCACATCGTTTGTCCCTGTTGCTTATGAAGAGGACTACTTTGTAGGGGGAAACGCCATAGAGCAAGTGGCAGACAAGCAAGCCAGATCATTATCAGTCCCTAGAGCTCTTGTCATTCATGATTATGAACAAAGACCGCTTAGTATTGAGCTAACAAGCGGTGAAAATCAATTATTTGTTACGGTTGAAACAACAGATTATCAGGCAGTCGTGGACTTTGCGCGTGAACATGATTCACTCGTTAGTGCCGATCAATCAATTGATATGCTCCGTTATTATCAAGAGCGATTATCGGGTACATATGCTGAACGTGCAAGTGAGCTTGACGAAGAAGAAATGATTAGAGAGCTTTCAGAAGCATTTCCAGAGCACGCTTTTACACATGCTCAATCGTAAGCAAACACAGATAAACCTTTAGGTTTATCTGTGTTTTTTTCTCGTTTACCGTGAAGGAGTAGAGAGCTTTAAACATATTTCGTCCCAACCCACAATATTCTATAAAAACGCCTAGGTTCTCATTTCAGTTGTCAGAACAAGAGTGATATACTTAAAAAAACGTTGTAGGAAGGAATTTGCCCGATATGGTTCATTCGAAATTTTTTAGAGTGGGGCTTGGTACTGCTCTAGTTTTAATTATCATCTATTTAGCTTCATTAGTAGACTTCATTTTTCAACCGATTTCTTTACTCATAAGAACGTTGTTTGCACCGATTGCAATAGCTGGTGTGTTCTATTATTTAATGAGACCACTCGTGAACCTGCTTAGTAAGAAGGTCCCAAGAGGATTGTCCATTTTAATTGTTTTTCTCACGTTAATTGGACTTGGAACAGGAAGTGTTTTATTAGTTGGGCCGGAAATCCAAAAACAAACCCAAAGCTTTATTGATAATGTTCCAAGCTACATAAATCAAGGTCAAGAAATGCTCCTCCAATTGCAAGAGAACGAATATGTACAACGATTCCAGGAATCAAATGAAAATTCCTTTAATGATTTAGTAGAGCAGTTTACGGGCAATTTAGAAGGATATGTAAGTGCAATCGGGTCAAATTTAGCTAAGATAGTTGGTGCAATCGCTAATGTGGTTATTGTGTTAGTTATTGTACCGTTTGTATTATTCTACTTGCTAAAAGAAGGAGACAAGGCGCCTGCTTTTCTTTTAAAGTTTATCCCTTCTAAGCAACGAGAAGAAGCAAGACGTATCCTATCAGATATGGATAATGCATTAAGCTCCTATCTTCAAGGACAAATTTTGGTGAGTGTTTGTGTAGGAGTTCTTTGTCTCATTTTATACTTAAGCATTGGTATAGAATATGCACTTGTGCTTGCCATTGTTGCTATGCTTACGAATGTCATTCCTTTTATCGGTCCATGGATTGGTACAGCGCCCGCGGTTATTGTAGCAATCTTTGATTCACCGTTTATGGTTGTTGCTGTTATTGTTGGGGTTCTTATCATTCAACAAATTGAAAGTAATTTAATCTCTCCACAGATCATGGGTCGTCAATTAAATATCCATCCGGTAACAATTATTTTTCTTTTACTTGCAGCAAGCCGTTTTGCGGGCCTACTTGGGTTGTTACTCGCTGTTCCGACTTATGCTGTGTGCAAAGTGATTGTTTCACACACGTATCGTTTGATTAAACTAAATCGAAGAAAACCCATTGATTGACTTGATTGGGGCACTTTCGTACACTATATAAAAAGAAATTGAGGGTGAGAGTATGTCTTTTGAAGAAGATGGGATTGTACAGATTGACCAAGAAGAGTTACGTGAACTCATATTAACTGGTGCAAAGGAACCTATCTTAATTGATGTTCGCGAATTGGAAGAATATGAAGAAGGTCATATTCCGGGTGTTCCGCTTATTCCAATGAATACCATTCCTAGCTTCGCAGATGATTTTGATCGTACGTCTTCCTATGTGTTTATTTGCAGAAGTGGAAAGCGAAGTCAAAACGTTGCACGCTACTTAAAAGATCAAGGCATGCTTAATGTTCGCAACTTTGCTGGCGGTATGCTGTCATGGCAAGGTGAAGTTAAAGAAGGACTCGAATGGGTTTTAAAACAAACAGACGAGCTCTATAAAGACCGAATCTAAAGAATTGATGTTTAAGTACGAGTTGAATAGGAAAATATATTAAATAAGAAAAGGAAGGGGAGAGTAGTGATGGGAGTTAAAAAATGGCTTGTCGCTTCAGCTGTAGCAGGAGCGGTAAGTGGAGCCGTTATTTGGTTAAATGATGAGTCACGCCGTAAACAAGTTTCAAAGGTTATGAAAGATTCATACGCGAAAGTGTCAGATAAAATGACTCCAGATCAAACCAAAAAGGACGAACAATTAGGAAATCCTGTTCCGAAGTCTGAGGATAGTAAAATGGTGGGTGAAGGGGCACTGTACAGTGTTCAACGCTACAATGAAGAACAACAGAAGCAATTAAAATAAGTAAGAGGCTGAGACAAAACTAAAAATTAACTAAAAAAGGCAAATGATTCTGCTGTTGAATCATTTGCCGTTCGTATTTTTATCAGACTAGCACAGCTTTCTATAGTCCCAGCCCCTATATCTTTTACAAAAAGGAGATATGTGTCCATGATTTCAATTGTGAAAGAACAAGTAGAGGATATTCCACTTTTACACGTTGTGAAGGAATCACTCCTTCAGCAGTCTAATCAACCAGTTGTCTTTTTCTTTCATGGGCTAACAAGCGCCAAAGATCAAAACCTACATATTGCGTATCAGCTTGCACAAAAAGGCTTCCGTGTTATTTTACCTGATGCCCTGCATCACGGCGAGAGAGAAGCAGATATAACAGGAATGCAGCGAACCGTCTTACTTTGGGACATCGTTATGAACTCAATTCAGGAGCTAGATCAATTGAAAGAGCATTTTTTAGGACAAGGCCTGATTGATCCGAGTCGAATAGGTGTTGCTGGTACATCGATGGGAGCCATTACAACGTATGGTGCACTAAGCCAATATAATTGGATACATACGGCTGTGAGCTTAATGGGTAGCGCATATTACGAGCACTTCGCGATGATGCAAATAGAACATATGCAGCGTCAAGGATTTCAAGTACCAGAGGTCCAGGTGAACGAAACATTGGCTAAGCTTCGAACATTTGATTTATCCACGCAACTTCACAAGATGAACGGAAGACCCTTGATGATCTGGCACGGGGAAGCAGATCAGGTTGTTCCTGCCCGTTATTCGACGACGTTGTATAACGAGTTACTTCATGGGTATGATCATTTTCCAGAACGACTAGCCCTTTATACAGAAAAAGAAACTGGGCATGCTGTATCTAGAAAGGCTATTCTCCAATTAACAGACTGGTTTACCTCTCACTTAGTATAAGGAGAGGTTTATGGGTGATAAAACAAGAGGTGTATGAATGATTAAGGAAGTTCAAAAAATAATCATTATTATTATTGGTTCTGCGTTACTTGCCGCTTCATTAAATTTCTTTTTAATCCCTGCAGATGTGTTTGCAAGTGGATTCACGGGTGTATCTCAGTTAATTGCATCCCTATTTGATCTTTCAACAGGACTGCTGTTGTTCTTATTAAACATTCCAGTTGCGATTTTGGGTTGGATGAAGGTAGGAAAAAGCTTCACCATTTATAGCTTTGTCAGCGTAGCCATTACGTCATTCTTTCTTGAAGTCCTACCAGAGTATGCTTTCTCACAGGATATTTTATTAAATGCGGTGTTTGGTGGAGTTCTTGGTGCCGTTGGTGCTGGTCTGATGCTACGGTGGGGTGCCTCGTCCGGTGGCTTGGACATTATTGCCTTAGTTCTTGCGAGGTACAGTGACCGTCCGGTAGGGATCTATTTCTTTGTGTTAAACAGCTTGATTGTGTTTGCGGCGGGTGTCTTATTTGATCCTGAAAAGGCGTTATATACGCTTGTTGCACTTTATGTAACTTCTAGGGTAATTGACGCAATCCATACTCGATATGTTAAGCTTACTGCAATGATTGTTACCAATCATGCAGAGGAACTGAGAGCGGCAATTCACGAACGTTTAGTTCGAGGCATAACAAGAGTTCCCGCAAAAGGAGGATATACCTCTGATGATAAAGAAGTATTATTTATCGTGTTAACCCGTTATGAGTTGTATGACCTTAAGACGATTATTAATGATGTTGATCCCGAAGCATTTACGAATATTGTTGAAACAGCAAGCGTCTACGGATTATTTAATAAACAATAGGGAGTGAACATCATGTTCAAGTCACTTACGTCGTCCATACTTGTTTTAGGCTGTCTATTATCTTTAACCGCTTGCGGGCAAGAAGCAGAAGCACCTGATGAGAACGAATCAAATCAGCAAGGAGTGGAAGAAATGAATGGCTGGCAGCTTGAAGTAGAAGCCGTACAAGAAAGTGAGCAGCTGCGTGTGGACATGCTGTTAACGAATAAAACGAATGAAGTACAGACACTTACCTATCCTAGCTCACAAACATATGAACTAGTTTTAACCGATGAATCGGATGAAGAAGTGTACCGGTTTTCTGAGGGCATGATGTTTACAATGGCTTTAATTGAAGAGGAAATTGAAACAGGTGGAACACAAACGTTTCAAGAATCGATTTCAGTTGCTGACCTAGAAGAGGGGCACTATACGTTGTCCGCAGAAATTGTAGGCAAGCCTCAGAATGAAGCTGAATTACCAATTACAACGATTGATGTGGATATTACAAAGTCATAAGAAAAAGCTCTGATCCATGGATATCCATGAATCAGAGCTTTTTTTAATCAGTCTTTGATTCAGTTTGAATCGCTTCTTGAACCGCCTTTTTAAACGTAGTCCATACTTTTCCCTCTTCTTCATCTGTTTGCAACATGTCATTTGAGATAGGTTCAAGAGGTTTCTTTTTGCCGTACCAATACGTTTCAAATAGAGGATCCATCCGTTGATTGCTCCTTTACTCTTTGGTTAAACGAATGAGCTGTAAGACCTCGTCATCCGACATTTCCGTGAATTGAGCTGCTTCTGACGATAAGATTTCGTCCGCAAGCGTTTGTTTGGAAACAAGCATTCGATTAATCCGTTCCTCTACCGTTCCGGTTGTAATCAGCTTATGCACCGTTACATCTGAGGTTTGACCAATTCGAAATGCACGGTCTGTCGCTTGATTTTCAACTGCTGGGTTCCACCAACGGTCGTAATGAATCACATGGGTCGCAGCTGTTAAGTTCAAACCAACGCCCCCAGCTTTTAAGGAAAGCACAAATGCTGAAGTTTGCTCATTGGTCTGAAAATCAGTAATTAAAGTCTGCCTCATGGCTCGTGTGAGGCTCCCATGTAAAAAGGGAACAGGATGATTCATTCGTTTCTCAAGCTCCTGTGTAATTAATGAGCCCATCTCTTTGTATTGAGTGAAGATCAATACCTTCTCTCCACGTTCTTGTATCGTATCAATAATTCGGAGAAACTCATCCCATTTACCAGATTCATGTGCATCCATGTCTCTTGTTTTTAAGAAGTGAGCAGGATGATTACAAATCTGCTTCAGCCTCGTTAAACTTCTTAAGATAAGCGAACGACGTTCCATATTAGAAACCTCATGAAGCTGCTTTGACACTTCCTCCACAACAGCCTGATAATAAGCTGCCTGTTCAAGGGAAAGATGCACGTGATGGAGCTGTTCCTTTTTCTCAGGTAAGTTCAATTGAAGCGTTAGATCATCCTTCTTACGCCTTAAGATAAATGGTCGGATTGTTGCTTGAAGCTGCTCTAGACGTTCGGAATCTTTTTCTTTCTCGATTTTTTTAATGAATTGATTTGAAAACGCATTGTATCGACCGAGAAGTGTCGGGTTTGTTACATCCATCAAAGACCAAAGCTCTCTTAAGCGGTTTTCAATAGGCGTTCCTGTTAAAGCGATGATGTGGTTTGCTTTAAATTGTTTAATCACTCTTCGCTGTTTTGTATCAACATTCTTAATATGTTGTGCTTCATCAAGAACCATCCCATTCCAATGAACCGTTTGAAAGGCTTCAGCATCTCGAACAGCGAGCTGATAGGATGTTAAGACTAGATCCCATTCTTCGAGCTCTTGACTATCTAGATGCTGTGTAATGCGCGTTTGCCCATGATGAATAAACACTTTTAGAGATGGAGCAAACTGCTCGGCTTCGTGAGCCCAATTATATAAAAGAGAAGTCGGACAAATTAACAAAAATGGCTCTGAATGATCTGCCTGAGCCTGTTTTTGAGCCTCTTTCACATATAACATATACACTAAGGTTTGAATTGATTTTCCGAGGCCCATATCATCTGCTAATACGCCTCCAAAACCGGCTCGACGTAAGTGAGTAAGCCAAGATACACCTTTGTGTTGATATTCTCTTAGCTCTCCGGGAAAGGCTTCTGGTAAGGAGATGAGAGGGGGTTCCTCCTGATAGACTCTGGTAAGCCGTTCTTTCATCTCTTCCTGCCATTCAATCTCCCATTCAACGTCAAGATTCAGATCATCTTCCCCAACTGCTTCATCAAGAAGGAGGGTGTCTAAATAGGTCGCTTGCTGATCTAACTTGTCAAGATACGATTCAAGCTTCTTGGCCATGGATGGGTCCCAAGCAACCCAGTGACCATTTTGATAAATGAATGGTCTTTTTTCCTCGACAAATTGAGTAAAGTCCTCTGATGAAAGGACCACATCTCCAATGGCAATCGTATACGTGAAGTCAGCGACATTCTCCCAATTCAACAATGGCTCGCTGTAGATATCTTGTTGTTTAGGTGTGTCAACCGCTAAGTTCACGTTAAATGAATGCTTTTGCTTTAACCAATTTGGAACAATTAAGTGAACACCTAAGTCATGTAGATTTCCATCATATGTTGTACATAAGAGGTAGATTTCATCTGCATCTAACGGGATAGCTGCATTCGCTAAACTCATTTGTTCTAAAAAAGGAACGGATTTAGCAATGGAAGCAGCATCCATTTTGAGATGGCTGATCGGATTCATTCGCCAAGGATGTTCTCCCTTTTCAAGGTCTGCCATTTCAACAATATGAGTTGGGTGTTCACGATCCGTTAGGCATAGTTTAACCTTCCACTCCCCATTTGGATCAAGAGGCTCTTCAATGCGCAGAGCGGTTTGAAAAGGGGTTTGCTTACTTGTCCCTAGCTCCTGCTCAAGCCGACCTTTAGGTTGTGCAACTGGTGTCTGTTTCGTTGCATTCGAAGCAAGTGTCTGAACTAAAGGTCTCCACTTTTCTCCCACGCTTTCTCGCCATTCATTAAATGCAACGTGAACAGCTGACTGATTCATGACTGCTCGAATGGAGGCATCTGCCATGGTGTGTAAAGCTTTGGCTAAATGTTCTTCCTTTAATCGATCAGTATCCGCCTCTTTATTGGTAGGCTGCTCCTCATGAAGAGAAAAGCATACTTGTGGTAAAGTGGCAGCCCATGATTTTAAAGGAATATGATTTTCTTTTAACTTCCATGTCCCATCTGCTGCAGGCAAAAATTGACCTTCCTTAATAAAGGATTTCACAATACCTGCTAATTCAATCCAAACGTTTAAGTCATAACCAAACTCAACAAAGGGAAGATCAGACCACGTTTTAATTAAAGAAAGCTGTGTAACAAATTCATCAGAAGTAAGCTTAATGCCTTCAATAGGAAACGGGTAGTGCTTTGTTTGCTGATCTGCTTGATACACAGTTGCATCCCCGGCAGGAGACTGTACTTGACGGTTTTGCAAAGGCACTTGCAGAACGGCTTGCCCCGTACGTACAAACGTGCCATAAAAGGAGTGGGGGTCGTATTGATACAGTAATAATTTTAATTCAAAAGGTGAATAGAGAAATGGGTATTTAAAGCTATCCACTTGATCAAATCTGGACTTTTTGGTTTGTTCTGCCCATACAAAAAAGTGTTTATCTACCCATCCTCCATGAATGATCATTTTACGCATGTATGACATTCAGCTCCTTGATAAACGCACGGTAGGTTTTATACTCCGCTTTTAGTCGCTCTAAATAGTCGTAGAAAAGAGCTTCTGATTGATCGATCTGATATACCTGTAAAAGCTCAGATACGTAAAAAGCTGCTTTTTCATAGTGTACTCTTGATTTTTTTTCCGCAAGCCGAACGACAAATTGGTGAAACACTGGTTTTAGAAGCTCAGGTGTAAAAGTCTTCATCGTTTCGATCAATGCTTCTTTGTCTTCATGTAAACGCGAAGGATTTCGTTCATGCATTAAAAAATACTCTGCCGCTTTATCAAAACGCTGTTGATCGTGAAGGAGGCGAATATATACTTGAACGGCTTGTGCTTGATGTAGCTGTAACTCTAGTCTGGGAAGAAGATAATCAACAATTTGTTGTTTTTTCTCTTTCTTCTCATGGGCTGTCAGTGCGGCAAACCGTTGAAAACTTGGTGCGAGCAACCACCGATCCCATACATCCGTTAAAAACATGCCGTTTTGATTTAAGTGGGAATGACTTCGATCAGCAAAAGCCTGCAATGACCCATAATTGTTCTGTGTTTTGGTTGGGAAGAGCTGCTTTAACCAGTGCAAAATCGTGTCCCACCGATCACGAGCTTCTAAGCATTTAAAATGAATGGTTATTTGTTGTTCGGACCAATTGGACTTAAAGGAAAGAAGCTGATCAAGTGCTTGCTTTTCTTTGCCTACGAGAAGGGTCACATAGCTTTTTAAGCGGACTGCTGCTGCAGAGCCTTTGCGTAATGAGCTTGACCCAAGGGTTTTATCTAAATCCTCTAAATGACCTGCTGACAAGAAAGGAATGCACTGTTCAATGATTGATGGCCATGGTGCATAATCAGACTGCTGATCCAGTTCCAATCGTAAAACAAGCTGACGCATGAAGGATCGGACGGGCTGAGCGTCCTTAAACTCTGTTAAAGTTTTTTTTATGTCTTCTTCTAGAGATGTATAAAAATGTTCAAATCGTCTCTGAGATTGTTCGGATGTACTATATTGAATCGATCGCTGAAACACTCCTTCAATATAAAGAAGATGTCCCCATATACCAGATTCACTGTGATGGGTATGAAGGGTATGCTTAGCCTCACTAGAAAGTAGCTCCAAATGACTAGCTGTAAAATAACGAGAAGCGGCTAGCTTTTTATAAGTTGAAACAACAGAAGGCTGTAGCTTGCTTGCTACCTCTTCAGTATTTATATGGATAGGGAATTTCATGCGTATCACCTCATCTATCTTAAACCATCTCTCTATTGTAACTTTTTCTGAAAGAGAAATAAAGGTAGGGAGGATTTTTGGGTATATGTAAGGAGGGAGCCCGAAAAAATGCAAGCACCAAAATCTGTGCTTGCGGAGAGGTTTAGAGAAGTTGTTTCACTTGCTCACGTCTGTTAATGAGGCGCTTTAACCTTTGCTTGTGGAGTGTAACCTTTTTTTCATTATCCTCTTGAAGTGATTCAAATAATTCCATTAAAACGTAGTCAATTTCAAGATTCATCATGTTAAAGATTGTACGAGGATCTAAAGCTTTTCCATCATCCCGATACTGGACCATCGAGCCATTTCGGTTCATCATGACCTTCTCACTCCCATCAATTTCAATCATGGATTCAATGTCCCCAGCTTGGTATGAGGTAATGTACATTGGGCCTTTTCCTGCCCGTTTTACGACGCCATTTCCTTTTTCACATTGTAGTAGCTTCTCAAGAGCTGCAGCGAGGATTTCATCATAGATATTCAGTCTCTCCGCAGATAATGTTAAAAATGAAGCATTACGTACAAATGGAAGCTCATGAATATAATCCTCCATTTCGATCATCAAGAAAATGGTTGTGGTATCGTATCTCCAGAAGAGAGAATAGTGCTGACTCATCATGCGCTTAATAAACTGATGAAGAGCCGTTTTCGTTAGCTCAATGTAGACTTCAGTAAACTCCACATCAAAATACGCGTCTCTCATGAGTGTGTACACCCCTTTTACAAGCGTCAAATACAGTTGTTAAGTTTGCTACATCATATGTAAATCAGGCGAAAAAAAGACGCAAAAAACCCAATTATCACAAAAATGGGCAGCTTGGATTTATTCTTGGACGAAGAGATGTTAGAAACAAAAAAAACGGACAATCAGATTGATTGTCCGTTCTCGCATTTACCTAAAACCTAAAGCCATATCGCTTGGAAATCACATCATAAAATCCAAGTGAATTATAAAGTGCTTTTGTTGCTTCATTATTTCTGCCGGTTTCCAGTTCAATTCCTTTGATTTTCTTTTGCTCAGCCCAATAGATGATACGAAGGAGTAATTTTTTCGCAATTCCTCTGTTTCTAAAATTCTTCGTAACAAATAGATCATTTAACCAAATATACTGGCCGCCCTTACCTAGGCTTAATCCAACATTGAGGAAGGCAGCACCAACAACGCCATTCTGTTCGCTGATTGCAATAAACAAGTGTGCTTTTGAACCAGGTTCAAGCGCTCGGTTGATGGTTTCTTCTAACTCAGGTCGTCCATCCTTTGGTCCAATCGATTGCATTTGTTCCATTAAAAGATCAACAATCTGAGTGCGAAGAAGCTGATCTGCTTGATTATCTACTTCCACAATTTCAATCATATGAATCCTCCTAAAGTCCGTTACTCTAGTAAATCTTATCATATTTCATTGATTGAAAACCGCGCTGTTTCGTTTTTTGAAGTTATTTAACTGAAAGATTTAACGCTTCTTCTAAATACTCTGCAATCCCATCTTCTTCGTTTGTTAAGGTAATATGATTTGCTACAGACTTAAGCTCAGGAATGGCATTCCCCATGGCAACACCTTGTCCAGCGAATTCTAGCATTTCTAAGTCGTTATCCTCATCACCAAAAGCAATGATTCGCTCGCTAGGGATTCCGTAATAATCTGAGATTCGTTTTAGACCAACTGCTTTATTAACACCAGCACGAATCACTTCAATAATGTTCCAAGGTGCACCCCACACTCTTTGTTCAATCACCTCTGCATGCGCCTTTTTTAATAAGTCTCTAAGAGGTTCGGCTTGGTCATCCTGAGGGTGAATCAAAACAGAGGTTGGCGCCTCTTGAAGAATATTTAATAGATTGCCATAATCTATTGGGTTTTGACCCGCTGTAAACGCTTCTACAAATAATTCATCTTTATAACGTAAGTAAAAGTCATCGATTACTTCTACCATAATATTACTCACGCGAAAGGCTTCACAGGTCTCAATCACGGTTTTAGCTGTTTTTAAGTCAAGAGGACTGTGATAAGAACCAAAGGATGGGGCATCTGGATGATGAACAAATGCACCATTAAAATTAACCATTGGACTCGATAAACCGAGTTCTCGGTAATAGGAAAGACTAGCTCGTACAGGTCGTCCTGTTGAAATGGCCACAATGTGTCCATCAGCTTTTGCTTTTTCAATGGCTTGCTTTGAACGTGTGGAAATCGTTTTATCATCTGTTAATAGAGTTCCGTCAAGATCAAGTGCGATAAGATGTTTTGATGACATAGGTAAAATCCTTTCTACTACATATTCTGCTGTTGCTACTCTTCATACTGTCACGAAATTGCCCTGCGGATACGTTTTCATTTGTGGTATAGTAAATGGAGAATTATGAAAACGAATATCCCGGTCTAAGGGGGGACGCATTATGGAGTCTTTGTGGACAACGTTTACATTCCGTGCACTTTGGACACCAGAATTAATTGTTGGTATTATCCTTGTTTCTATTCTATATGGTTGGCTCATTAAATATGAACAAAGACATCAACACACTCTTTCAAACACATCACTTCGGCAAAAAATGTATTTTGGTTTAGGGATGCTTGCACTTTATGGGGGGTGGGGGAGTCCATTCTATCTAGCAGGGCATATGGTTATGAGCATCCACATGCTGCAGATGGTACTCGCCTACTTTGTTGCTGTTCCGTTCCTGCTTTTAGGGTTACCTAAGTGGGTCTATACACGGTCGGCTGAATGGTTAAAAAACAAAGGTATACAACCAATCGTTCGCTTTTTTAGTCATCCAATTTTAGCGCTTCTATTATTTAATGGCCTGTTTTCATTCTATCATGTCCCTTTTATGTTTGATAGTCTGATGCAAGCTCCAATTTTACATAGTGTGTACCAGTATGGATTACTGTTTGCTGCGGCATTAATGTGGTGGCATATGCTTGCGCCTTTGCCAAGTGTCTACCAGTTATCAGATTTAAGACGGATTGGCTATATCTTTGCCAATGGAATTTTAATTACGCCTGCTTGTGCACTTATCATTTTTGCTCCTACATCGATGTATGCAACGTATACGGATCCAGTTGTTTGGGCAAATGTCATGTCTTATTGTTTGCCAGCGGGGACCGAGATTCCACTTTCCATGTTTAATGGACCATCTGCACCTTTGGCTTTTCTAGATACGAGAATGGACCAGCAGCTTGCTGGCGTTCTCATGAAGATTATGCAAGAGGTTGTCTATGGAATTACAATTGGTTATGTGTTTAAGCAGTGGTTACGTAAAGAAAAACAACAGGAAGGTTCTATGACTATAAGCGATATTCCTTCGTTGTAAAAGGTAGGAGATAACTCAAATGAAGTATGGATTGCTTGGATTTTTAGTACTTATGTTAACAGGTTGCAGTTGGGTGTATGAAATAGGAGCAAAAGAAACGGATTCTACATTTGATATTAGTGAAGCCGGAATGAAGGTAACAAATCTTGCATTCATTAATCAAGACGGGGAAGCAACTCAGGTCTCTGACTTTGAAGGTGACTACTGGCTTGCAAATATGATTTTTACGAACTGTTCGACCGTTTGTCCGCTTTTATCGCCTAACTTGCGGAATCTACAAGCTGCTGCGATTGAAGAGGGACTTCCAGTAAACGTTATTTCATTTACAGTCGATCCTGAACAGGACAACCCTGAACTCCTTAAGCAGTATGGAACAAATCTTGGCGTTGATTTCGAAACATGGACCTTCGCTACTGGTTACGATGAAGAAGAGATTGTTCAATTTTCATTGGATTCTTTTAAGTCACGTTTAGAGAAAGCAGAGGATGGTTCAGATATTTTGCATACCACCGCATTTTTCTTAGTAGATCCTGAGGGCAACATTATTCGTAAATATGATGGACTAGAAACAGATCAAGAAGAGTATATTGAAGATCTAGCGCAAACCATTGAAACAAAATAAATATTTATACAGCTTTAATGAATATTACTTGCCATTTCTAATGAATAAAGAGCGTAACCCGATTAAAACCAATCGAGTTGCGCTCTTTTTCTATCTAGTGTAGCAATCTTTTTAGACTTTCTTTAAAAATAAAATAAAAATACAGTTGAATTTATTTTTATTCATATTTATAATGAAACACAAGAGAAAATCAGAGAGAGATAGAAACGGAGCGGGAGCTAGATGAGAATAGGAATTGTTGGAGCTACAGGCTATGGCGGGGCAGAGCTTCTCCGCTTATTAAAGAACCATCCAAAAGTGAAAGATATTCATCTATATACATCATCTCAAGACGGCGTACATATTAGTGATTCGTATCCTCATCTAACTGATGTGTACGATTTGACGTTAAAAGCATTTGATCCAGATATAGTGAGCCAAGAAACGGACCTTGTATTTATGGCTACACCTCCAGGAGTGTCAGCAGAGAGTACCGACCAGGTAGCGAAGAACGGAACAAAAGTAATTGATTTATCAGGTGACCTTCGTTTAGAGGATCCAGCTATTTATGAAAGCTGGTATAAGCGCAAGGCAGCACATCAAAAAACCATTGATCTAGCAATCTATGGATTAAATGAATGGGCGAGGGATGAAGTTCAAACAGCATCTATTATTGCAAACCCAGGGTGCTACCCAACAGCTGCATTACTCGGATTAGCCCCACTGGTTCAGCAAGATTTGGTGGTTGGTGAGTCGATTATTATTGATGCAAAAACAGGTACATCTGGAGCGGGAAGGTCAACGTCCGCTATGACACACTTCAGTGAGATGAGTGAGAACTTTAAGATTTACCAGGTGAACAGTCACAAGCATACACCGGAGATTGAGCAACAGCTCAAGCGTTGGAATAAGAAAATCGGAGCGATCACCTTTCAAACACATCTTGTACCGATGGTTCGAGGCATTATGACAACCATGTATGTGCAACTAAAGGAATCATCCAGCCAAGAGAGGCTACATCAGTTATACAGTGAAATGTATAAAGAATCACCGTTTGTCCGAATTCGAAAAGAAAATCACTACCCCGCTACAAGAGAAGTGTACGGAAGCAATTACTGTGATATCGGATTATCTTATGATGAACGAACAGGTCGAGCAACCATTGTATCTGTAATTGATAACATGGTGAAGGGCGCAGCAGGTCAGGCGATACAAAATATGAATGTAATGAACGGTTGGGATGAGACAACGGGGCTGGATGTTGTTCCTGTTTATCCATAAAGGGGAGTAGAAAGATGAGTTTAACCAAACAAACAGATCAAGTAAAACAGATAGAGTCAGGGTCTATTTTAACACCAAAGGGCTTTTTGGCAGCAGGTATTCATGCCGGGTTAAAACGGAAACGCAAAGATCTTGGAGCGATTTTATGTGAAGTGCCAGCGAGTGTTGCGGCTGTCTACACACTAAATCAAATTCAAGCGGCACCGCTTAAAGTGACACAGGAATCGATTGCGGTAGAGAATAAAATTCAGGCATTGGTTGTTAATAGTGGGAATGCAAATGCATGTACGGGGGAACGCGGACTAAAGGATGCATACACCATGCGTCATGCTTCAGCACAACAATTTAACATCCCCGAGCATCTTGTAGCTGTTACCTCAACGGGTGTGATTGGTGAATATTTACCGATTCAAAAGATTACGGACGGGATTAAGCAATTAGAGCCAACATCGATTGAAGGTGCGGCACAAACGTTTAATGAAGCGATTCTAACAACGGATACAACGACAAAACAAACCTGCTTTCAAACAGTGATAGATGGTCAGACCGTTTCCATTGGCGGTGTTGCGAAAGGATCAGGAATGATTCACCCTAACATGGCAACAATGCTTTCATTTGTTACAACAGATGCGGTGATTGAATCAGATGAGCTGCAAAAAGCATTGTCTGGCATTACGAACCAAACATTTAATCGCATTACAGTCGATGGAGATACATCAACAAATGATATGGCGGTTGTAATGGCTTCAGGACTTGCTGGTAATGACCCACTCACACCAGATCATCCGGATTGGGCCTCTTTTTACGAAGCCTTGAAGCTTGCCTGTGAATCACTTTCAAAGCAAATAGCACGTGACGGTGAAGGAGCAACCAAGCTCATTGAAGTACAAGTCAACGGGGCATTAAATGATGAGGAAGCAGGCAAGGTTGCAAAGCAAATTGTCGGCTCGGACCTTGTGAAGTCAGCTGTTTTCGGTAAGGATGCCAACTGGGGAAGAATCATTTGTGCGATTGGCTACAGTGAATGCAAAATTAACCCTGAAACGATTGATATTGCAATTGGAAGCACAATGACTCTCCTGCAAAGTCAGCCACTTGTTTTCTCAGAGGAACAAGCGACAGCTTATATGACAGATGAGGATACTGTGGTCATTAAAGTGGATTTACACGTTGGAGACGGATTTGGAAAAGCATGGGGCTGCGATCTAACCTATGATTATGTTCGAATAAATGCAGGATATCGCACATAAATAAGGAGGTGCATTCGATGTCTGGAATTGTTGTTATAAAGTGTGGTGGAAGTACGTTAGAGCAATTGTCGGATGACTTTTTTCAAAGCATTACAAAGCTTAAACAAGAAGGCAAACATCCTGTTCTTGTTCATGGCGGAGGTCCAGACATTAATCAAATGCTTGAACAGCTTTCAATTAAAAGTGAATTTGTAGATGGTCTTAGAAAAACGACTTCAGTTGTTTTGGACACGGTAGAAATGGTTTTATGTGGACGAGTAAATAAACAGCTTGTGAAGCGAACACAGGAAGGCGAGAGTTTAGCAATCGGATTAGCTGGCTGTGATGCGAACCTGTTAATGGTTAAGCCAGTGGATGTTGAGAAGTTAGGATATGTTGGGGAGCCAATACACGTCAATGCAGAGCTCATTCACTCATTAGTTGATCAACAATTAATCCCAGTCATCGCGCCTATTGGAGTCGACGAAGATGGCACACATTTTAATGTAAATGCAGATACAGCAGCTGGAGCGATAGCAGAGGCACTCGGAGCAAACGAATTGATCTTTGTAACAGATGTAGATGGCATCTTAAAAGACGGTGCAGCGCTTGAAACAGTCACGGAAGAAGAGGTTCATGAATTCATTCAAAGTGGTGTGATATATGGGGGCATGATTCCAAAAGTTCGTGCAGCCTTGCATAGCTTAAAAGGATCCCTCCCATTTGTGCGAATCGTGAACGGAAAGCATGCTGTCTTTTCAGCTAGTAACGGATTATCCGGCACAAAAATCATAAAACAAACGGTACCATCTGTTTCCTAAACAATAGAGAGAAGGGATCATATGAGTTCATTATTTCCAACCTATCAAAGATGGGATGTCCATGTTAAGTCAGGAAAAGGGACCAAATTAATCGATACAAATGATAAAGAATACTTGGATTTTATTGGCGGTATTGCTGTATGTAATCTCGGTCACTGTCATCCAACGATCGTTGATGCCTTAAAAAAACAGGCTGAGCAATTATGGCATGTCTCAAATTTGTTTGAGATTGACGGACAGGAACAAGCAGCTACATTACTTGCGGAAAATAGCAGCGGGGACTATGTGTTTTTCTGTAACAGTGGGACTGAGGCCAATGAAGCCGCCATAAAACTAGCTCGAAAACATACAGGCAAGCAACATATTATTAGCTTAAAGAACTCTTTTCACGGTCGTACATTGGGAAGCATGGCTGCAACCGGTCAGGCGAAAATCCATGAGGGCTATGGCACGATGCTTGAGAGCTTCAGCTATGCTGATTTAAATGATTTGGATTCTGTGAAGAGCTTAATTACGGATGAAACGGCAGCAGTAATGATTGAGGTTGTTCAAGGTGAGGGTGGCGTCAGAGTAATGGACGCAGATTTTGCAGAGAACCTTCAAGCCCTATGTAATGAACATTCACTTCTTCTTATTGTGGACGAAGTGCAAACGGGAATTGGCCGTACAGGGAAAGCATTTGGTTATGAGCATTTTAATCTTTCACCTGATATCATTACCGTTGCAAAAGGACTCGGAAACGGATTTCCAGTTGGTGCTTTGATTGGTAAAGCTCACTTGAAGCCTGCGTTTCATCCAGGGAGCCATGGTTCAACATTCGGAGGAAACCCACTTGCAATGGCTGTTGTGAACGCGGTACTCTTGGAAATTTTTGATGCTTCCTTCTTAGAAGAAATAGTGAAAAAAGGGAAAGCCTTTGAAAGCTATTTAAATGAGGCGCTCGAGGGATCCTCTCATGTAAAAGAAGTTCGTGGATTAGGATTAATTGCAGGAGTCGAGTGTTACGAACCAGTAGCAGAGTATATCGCAAAGGCTAGAGAAAATGGTTTGTTGGTTCTACCAGCTGGACCAAATGTCATTCGCTTATTGCCACCACTCGTTGCAACAGATGAAGAACTAAAGAAAGCCGCATCCATTCTTGCAGAAGTTGTCAAAAATCAATCAACAGCTGTTTAGTGTGGCTATCTTTGAATATTTAAACAAAAAATAGATTAATTATACAGGTGATGAGGAGGGTATCATGAAAGGCTACGTCGTACTTGAAACAGGGGAAACATTTAGCGGCCAATTATTTGAAGCAGAAGAAGGTAAAGATGTCCACGCAGAGATCGTCTTTTTTACAGGCATGACTGGCTATCAGGAAGTATTAAGTGATCCTTCCTTTAAAGGGCAAATGGTCGTGTTTACGTATCCGTTAATCGGAAATTACGGGATTAATCAATCTGACTTTGAAAGTCTCAAACCGCAAGCTAGTGCCTTACTTATCAGTGAACTAAATGAAACAGGTCATCACTATGAGGCCAACCAACCTTTGTCAGATTGTCTTACCCAAGCAAAAATTCCTTATCTAACGGGAGTGGACACACGAGCAATTGTAAAGCGAATCCGAAAAAACGGAGATATGAGGGCTGTTCTTACAACAAATCCTGACACGGTTGATTTCAACGCTTCGCTTCCACTTGGAGAGCAGGATGTTGTATCAACGGTAGCAGTTAAAGAAAAGCAAACATTTGGTGAGGGAGATCGACATGTCGTTCTTGTTGACTTTGGATACAAAAAGTCCATCGTTGACGAACTTGTTGCTAGTGGTAACAAGGTGACGGTTGTTCCCTATCACACATCCTTTGAAGCGATTGACGCATTAAAGCCAGATGGCATTTTACTTTCAAATGGACCAGGTAATCCAAAGCAGCTGCAATCACATATTCCTACAATCCGTAAAATGGCTGAACATTATCCGACGCTTGGCATTTGTTTGGGACATCAGCTTTTAGCATTGGCGTTTGGTGGGAATACAGAAAAACTAAACTTTGGACACAGAGGGGCCAATCAACCAGTGATTGACCAGAAAACGAATAAAGTGTATATGACTTCTCAGAACCATAGCTACGTGGTAAATGAGGCCTCGCTTACACAAACAGAGCTTCAAGCACGATTCTTTAATGTGAATGATGGGTCCATTGAGGGACTTGAACATAAGTCATTACCAGTGTTATCGGTGCAATTCCATCCAGAAGCACATCCTGGACCAAGTGATAGTGCAACGTTATTTAATGTATTTAAAGAGATGATGAGTCAAGGGAGAGAAAGCTTGTATGTATAAGAAAGGCGATCTGCAGTCGGTATTAGTCATAGGTTCTGGCCCCATTGTTATTGGGCAGGCTGCGGAATTTGATTATGCCGGCACACAAGCGTGTATGGCGCTAAGAGAAGAAGGCATTAAAGTGATTTTAGCGAATAACAACCCAGCAACAGTCATGACAGATGACGCGTGTGCTGATGTTGTTTATTTTGAACCACTAACGGTTGAAAGTATTGAAGCAATCATTAAAAAAGAGAAACCAGATGGCTTACTTGCTACACTGGGAGGTCAAACGGGGTTAAACTTGGCACTTGAGCTTCATGATTCAGGTATTCTTGCAGCAAACAATGTTGAGCTTTTAGGAACGCCGATTGATTCGATTAAAAAGGGAGAGGATAGGGATCTGTTCCGCTCACTCATGAATGAGTTAAACGAACCTGTACCTGAAAGTGAGATTGTGACAACAGCTGAAGGAGCTTTAGCTTTTGCGGATAAGGTTGGTTATCCGATTATTGTTAGACCAGCTTACACATTAGGTGGAGCTGGTGGAGGCATTGCAAAGGACACGCACGCGCTTGCTCAAATTGTCGAGGGTGGTCTTGATCTAAGCCCAATCAATCAGTGCTTAATTGAAAAAAGTATTGCTGGGTTTAAGGAAATTGAATATGAAGTGATGCGTGATTCAAACGACACATGTATTACTGTTTGTAATATGGAGAATATTGATCCTGTTGGAGTTCATACAGGAGACTCGATTGTTGTTGCCCCTTCACAGACGCTAACGGATGTTGAGTATCAAATGCTCCGTACTGTATCGGTTAAAATCATTCGCGCTCTAGGAATTGTTGGAGGGTGTAACATTCAATTCGCGCTTGATCCGAATAGTAAGCAGTACTATTTAATTGAAGTGAACCCGCGGGTAAGTCGTTCCTCTGCACTTGCTTCAAAGGCAACAGGTTATCCCATTGCCAGAATGGCTGCCAAATTAAGCATTGGTTATATGCTTCATGAACTTAAGAACCCGGTAACCGGTCATACGTATGCGAGCTTCGAGCCAGCACTTGATTATGTAGTCGTTAAATTTCCGCGTTGGCCATTTGATAAGTTCACGCAAGCCGATCGGTTGTTAGGTACACAAATGAAGGCGACAGGCGAAGTCATGGCAATTGAGCGTCACTTAGAAGCGGCATTACAAAAAGCCATTCGTTCTCTTGAGTTAAAAACGTCTGGACTTTCGCTAAATGCCTTAGCGAACTGGACCACTGAACAGCATTGGCAAGTTGTAAAGGAAGCCGACGACCGGAGATTTTTCTCGATGCTTGAGCTCCTTAGACAAGGGGTTACGGTTGAGGAGATGGCTAGTGCTACAGGCATTAACACATACTTCCTTCAAGCCTATGCCCGCTTAGTGAAAGCAGAAAAAGAAATCAAAAAAACGTCGCTTATGAGCGTTTTGAAGGAAGAGCTTTTACATTATAAAAAACTAGGGTTTACGGACCCTCATTTAGCAGATAGCTGGAATGTTGAAGAGTCAGAAGTGAGAGAGCTACGTAAAACCCATGATTTACAGCCTTCTTATAAGATGGTAGATACATGTGCAGGTGAATTTGCTGCATCAACTGCTTATTATTATTCAAGCTGGGACGGAGAGAATGAAGCTATTCCTTCCTCAAACAAAAAAATCTTAATTCTAGGATCAGGTCCCATTCGGATTGGGCAAGGAATTGAGTTTGACTATTGTTCCGTTCACGGTGCGTATAGCCTGCGTAAGTTAGGGTACGAAACGATCATTATGAACAACAATCCTGAAACCGTGAGTACGGATTATGTAACAGCGGATCGTCTGTATTTTGAACCGCTAACGGTTGAAGATGTGCTTGCAGTTGTCGAGCATGAAAACGTTGAAGGTGTGATCATTCAACTTGGCGGTCAAACGGCTATTTCGCTTTTAGAAGGTCTAGAAGCTGCAGGCGTGCATGTTTATGGAACAAGTTTTGATACGATTGATATGCTTGAAGACCGGGGCCGTTTCTACAGCTTTATGAATGACGTACATGTCCCGCATATTCCGGGACAAACAGCTGACTCAAAAGAAGATGCTCTCGCACGTGCCAAAAAGCTTGGCTATCCTTTATTGATACGTCCTTCTTATGTCATTGGTGGTCAGGGAATGCTTATCTGTACAACAGAAGAAGAGCTTACAGCTTATTTAAATAAAGAGGAAACGGTTCTGTATCCTTTATTGTTAGACGCATATTATCCTGGAAAAGAGCTTGAGGTCGATGTTCTAACAGATGGAACGGACGTTTACATTGCTGGAATCTTTGAACATGTTGAGAAAGCAGGTGTACATTCAGGAGATAGTATGGCTGTGACACCACCATTCTCGTTGTCTGCTGAAGTGAAAGAAACGATTCTGGCTTATACAAAACAAATTGCAAATGGAATGAACTTTAAAGGAATCTTTAATGTTCAGTTTGTCTTATACCAGGGTCAACTGTACGTGATTGAAATTAATCCGCGTGCGTCAAGAACAGTGCCGATCTTCAGTAAGGTCACTGGCGTTCAGCTCATTGATGGAACGGTTCAATTGCTTCTTGGATCGAGTATAAACGATCTAGGTCTAACACCTGGATTTGCACCTGAACAATCTTTCTTTACAGTAAAAGCTCCTGTTTTCTCTTACTTAAAGCTATCTGGACTCGACCCACTTCTTGAAGCAGAGATGAAATCAACAGGTGAATTAATTAGTATTAGCACATCACTACCTGAGGCTTACAAAAAAGCATTTGCTTGGGCTCAAGGGCAAAAGCCAGCCTTGTATCAGTCTAAAGGTTTAGTATATGTTGATATTCATTCGGATTATGAAGAGCAGTTCGAAACATACCAACAGCTTTTAGAAGATCATGGTTTCACTATTGTACGGAATGAGTTTGATCAGTGGCTGAATCAAAAAGAGGCCATTGCTCTAATCAGTCTTCCGAAACTTGGTTTTAAGGAAGGAAAAGAACAGCGGATAGCTGCACTTGGAAAACGACTAACTGTCATTACAGAATTAAATACGCTGGATGTCATGCTTCAAGGACGCACAGCTACATCAAATACGCTATTCTCGCTCCAGGAATGGATGCAAAACGATCAAATTCCCGTTTTATAAGTGGGAAGAAGGAGAAAACATGTCACAGACTACTGAAGTACCAGCTCACACATTAACAGGCCGTGATTTTCTAACATTGTTTGATTACACTCCAGATGAAATCAAACAGTTGCTTCAATCAGCAAAATCCTATAAAGAGAACCCCGAATCAAAAAAAGGGGTTCTTGCGGACAAATCACTTGGTATGATTTTTGAGAATGCATCCACTCGCACGCGTGTTTCCTTTGAGGTTGGTTTAACACAAATGGGAGGTCACGCTTTGTTTTTAAGTCCGCGTGACTTGCAAATTGGCCGCGGCGAACCAGTAAGAGATACGGCTCAGGTATTATCACGTTATTTGGATGCGATAATGATTCGCACAAATTCACATGAGTTGGTTGAAGAATTTGCACATTATGCTACGGTTCCAGTGATCAATGCGTTAACGGATGCGTATCACCCGTGCCAGGCTGTGGCAGATCTTCTTACCATTCTTGAACAAAAACAAACGCTTGCTGGACTTAAGCTTGCTTACTTTGGAGACGGAAACAATGTCGCTCACTCTCTATTAGTGACTGGAGCGAAGATGGGTATGCATGTTGTCGTCGCTACTCCAGATGAACATAAGGCAGATCAAGACATTGTTGCAAAGGTACGTGAAATCGCCAAACAGACGGGCGCAATCATTGAAGAAACAAACGACCCGGTTGCTGCAGCAAAAGATGCAGATGTCATTTATACAGATGTATGGGCCAGCATGGGCTTTGAAGCAGAGCAAACAACAAGGGAGCAATCTCTTGCCAAGTATCAAGTGAATGAAGCGCTTCTTACGTCAGCTAAAGAGGATTATATGTTCTTACACTGTCTTCCTGCTCACCGTGGAGAAGAAGTGACATCCGACGTGATTGATGGGAGACATTCATTTGTCTATGATCAAGCAGAAAATCGCCTACATGCGCAGCAAGCCATTTTAGCTGCCTTAATTGGTTAAACCTTCTGCATGCGTATCGAATTCAAACGGGCATACTAGTTCCAGGAGGGGATTCATTTGGGACAAAGTCGTCAATTTATTTCGGGGCAAAAAGCACCCAATAATGGGATTTACGTTGAAATTGGTGAAACAGGTAGTACCGTTAATGCACCACAATCTGTTAGGTTAAAAGCAGGCGACTCATTCCCTGAATTAACAAACCAAGATCGTAAATGGACGTACAAACGAAAACCATAACCTCTTATAGAAACCCTCGAAAAAGGATTACCCTTTTACGAGGGTTTTTTAGGGGACGAATTCTAATTAAGAGGATTTATGCATAATGGATAGATAAGAGAAAAAGGAGAAGAGCTGTCCTTATTTCCAAGATAGGTGGTCCATAATGGGTCACGAATGCATACGCTAACCAGAGCAATAAGTGTCATGATTAGGAGAATGCACGATGGTTGACGTACGATACTTTAAGTGGAAGGGTAAGTGGAATGTTAGGTTTCTTCCGGAAAAACCAAACGGCTTTGCTGTTTTTTTGTTAAGTGGTCAGGATGGAACCGTGGAGGAAGCTAGTTGTATATGGGAAAACCATCCTGAGAAAAGGAATTTTATGGATTATTTACTTGCTAGAGGATACACCATCTTGACGACGGAGCTAGATCCGAAGCAGTGGGGGAACGATGCAGCATGTACGTATTGTGAACAGCTTGTACAACATCTGCTTAAAACAGAAATATTAAACAAACACATTCACCTTTTAGCCGAGGGAACAGGGGCAATTACTGCTCTTAAATTAGTTTCACGAGGACGAACGGCTATCCGGTCCATGTTATTTTTTAATCCTTGTATTTATTTAGAAGCTTATTATGAATTTGAATATCAGAACAAGCTGTATTATAAAAAATTAAAGCACGAATTATCTCAAGCCTATGGTGTAAAGTCAGAACGAATTAATCATCAATGGGTTCGACATATATCCAATCCACCTCTTACGAAAGTCTGGCCGCCCCTGATGTTAATTCATCAAGTGAATGAAAGACGTTACCCGCTGCCAAATCATTCAAGAAGACTCGAGGGTGAGCTGTTAAAGCATAAGCATTCTGTACAGTTAAAGCTTTTTAGCTCAACAAGACGTTTTGATGCGATTAGTGAGCCGACTGTTCATTTTTTTCAGAAACATGAACAAATGTTATGACCCTCTTTGTTCAACAGAGAGGGTCAAAGCTATTGAAAGGAGAATGTATGTGCGAAGGGCTGTTGTACTTGGAGGCTTAGGATTTATTGGATTCCACCTATGTCAGGAGCTTCTAGAGAATGGGGTGGAAGTGGTTTGTATTGAAAAGCAAGATCCACACGCATACCCGGAGCTGGATGAAAAGCTGATGTATGTGGGACGAAATGCATCCTTTGAATGGATGCTAGGTGATTTGGATGATAAAGATGAGCGCATGTATGCAAAACTAAAAGAGGCCGATACCGTCTTTCATATGGCCTCACCTGTTTCACTTGAAAGTAAATGGCAACTAAAAAACCAAACTGTTCAGCAGGCAACAAAGTGGATTCAAACCATTTGTCAATCAATGAAAAAGGATGCCATGCTCATTTTTCCATCAACCGTTGAAGTATATGGAGATGTTCCAGGACTTATTACAGAAGAGACGCCACCACAACCGACTTCACCATATGGTCTGATTAAATATGAACTCGAACAAAGTATTGCAAAAGAAGCGGTTGCCCATCAGCTTAGATATGCGATTCTCCGATTACCAACGGTGTATGGACCGTGGCAACGCGCTGACATGACCTTTGCTCAATTACTGAATAACGAGGAAGAAATCTATCAAGATCGATCTACGTTGGATGCCCTTTTTGTGACAGATGCCGTAAAGGGATTTGTTCAGGTAGCAGGCCAAGGAGATCAATCAAGCATGTATCACTTAACCTCTGGAAAACGTGATCAATGGTTTATTGGAGCAAAACAACTCGGAGCAGGGGAGGAGCTTCTCAAAGCGTCTCAAACAAAATCCTCACTCTCGCCGAAAAAAGCCGAAGAACACTTGCAGTTTAGGCCGGATATCTCAATAGAAGAAGGAATACGACAACAGGAAGAACATGTTCAAAAACGAAATAGAATGAGATAGTTTATTGTTTTTGAAGGATCTCGATTCGGTTTTGGAAAGGATCGTACACATAAAAACGTTTGTAGCCTGGATAACGTGTATCAAACTCTATCTTGACGCCAAATGTTTCTAAATGGCGGACAATGGCTTCAAGATCATCTGTGTAAAATGCGGGATGAGCTTTATCAGCTGGAACAAACGGCGTTTCAATGCCAATGTGTAAAGAAACATCTCCTTGCTCAAACCAACATCCGCCGTTTTTCTTCATTTCAGCAGGCTTCTCAACTTCAGTAAACCCAAGTACCTTTGTATAAAACGTTCGTGCCTCGTCTTCAGCTCCAATGGGTGCAGCTAGTTGTACATGGTGAATATGTTTAAAAAAAGTCGACATATCTATTCCTCCTTTTTCTTACATTGTACATGATGAGAGTTGCGACATAAGTAGAATCCTGTCGATAAACGAAAAAACCTAAAGCGTCCCGGTTGCTCCAGGTGCTTTAGGTTTTTTAACCTTATTCTTCTGTTTTAAAGAATGAATTTTCATGGAAGGAAAGCTCAGGGTATTTCTCCTGCGCTGTACGCATCTGAAATTCATTTTCAAATAATGCAACGATTCTAGAATCACGATCCGTCACTAAGTTTTTCTGTGCTTTCTTAAACTTCTCAAATGCTTCAGCCGGTCCTACGACCCAACGAGCAAAGGTAAACGGTAGACGGTCCAGTTGAATATCAACATGGTATTCGCTTTTTAGTCGTTGCTCCAACACTTCAAACTGAAGCACACCAACTACACCAACTATTTGCTGTTCTGCAAAGCGATTGTACGTTTTGAACAGTTGGATAGCTCCTTC
Source organism: Alkalihalobacillus sp. NPDC127517 (assembly GCF_050276055.1). Classification (NCBI taxonomy): domain Bacteria; kingdom Bacillati; phylum Bacillota; class Bacilli; order Caryophanales; family Bacillaceae; genus Alkalihalobacillus; species Alkalihalobacillus sp. NPDC127517. Next base: position 278,042 of record NZ_JBNNQX010000004.1, on the reverse strand, counting down.
TTCAGTTAGTTGGTGAATCCCTTTTTCAAAAGATTTATGCTTCAACGCCTCTTTAACAGAGATCGCACTGAAGTGTTCAGGAGAGAAGTGTGGCATCTCCGCAAATTCAAAGGAATCTCCTTCAACAAGTGTATCTCCAATGCGTAAGTTACCTGGGTCAAATAACCCAAGAATATCCCCTGCATAGGCTTCTTCGACAATACTTCTTGATTGAGCAAGTAATTGTGTAGGTTGAGCAAGCTTCATGTTTTTTCCAATCCGAACATGCTTAACGGTCATACCTCGTTCAAACTTCCCAGAAGTAATACGTAAGAACGCAATCCGGTCACGGTGAGCAGGGTTCATATTTGCTTGAATCTTAAAAATGAATCCAGAGAATTTCTCATGCTCAAGTGGATCAATCATTCCTTTTGAGCTCTCACGTGGAACAGGGCTTGGTGCGAGTGTCAGCATATGCTCAAGATACGTTTGTACACCAAAGCTTGATACAGCACTTCCAAAGAACATCGGTGTTAGCTCGCCTTTAGCAATGAGCTCGGCATCATATTCATCACCTGCAACATCTAAAAGCTCAATTTCTTCACGGAATTGGGCGACTAGCTGTTCATCGTTGATGGCTTCATCCAACTTAGGATCATTTGGTCCTGTTAATTGAATGACATCAATGTCTTTTGGATTTTTAGGGTTATATAACTCTAATTTCTTTTGATGACGGTCGTACACTCCTGAAAAGGATTGCCCCATCCCGATTGGCCAGCCCATTGGATAGGAACGAATGCCAAGTAAGTCTTCAAGCTCTTCCATTAATTCAAAAGGATCACGTCCTTGACGATCCAGCTTGTTCATAAATGTAAAGATTGGAATGCCACGCATCCGACACACTTTAAAAAGCTTCTTCGTTTGTGCCTCTACTCCTTTGGCAGCATCAATTAACATTGTTGCTGAATCGGCAGCGGTCAGCGTCCGGTATGTGTCTTCACTAAAGTCCTGGTGACCAGGTGTATCTAATATATTGACGTTATATCCATCGTACTCAAATTCAAGTACCGAACTCGTTACTGAGATTCCACGTTGTTTCTCAATTTCCATCCAGTCACTCACCGCATGTTTGCTGTTTTTACGACCTTTTACGGTACCAGCTTCCCTAATGGCTCCACCAAATAACAACAGTTTCTCTGTTAACGTGGTTTTCCCGGCATCGGGGTGAGAGATGATAGCAAACGTACGTCTTGTTTTCACTGATTCTTTATAATTCATGATCCGTCCTCATTTCTATCAGTTGAGCCTAATTCATTCCTATGCACACTGCCCTCTATTATAGCAATAATTGAGATTGAATTCATCTGAAGTTTAAGATTCCTCATTTTAGTGAAAATCATCTATAGGCTCTCTCGTAAAGAAGGGGAGAGAATCTAATGATTGGAGCGATGAGAAATGCATGACTTTATTATTACATTCGAATTTGAGAATTCAAGTTCAAAGCAAATTATGATTTCAAAGGAGTCCTACCAACAACTAGAGGATGAAATCACTCAAGCTAAAGGAAACTGGTGGACAATTAAAGGAGAGCTTGTGAATCTATCTAAAGTGATGAGTGTTAAAATTGTGGATCTGACCGAGCAACGCGGGTTGAGTTAAGGAAGGTTAATTTAGTTCTAGTTTATTATGGATTACAAAAGACTAATGATTCTAATCGAGTCATTAGTCTTAAAGCTGTAAACTAGCGAATGGAGAACCGTAGACTCCAACGGATACAGTGCGTGGTGAAGACTATGAAGCGGTGAACTTCCGCGTAGGAGGCTGAGGCCGCACCCACGGAAAGCGAAGCTCCCACTGGAGCGGATATATTCGTTGTATCAACCTTAAAACTTGCGATTCACCAACCTACATAGTATCTTTGTATAGAAAATAATGAACGAGGTGGAGAGCATGGCGAATCCAGAGCTTAATATGAAATTGATGCAGGTGGCAATGAAGCATCTTCCTGAAGGACAAGCGTTTTTCCAAGAAAAAGGAATTGAACTTGGCTTTGAAGACTTACAGCCGATGATGGAACTTTTTCTAAAAGTGATGACAGAAGCCTATGAGTTAGGAAAAGAAGAGGCAAGCATCAAAGAATAAATATATAAGACTCGAACGGTAAACGTTTTGAGTCTTTTTCTATAGAAAGGATTGAGTTTAATGGATAAAGAAACGAAGTTAAAAGCGCTTGGCGAGGAAATGAAAAAGGGGATTGAATTAATAAGAGATAAGAAAGATAAGGAAGGCCTAGAAAAGCTTCAACCATTTGCAGAAATCATGCGCGCAGGGGATGCTAAGCAAATGCGTGTTTTTGTGAATATCGGCCTAGCCCAGCTCAGACTTCACGACATTGAAGGATTTCTACAAACGTATGAAGATGTTCAAGGTATTACACCTACTAATGACAAAGAAGCTCATCTAAAAAAAGAAATGGACGAATGGTTTCGTTTATTAATGGAACGTATGGCTGGTGACGAATAAAAAAAGAGGAATCGTATCCTCGGATATCGATTCACTCTTTAGGATCGTCTGTTTTAGAATCAACGGACCAATCTTTTAATTTTTTTGAAAGGAATGTTTTAGCCGCCGTTGCAACGGGAGCAAATTGTTCCAGTACAGGACCCAACGCTTGCACGAGTTCAATTACTTGTTCAATCTGATTGGCGTCTTGTTTGGTTTCTTTCTCTTTCTTTTCCTCTTTAGGTGGTTCTGGTCTACGACCAAACATCATGCTTGAAAAAAAATCACCTTGATTCTCGCGTTTATTGTCTTGTTCACTCACAAAAAATCAACTCCTCTCTTTACTGTATGTTTAAAAGAGCCTGATGTGTAGGGGTATTCGCCCCTTTCCACTGAATCTGAGCGTAGGTTCAGTCTAGACAGAAAGCAAAGTTTACAGTAAAATTAGTATCAGGTACTAAGAATTTGTCGAAACAGCGAGTGAGCGCTCGTTGTGAGAGGAGAAAGAGACATGACGAATGCGGGAATTTTGGGCATGGGTAGCTATGTTCCTGAAAAAGTATTTACAAATGCAGATTTTGAGAAAGTTTTAGATACATCGGATGAGTGGATTCGTACAAGAACGGGAATAGAGGAACGTCGATTTGCTGGTGATGATGTGAAAACATCTGATATGGCGTATGAATCAGCTGTTAAAGCATTAGATCAAGCGAACGTGAAGCCAGAAGACATTGATTTAATCCTTGTAGCAACCGTAACACCGGATATGGCGTTCCCGACGGTATCCACTCTTGTACAAAAGAGACTAGGTGCAGTGAATGCTTCTGCTATGGATATCAGCGCGGCTTGTGCTGGATTTATCTATGGTATTGTTACGGCGCAACAGTTTATAGAGAATGGTGCCTACAAACATGTTTTAGTCATTGGCGTAGAGAAGCTTTCTACGATTACAGATATGTCAGACCGGAACACCGCTGTTTTGTTTGGTGATGGATCTGGTGCTGCTGTTGTTGGACCCGTGTCAGAAGGAAAAGGAATTTTATCCTATGATCTAGGCTCTGATGGCGGTGGTGCGATGCATATTAACAAACAAGGTGAATTCATGGAAATGAACGGTCGTGAAGTCTTTAAGTTCGCTGTTCGTCAAATGGGTGAATCTTCTTTAAAGGTAATAGATAAAGCAGGTTTAACAAAGGAAGACGTGGATTATCTTATTCCACACCAAGCGAACATCCGAATTATGGAATCAGCACGTGAGAAATTAGATTTACCAGTTGATAAAATGTCTGTCACTGTTAAAAAATATGGAAACACATCATCAGCTTCCATTCCGATGGCGTTAGTAGATGAATTAAATGAAGGCAAAATCAAAGACGGAGATGTCGTTGTTTTAGTTGGTTTTGGTGCTGGTTTAGTATGGGGCGCGGTGGCGCTTCGTTGGGGTAGATAAGAGCTTACGTAAAGGAGTAGATAATATGGAAAAGAAACGAGTAGTTGTAACAGGAATGGGAGCCGTGACCCCGCTTGGGCTTGATGTAGAGTCGACGTGGAACGGAATTAAAGAAGGTGTTTCAGGAGTAGGTCCCCTAACACGCGTGGATGCAGATGCCTTTCCAATGAAAGTTGCTGCTGAGATTACAGACTTTGATCCAGCTTCATTTATGGACAAGAAAGAATCAAGAAAAATGGATCGCTTTACTCAATATGCGGTAGCCGCCTCATTAATGGCACTTAAAGATTCAGGCTTTGAGATTACTGAGACGAATGCACCTCGTATAGGGGTTTGGATTGGTTCAGGAATTGGTGGAATGGAAACCTACGAGCAGCAGTTCCATAACTTTATTGAAAAAGGACAACGTCGTGTTAGTCCATTCTTTGTGCCGATGTTGATCCCTGATATGGCCTCTGGACAGGTCTCTATCATCACTGGTGCAAAAGGGGTTAACTCTTGTTCCGTTACAGCCTGTGCAAGTGGGACAAACTCCATTGGAGATGCATTTAAAGTAATTCAGCGTGGAGATGCTGATGCCATGATTACAGGTGGTGCCGAAGCGCCAATTACAAACATGTCGATTGCTGGATTCTGTTCAGCGAAAGCCGTTACGCATAATGAGGACCCGGCTACAGCTTCTAGACCATTTGATGCAAACCGTGATGGATTTGTTATGGGAGAAGGATCAGGAATTCTTATCCTAGAAAGCTTAGAATCTGCTCAAGCACGTGGTGCTCACATTTATGCTGAAATTGTTGGGTATGGTGCTTCAGGAGATGCTCATCATATTACAGCTCCTGCTCCTGGTGGAGAAGGTGGGGCACGTGCGATTCAAATGGCGTTAGATGATGCAGGTCTTAAGCCGGAAGAGATTCAATATGTGAATGCGCACGGAACGAGTACACCAATGAACGAGAAATTTGAAACGATGGCCATTAAGTCTGTCTTTAAAGAGCATGCTTACAACATGGCGGTGAGCTCTACTAAATCAATGACTGGTCATTTACTTGGAGCAGCTGGTGCTGTAGAAGCGATCTTCTCTATTAAGGCGATAATGGAACAGGTACTACCGCCAACAATTAATTATGAGACACCCGATCCGGATTGTGACTTGGACTATGTTCCAAATAAAGCACGAAACGCAGAGGTTGATGCTGTATTAAGTAATTCACTTGGTTTTGGTGGACATAATGCGACATTAATCTTTAAGAAGTATGTTTAAGAGAATAAGCGGTAAGAAAAGGGTGTCCAAGGTGGCACTCTTTTTTTAACTTATTTCCGAACTCTTGTTCTGTTGTAAAAAATATATAAAATATCGAAAAATGGGTTTTCTTTAGAGAACATATCAAGTAAGATGAGGTGTACAAATCATTATCGTTTGTAACGCAAATGAAATATTTGAGGTAAATACAGGTAATTGAATTCTAGATTTTTTAAGCTTAACATGTGATGAAAGAGATCTATTTCTCTTTTTCCGAACAGCGATATTCTGGAGTTTAAACAGTTGGAGGAACAGATATGTGCGGATTTATTGGTGAAATGATTACAGGAGGTGCTTCATTTATCCATGAAGATAAATGGTTAGAAGCACTTGAAGCGATTCATCATAGAGGACCAGATTCAACTGGGACATACAAAAACAACTATATATCTTTTGGTTTTAAACGACTAAGTATCATTGACCTAGAGCATGGTACACAGCCGCTGTCTTATCAAAACAAGTATCACATCATTTTTAACGGTGAGATTTATAACTATAAAGAGCTTCGTGCGAATCTAATTGAAGCAGGGTATGAATTTCAAACGCATACAGATACAGAGGTAATTGTTGCATTATACGCACAAAAAGGACAAGACTGCGTCAAAGAGCTTAGAGGAATGTTTGGGTTTATGATTTGGGATGATGAGCGTGAAGAATTATTCTGTGCACGTGACGCATTTGGGATCAAGCCTTTTTATTACATAGAGACAAGTGAAAGACTTATTGCTGCCTCTGAGTTAAAAAGCATTCGTATGATTGATCCGCAGCTTGAGATTTCTACAGAAGGCATCCAGCATTATTTAACTTATCAGTACGTTCCTGAGCCTATGAGCTTAGCGCCATCTGTTCAAAAGCTTGAGCCAGGTCATATGCTGACGAAGAAAAAGGATCAGCCTGCAAAGATTAAAGCCTATTATACAAAAAGCTTCCATCAAGGAAACGAATCACTCTCAAGCTATGCAAAGCAAACAATTGAAGTGTTAAAGGATTCAGTAGCGAAGCACATGCGTAGTGATGTGCCTGTCGGAGCATTCCTTTCAAGTGGAATTGATTCGACAACGATTGTAGCACTTGCTAAAGAACACAATCCTAATCTTAAAACCTTTACAGTAGGTTTTGACCACGAAGGCTTTAGTGAAGTGAACATTGCAAAAGATTCGGCCGAGAAGTTAGGCGTCGAGAATATTCATAAGCACATCACACCTGAAGAATTCATTCGTGAACTACCTAAGATCATTTGGCATATGGATGACCCGGTTGCTGACCCAGCAGCAGTACCTCTTTATTTTGTTGCAAAGGAGGCCAGCAAACATGTAAAGGTTGTTCTGTCTGGTGAAGGAGCGGACGAGCTGTTTGGTGGATATAACATCTACCGCGAGCCGCAAGCACTTCGATATTTTAATCGTTGGCCAAGCCAAATGAAACGCACGATTAATAAAATGGCACTAGGATTACCTGAGGGAATGCGTGGACGCAGCTATCTCCTTCGCGGGACAACGCCAATTGAAGAGCGTTATATCGGGAATGCAAAGATTTTTACAGAACTTGAAAAAGAGCAAATACTAAGAACGTATCACAATGATTATTCCTTTACTGATTTAACGAAAGGGCTTTATCAAAAAGCGATTTCCTATACAGATTCCACTAAAATGCAATACATTGATTTGCATACGTGGTTACCAGGAGATATTTTAGTGAAGGCTGACCGAATGACGATGGCTCATTCACTTGAGTTACGTGTACCATTTTTAGATAAAGAGGTATTTGAGGTCGCAAGCCGAATTCCAGAATCCGCAAAAATCGCAAACGGAACAACAAAGTATGTACTTCGTGAAGCGATTAAAGGTGTGGTTCCAGATTCAATCTTAAACCGCAAAAAGCTAGGGTTCCCAGTTCCGATTCGTCATTGGCTGAAAAATGAGCTATACGATTGGGCAAAGGATATTTTAACAATCAACCAAGCAGCAGGGACCATTTTTAATCAAAAAGAAGCCCTCGCTTTACTTGAAGAGCATGCGGCAGGGAAGAGAGACAATAGTCGTAAGCTATGGACGATTCTTTGTTTCTTAATCTGGCATTCGCTATACATTCAAAACAGCGGTAGCATTAAGCAGGCTGTTGAAGAAATGTCTCAGTTACAATTGAAAACAAGCTAATCGCAAAAAGACTTCTTTCCAACACGTGGAAAGAAGTCTTTTTACCTTTATTGATTTGATGGTTTTTGAGCGAGCTTTTCTATAATGTGATGTAAGTCATCGGGTTTATGAAATTCAATAGGGGAAACCCCTTTTTCAAATTGAATGGTTTCGGCATCTAAAAGTAGCACATAACGTCCATTTATTTTTCCGAGATGAATGGATTCACCGAAGTCAGCAAGGAGCCCTTTAATCGACGTTTCTCCAACCTTCATCTTAATTTCGGCTTCTGGTGTATGATCAACAATTTGAGCGGCAGCTTCCATCACTTGATGCGTATCCAAGCGTTCCTGAAGCTCACGCGTTTCGCTTCCTTCCCAAATTTCAAGATCGTGCTCAAACTTCTGCCGCTCTTCGCTCTGTTCCTCATATGTTTCATATACATGCTCCTGAACCATATTCATGACCTGGGTTTTCATAATGACAGGTAAGGATTCTCCGTATTCTACATACTTTAAGAAGTCTTCAAAATACCTGGCATGGGAGGCTTGATGAATCTTCACCTCTGTATGTTCAAGCATGCCTTCTTCAGGCATATAGGGATACTGAATCGACTTCATGTTTTTAGTGGTAATCGCATACTCCACTTTCTGAATGAGGGAAGCTTCATCAGCAATGGAAGCTACTTTCGGTTCAAAGTCACATTTCATAATAAATACAAAAGAGTCATCAAAGAACTTTCGCGGAATGGCAGTAGCCACAAGAAAGACTCCACCACGCACTGCGCTCGTATTTAGATAAATGCGTACAAGCTGTTCACTCACATTTTTAAAGTCTTCTTTTGTCTCGGCAAAGCGTGTTTTGTGAAGCAACGCATAATTCGGATTTGATTCAAGTGGGTGACCAGGCTCTGTGACAAAATGACCGATCTTCGTTGGGACTTGATCGGACTTAGGATGATGCTCGGCTTTTCGCTTCACAATTTTCTTAAGCTCCCCATCAAGAAAGTCCTTCATTTCACTATGCTCAAATTCGTGTTTGTCGAGCGTTTTAAAATGCTTAAATCGTTTGTCTGCTTGCTCATCGCGACCATCTACCGTAATTAAATAAAAGGACAAAAACTGTATTTCAAAATCCATGTGGATAAACTCCTCTAAAGAAAGTTAGGCAATGGTACTAGTATAGGAGAAGCGAGAGGGAGCGTCAATTTCTAATTTTTTGTTGTAATGAAGGAGAGTTAGACATAAAATAAGATCAAACATATCATCCAATGAAAGGAATTATTACATGGATAAGGAAATCGGGAAGGGGAATCTTTTTCCGTTTGAGCGAATCTTATTGGCCGCTTTATGTCTTGCAGGGTTAAGTAGTACGTTTGGAATTTATTCGTTTGCCGGATTTTTTCATTCTGTTATTTCTTCAATCGAATTCATTCTACTAGTTGCTCTCCATATTCTCGTATTTATTTTCTCTTTGAAACCAGATTTTAAGCGGCAATGGCTTTATAGTGTTTTATACGTTCAACTTTTTATCTTATTCTATAGTTCGTACCGTGCTTTAAACCTTGTTTATGGTGAACAGTATATGTTTCCTTTGCTTCTGTTAATCGCTATTTGTTTAAACATCATGATATTAGCATTCTTACTTTTTAGAGGTTCGGTAAAGGATAAAAGAGTTTTTATCCATACTGTCAATCTATTAATAGGCTTAGCTCTACTAACGAAAGCAAGTATCTTAGGCTTTGGCGGTATGGCATTTGGAGCGAGCTTTTTATATTTCATAGGTATGGCAACTCCTGTTTATGTTTTAATTCTTTTATACATGTTACAGTTGTATTATTTAAAGAGAGATCGTGCGAAACCTTTATTGCTTACGCTTTGCTTGGCCGTGCTCATCTTACTCTATTCGATCTTTTCCTTCTTTTTTTTGGTGACAAGTATCGAAGTATATATAGCCCACCTACTGGACGGTCTTGTTCATTAATGATAAAAAACGCTAACTTTAAAATAAGTCAGCGTTTTTTTTGTAATATTCGTTTGCCCAATCAAGTGCTTCTTGCTTGGTCGACAGTTTGTCATCCAGTTGAAGACTATACGCTCCAGTGAGGATAGAAGAAAAGATTGGTCCAGGGTCAAGATTTAACTCTGTTACAAGATCTTTTCCCGCAAGAAGTGGAGCTAAGTGATCGCGCTTTTGAAGATAAGCAATGAGTGTTTCACTATACTGAAAGTCAGGCTTAGTTGCAATAAATAGTAGGTCTCTCGCTGATAGGGTGTGGATCTGCTTATGCCACTCTCCTAGCGTTTGATTGTCCACGTCTTGATAAATGTCGGCTTCTCTGACAGTGCGAAGCAGACGTTGGTCTATACTCGTTAACGCATAGTAGTCAATAGCTTCAGCAAAACCTCCATTTCCCTCATAGCAGAGCGCAGCCATAAATAGAAATGGCTCAACAAATCCGTGTGTCATTAATTGGTTAATATGCGTCCACTTGTTTTCAGTCGTTTCAGTCTTAAGAAGAGTATGCCAAACATCAAGTTGATCTAATGAGTGAAAAGAAGATAGAAGTTGATCTTCTTGTTTCATTAAATCCATTTCGTGCATCACCCGGCTTGCGGATAAACCAAGTAGTGAGGCTTTTGCTCCTTTTGCAAGTGCTTCTGTTTCAGGGTGAAGCTGATAAGTAAATCGATTGGCAAACCGAACCGCTCGGAAGATTCTCGTTGGATCTTCAATAAAGCTAAGTGAATGAAGAATTCGAATATGACCATTTTTTAAATCACGTTGACCCTGGAAATGATCTAAAAGCTCTCCAAAGGTATCAGGATGGAGACTAATGGCCATGGCATTTATCGTGAAGTCTCGCCTTGATAAATCCTCTCTTATACTTGATGGTGATACTTCAGGTAACAAAGCAGGCTGCTCATAGTGTTCAGACCGTGCAGTAGCAAGGTCGACTTTTATTCCTGATGGAGTCGTCCAAGTGGTTGTCCCAAAGCTTTGATGTGCCTTTGTACTACCGCCATGAATAGCGACTAGTTGTTCACCAAATTCAATGGCATTTCCTTCGATAACAATATCCACATCTTCATTTGAGCGACCAAGTAACACGTCACGCACGCCACCTCCAACCAGATAGCTTTTATAACCATAATCGCTGGCTGTATTACCTATAAGTACAAGTAAATCAAAGATGGCTGGATCAAAATGCTGAGCCAGTGCTTTTTGTAAGGCATGTGTGGAGAGCCGCTCAGCTTCTGACTCGAAATGCTTTCGTTTGGCTTCGTCGTGTAAAATGGAAAGAACATCGGACCTTGATACAACACCTACTAACGATTTGTGATCTACGATTGGGATGCGACCAATATTATGGGTAATCATTAACTCTTGAATGGTTTCAAGTGATGCCTCTGGACCTAATGTAAGCACCTCTTTTGTCATGTAAGAGTGAATAGGGGAGTGTCCCAATCCGTGACGTTGAGCCTTATCCAAATCCCTTCGCGAAAGAACTCCCGACAATTGCCCAGTTGCGTTTAAAACTGGCATACCTGTGTGCCCATATCTTATTAAGGCATCAGCCGCATCGTCTAGGGTGTTGCTTTCTTCAATCGTATGCACTGGAGAACTCATGATCATGCCTGCAGTAATGGCAGGTTGAATGGCTGAGGGAAGCTCAGACTTCACTTGTTCAAGAACATCCTGTACAACTCCTCTTTTAACGGAGGCGGCAGCGGCTTGAGCATGTCCACCGCCTCCAAACGCCGTCATGATCTTTTTAATATTCACTCGCATGGTTTGACTTCTGCCTGTTATGTAAGTGTTTGACCCCATTTGAACAACAGATAAAACAGTATCTGCCTTAAGAGTGTTAACTAATCGTTCAGTTATTGGAGCGAGCCCGCTAATGAATGAATCACAAGTTGTGGAACAAATAGCGATCTCTAAGCCATTTTCTTCATATATGTCGATAGATTTAATTAATCGTTGATACAGTAATTCCTGTGTATCTGTTAAATGGTCTTCTAGAAATGGCTTCATTACGTCCAGGTCCATCCCTTGAGATAAAAGATAGGCAGCAGCGGATAAGTCTCGCTCTGTTGTTTGCATATGTTGAAATGAACCAGTATCACTGTATAACCCAAGTCCGAGTAATAATGCTTCTGAAGGCTTTAACGTAATGTTCTGTTCTTGGAACTTCTCTATAAGCAGAGTCGCACAGGCACCAACAGGTTCCTGAACCACTTTGGTAGCAAAAGAATCTGGATCCGTTTGGTGATGGTCATAGATTGTTAACGTATTAAGAGCTGACAGCTTTTCCTGAGGGATGCCACAGCGTTTAAGTGAAGAAGCATCAACAATCACAATATCCGTGACCTCACCCCAATCGATTTTTTCAATCGCTTCCGCTTTAAATGTATCCCGATACAACGAAAGGACTTGTTTTACGCTCTCCTGTTGTTGTGAGGGAAGGACAATGGTGGCATCAGGATATAAGGCTTGGGCAGCAATTAATGAAGCCAGCCCATCAAAATCTATTTGTACATGAGAGGCAAGTAATTTCATCTAATAGAGTCTCCTCATATCTATAATCTTTCTTTATTGTAGCAAAAGACACAGTCGCTCGTCACGACTGTGTCTTAAAAGTCTACCCACGTTTCTCGTAGATCAGACCTTGTAGTTCTGTAGGACCTTGTTCGTAAGGGGAACTAGATTCCTGAAAGGTGAGTGTAAAGAGTTGATGATAGGTTTGGTACAGGTTAACTTTTATTGATTGTAACTGATCAATCCATTGATTTTTGGGGCGGGTAGACTGTTTTTGAAACGTAAGAGTTAATCCATCAACCGTTACACCGACTTTAGAAAGTGAGTCTGACTGCTGCTTCAGGGAAGTGCGTAAGTCACCTTGAAAGGATAATCCCATTTGCTCAAGCTTCTCCATTTGCTTGGCCGTTTCGTTCCAAGTCTCAATAAATTGTTCAAACTGAGCAAGCGTTCGTCGCTGCATACGTGCTTGTTTCCAAAGAGCTCGTTCTTTTTTGTAAAAGGTCTTTAATGTTGTACGGAGTCGGTTGACCCATCCATAACGTTCATACTCATATAAATAATTGGCTGACTCATTTGCTACAACTTCTGTTACTGGAGCTATGGAGGACACTTTTTCAACTGGTGCTGCCGAGTTTGGACGCACAGCATTTTGTAAACGGTGCTGCAAGACACGATGCATCTGTAAAGTCGGTGTTTTAGTTATACGTACCATAATTGGGTCCTCCTTTGTCTATCTATATCATTCTATTCCCTCTGTCCATTAAATTAAGCTACGAAAAAAGACCCCTTTTTTTTTGGGGTCTTAAGAGAATGACTTATTTAGCAAATACATGGTCACCGATTACAAGCGTCTGTTCACGAGTGGACACCCATTTACTTGTTGCCGTCGCCGGATTATAGAAGTATAAAGAATTTTGTCCTTGTCCTCTAAATTGGGTAGCTTCTTCTACCGCGCGAATGGACTCACTATCTGCTTTATTTGAAATGGAACCATCTAAAACTGGAGAGAAAGCATAATGCCCGGATGCGCTTCTTTCATAAACAACGTCATTTACATTGTCAGGGAATAAATCACTATCGACACGGTTTAATACAACGGTTGCTACTGCTACTTTACCTGCGTATGGCTCACCTTTTGCTTCAGCGTGCACAAGGCGCGCTAACAATTCTTTTTCATTAGATGAAACAGTAGTAGGGATTGTTAATGTTTCTCCTGCAACGATGTTAGTAGAAGAAAGGTTGTTACTTCTTTTAATTGCTGCCGTTGGTATGGCATATTGATTGCTTATGGTTGAAAGGGTTTCTCCCTTTTTAATGGTATGAGTTGATTTTGCTTCGACTATTTGTGTACTCGTGGCAACTAACCCTATCACTAGTAAACTGGCTAATAATTTCTTTTTCAATGAAAATACCTCCTGTGTACAATCTGCTTTCTAACCTATCAAACTTTTAAGTGTAAGTGTGCATGTAAATTTAGCCAATCTGCCGCTAAATTGGAGGATTTCCTTGATACCCGTGGCTTCAATGCGTTTTTTTACAGTTATGTAACGAAATATTAAAGTTCAATGGATCTTTGACATATTTCCTTTTACTTAGTGTTTAATAGAAAGGATAATCCTTAGAGTCACAACGATTATCAGCGATGTGAAGGAATCTAGTACTCTTCCTAATGATGAAACTTTTACCATGGCTCTAGTAAAAAAAGCTATGCTAAGATGCGAATTGTAGAAACGAAACACAAACTTTCTGAGGAGGAATTCAAAGATGAATTTCAAGAAAATCGTATTATCATCTGCTGCAGCAGCGGCAATTACAGCAGTAGGTTTTTCTGGACAAGCTGATGCAGCTTCCAATACACAGGTAGGAGGTCCTTACGTAATCCAATTTGACGCTCAAGATGCACAGCAGGCTTTTAATTGCCTTGCTAAGTTCCCAGGAGCTGAAAATATTAATTTCGAAAACGGTCAATGGGTAATCGATTTCTTTAACCAATTTGATTTCGAACAAGCAGCAGAGCAGCCAGGAGCTGAAGTAGTAGAAGAGCCTGAGCAAGCTGAAGAAGTAGTTGAAGAAGAGGCAGTAGAAGCACCTGCTCCAGTTGAAGAAGATTTACAAGCAGAAGAGGAAGCTTCACAGGAAGAAGCAGCTGATTCAGAAGCATCATCTGAATTCTCAGCAGAAGAGCAAAAAATGCTAGATTCAGTAAATAAAGAGCGCGAAAGTGTTGGACTTTCTCCACTTAAAGCTGACCCAGAGCTTGCAAAAGTAGCACGTGTAAAAGCACAAGACATGATTGATAATAACTATTTTGACCATAACTCTCCAACATACGGTTCACCTTTCCAAATGATGGATCAGTTCGGAATCGAGTATCGTACAGCTGGTGAAAACCTTGCTGGAAACCAAACAGTAGAAGCAGCTCACCAAGCACTAATGAACTCACAAGGTCACCGCGAGAACATTCTGAAAGCTGACTACACAAACGTAGGAATCGGTATTGTTGATGGCGGTCCTTACGGTAAGATGTTCGTTCAAATGTTCAAAGGGTAATTTATAACTAGAGTAGGCTCGTTGCAAATGGTAGATTTGCAACGAGCTTTTTTTATGTAATCTATTTACATGATTATCTAATTAGATTAATATAAAATTAGATATATATCGAAGTAGAAGGAGGAGAGCCATGCAATTAAGTCGGATTGTTAACTTCCATAAGGTTATGGGGGATAAAACCCGTATCCAAATCGTTTCTATGTTAAAAAAGGGTCCGCTGCACGGTCAAGCGATTGCAGGAAAGCTCGGTTTAAAACCACCAACCATATCGCATCACATGGCAAAATTAAAAGAGATTGACGTAGTTAAACAGGTTCGAGATAAGAACACAGTGTATTATCATCTAAACGAAAAAACGTTAATGGCGCTCGCAATGGCCGTGACCAAGATTGGGGAGAATGAAATGAATCAAGACTTTCATGTAACCGACGATCAAAAATCTGCTGTGATCAAGAATTTCTTTAATGCACAGAACCAGCTTAAAACCTTTCCCGCACAGCGGAAAAAGAAGCTTATTGTTTTGGAATATATGTTGAGGGGACTAATCGAGGGAGAATCCTATAGCGAAAAAGAAATCAATGAGCACATTCAGCAATATTTTGCTGACTATGCAACCATTCGCCGTGAATGGATCATCTGCCACTTTATGAACCGAATAGAAAGCGTGTATCAGTTGAACCCGAGGGAAATGTGGTTGACCTAGTAGCGGGGGGAGTAGTGCGGAGAAGCTATATTCGGCGGAGATAAGGCAGTATCAACAAAGATAGTAAGGAATCAACAAAGGGAGCAAAGAATCAATAATGGGAACAGATCTTCCTTCCAGCAAAAAACGGACCCTTAAATGGGATCCGTTTTTCTTAGCTCTTTTTCACTTGTACTTGCTCCACACGGTGGCCGGTTCCTTTTGTGAGGATCATGTCAGCACGGTAACGAGTGGGGCGTATGTTTTTTTCGAGGTTGACGCCGTTAATGGTTTTCCATATGGAAAAGGCTACTTCTTCGGCTTCTAATTCGCTTAAGTGTCGGTATCGGTGGAAGAAGGAATTTGGATCCTGAAATGCTGTGTGTTGAAGCACTTTAAAGCGATCGACATACCATTTGATAATATTTTCTTCGTCTGCATCTACATAGATAGAGTAGTCAAAGAAGTCGGAGACAAAGACAGGTGAAATGCGCCGGTCTTTTTTGTTTACTTGAAGAACATTGATTCCTTCTACGATCACAACATCAGGCTCGTCGATCGGCTGAGATTTTTCACTTAACACGTCATACGTAAGATGAGAGTAGAGTGGGACCTCTGTGCTTTTGCGACCTGATTTTATATCGGAAAGAAAGCGAATAAGCTTCCGGATGTCGTAGCTTTCGGGAAAGCCCTTTCTTTTCATTAATCCACGTTCTTCAAGTACCTTATTTGGATAAAGGAATCCATCAGTTGTGACAAGATCAACTTTTGGGCGGTTGGGCCAACGGCTAATAAGGGCTTGGATTAAGCGTGCGGTTGTACTTTTGCCGACAGATACACTGCCTGCAATGCCAATGACAAAAGGAACCTTCTTTGTTTCTCTATGAAAAAAGCGATTTTGATCATTATGCAAGTTAACGGCATGAGATGTATGCATATATAATAGTTCCGTTAAAGGGACGTAAATTTGCTCGACCTCATCTGGCGAGACGGTTTCATTAATTCCTTGTAATTGTGTTCGTTCCTCATCTGTGAGACTTACAGAGGCTTGATACGCTAGCGAAGACCATTCGCTTCTAGTGAAAGTTGTGTACGCATCTGTAGTTGTCGGTGTCGTTTTAGTTAACATACGTATCTCCTTTTAGAGAGTTCACCCTCCTGCTTGTAACGCTTTAAGGGATAAAAGAGTATCTGTTAGCAGAGTATCACTTGAGGGGAGTAGAATCAATAGAAGTCGCTTACAAAAACTGAAAAAAAGAGCCGTAGCACTGTTTTAAAAGTGTACCGCTCTTCGAATCAATTATTCATCTTTTGTCTCAAGTAACTTCAGAAGGTCGGCTGGTAGCTCGAAGGTTTGATCTTTAATCTGAAGCTTGTGATTCTCATCATACACTTTCTTTCGTTTCTTGATCGTATCAATTTCATTGTGAATCCCTTCCATTTTCCGATCAAGTGCGGCCGCTGAGTCAGCAGCTTCCTTTAATTCCTGTAGTAGGTGCTTTGGCACATCAGATTCATATTTATAATAGATTTTATGCTCTAGGCTTGCCCAGAAATCCATTGCAATAGTTCGGATCTGAACCTCCATACAAACATACTCGGTACGGTCGGTCATAAAGACAGGGAGTTCAAGGATAAGGTGAAGACTTTGATATCCATTGTCTTTGGGATGCTTTATGTAATCCTTTACTTCAAGCACCCGAATATCACTTTGATTTTGAAGCATCTCAGAAAGAGTATAGATATCTGAAAGAAACGAACATGTTATACGAATACCGGCAATATCCTTTATATGAGCCTTAATGCTCTCAAGAGAAGGCTGACAGTTTTTGCGAAGAACCTTCTTAAAAATACTTTCTGGTGATTTTAGTCTGCATTTTATATGTTCAATTGGATTGTGTTCATGGACATACTCAAATTCTTCCTGAAGGATCTTGATCTTTGTATTCATTTCATCAAGTGCAAATTTATAAGTCATCATAAATCGTGTTAATTCTACTTTAAAAGACTGAAGGTTTTTTATATCCAAATTAGCCATTGAATGTCTCCTTAAATAATGTCTTGTATCTATTCTAATTTTGAAAGGAAGCGCATGCGAAGTCAAGTTAATGAGTGTGGAACGTTGTCTAGAATTATGAGTTGAGAGGAGGAGGAAGTTATGAGCGTCGTTCGAACAGATAAATGGATAAGATATTATTTACAAGAGGCTCAGCAAAGAAGTTCGCAACAAACGTTGCATCTATCACAGAAAAAATGGTTTGTGGAGCCTCTAGTAAAACGGTTTGATGGAGAGATGACGGAGCAGCTTCATCCGTTTTTATTGGAGCAAGGATTATTTTTAGTAAATGAGCAAGAGTTGGAGGATCTAGAGGAGCTAGCTACTAGGCCAATATGGGAGAAAGTTCAAACTCAATTTCTACTTTTAAAAAAAGAGTGGGATGGTCCAGACCTGCCTATCTATCTTCTGCCAGTGAATAAAGGAATAGATGATTCTTCTAAAAAAGCAGGAATTAGTTTTCCGTTTGCTCTTTTTTTATTTGTGGGCACGCATTTGAGTGATAAGGAGATCCACTCTTTACTTGTTCATGAATATCATCATGCGGTTCGATTAATGCATTCGGATGAGACGGAAGAATCCATCTCGCTGCTTGAATCTATTTATATGGAAGGATTAGCCGAATTAGCTGTACTTGAATATGTTGGAGAAGATCAATTGGCCCCTTGGACATCCTTATACGATGAGCGCTTTGATAAAAAGTGGTTCAAAAAATGGGTAGCACCTAATCTGAATGTAAAGGGTCGATCGGCTCATCGAAAATACTTGTATGGGGATGCCAGGTTAAAGATCCCTCCGTTGCTCGGTTACTACGTTGGTTATCAACTCGCTAAGACCTCTCACGAAAAACGACCAGCTTGGACAACTACAGATTGGCTGACGTTTAAAGGGCCGAATTGTAAGGCTTGGCTAAAAGAAGTTTTAAAGAGTATGAGTTTCGTGGAATAAACTGGTTAGCCATTGCCTATACTGTGGGTACTATCGATTATGCTCGCAAGGAGGGTTTAAAATGGTCGTCATGCGTGATGTATGGGTTAACTGGTTTGAAGGGGAAGAGAACGGCTATAATGTGTGTGATTTTGTAGAATGGCGTCCGAGTGATCGGGTAGAAGTGCTGGACCAGGCCATTTTAGTGAAAGTAACCGATTCATTTATGGATTATCTCGAAAATGATTTAGCTGAATTACCAGAAGCTTTGTTGCAGGAAGTGTACCAAAAAAGCTATTTGCGAAAAAACATGTCGAGAATCCAGCTTGATTACTGCTTTATCGCCTCAGATGGCAGACGTATTTTAGCTGTTGATACAGCTGGTTTTCAAACACCTATTCGAAAAAGCCGTCTAACACCTAGACAGCAACAGCTTGTTTATGAGCATTTAGAAAATGGTGAATGGAAGGTATTTGAACTTGAGCATCCACCACTTCAAAAGGAATATCATATTTTGTCCCCATCACCTGAGGAAATGATCGGTCTTACTCGTAAGGAAAGGCAATTAAAGCTTTTGCTTCATATGGTATTAGACGAATTAAATCAATCGGGTACGGATGCTGAGGTTAGATATTGGTACACGGAATGGAAGCCAGAAGCATATGAGCAAATTCAATGCATGCAGCGTCACGAAGCCTGGGATCATTTTATTAGTGAAGTCCAGCTAGGATGGACAAGTCGTCACATTGAACTGTGCGAAGCAATGATTAAAGGACAACCATTTTTTGAGAAGTTGTGGGAACAAGAGCATCCTGAAAGTGTGAAATAAGCTATTTTCCGTTTACTTACCTGTCAACTTCTACTATACTTAAGAAAATAGTATGTGGAGGCGGTTACATGGTTGGAGAAACAATGGATGGCTTAGCTTATACAGTCATGCAAGTATTCACAGTGATTTTGTTAGTGGGTACGTTAGGCCTGTCCTTTTTTGTAGGTAAGGTTTGGAAAAAGAATAACGGATACTAAGCGGGTGCCTTTGCATTCGCTTTTTTTATGCAAAAAAACAAACGACCCAAACTGGATCGTTTGCTAACTGAGATTATCTAGTACGTCGACCAAGTCCCATTGCTCGTTCTGCTTTGTGTAACATACGAACTGCTTGAGTATTTGCTCGGGTAGCTCCGTCATCTAAAATCGTATCCAATTCATCTGATTGAATAAGTTCATGGTATTTTTCTTGAATTGGCGTTAGGGCATTGACTACAACCTCAGCGACATCTGCTTTAAAATCGCCATATCCCTTCCCATGATAACGTTCTTCGAGAGTACTAATAGTCTCACCTGTAATTGAAGAGTAAATCGTTAATAGGTTCGCAACACCTGGTTTTTGTTCTTTGTCATAGCGTACGGTTCCTTCCGTATCGGTGACAGCACTCTTTATTTTCTTGCGAATGGTTTGTGGCTCATCCAAGATTGAGATGTAGCTTTTAGGATTTGGGTTGGATTTACTCATTTTACTAGTCGGGTCAGTGAGTGACATAATCCGTGCGCCTTCTTTAGGAATTTGCACTTCAGGGACTGTGAAGATATCATTGTATTTCTTGTTAAAGCGTTCGGCTAGGTTGCGAGTGAGCTCTAAGTGTTGTTTTTGATCTTCTCCAACAGGTACAACGTTTGTTCCATAAAGCAGAATGTCCGCTGCCATTAATGGAGGGTACGTAAGAAGTGAGGCAGATACCGCTTCTTTCCCTGATGATTTGTCTTTAAATTGAGTCATTCGCTCCAATTCACCAATATATGAAACACATTGCATCATCCAACCTAATTGTGCATGAGCAGGTACTTCAGATTGAACAAACAGAACAGCCTTTTTTGAATCAAGTCCGACTGCAACATATAAAGCGGCTAGGCTGCGAATGTTCTCTCTAAGCTTTAAACGATCCTGAGGTTGAGTAATTGCATGTTGATCTACGATACAAAAGTAACACTGGTTGTCTTCCTGCATGTCTACAAAATGCTTCATCGCTCCTAAATAATTTCCTAGTGTCACAGTGCCACTAGGCTGTATTCCTGAAAAAACGGTTTTCATTACATTCTCCTCCATTACTACGTATGTCTCCTGAGTATCATACCATAATTGATCGTGTTCTTTCCTCTATTACATTTGAGTCTCGAATGAATAAAGAAATAGGTTGTCCATATACTTGTATTACGTTCTTAAAAAGCTTTAAGGAGGTTGGTCAAAATGAAGGCACAACCCTTAATTCTTCATGCATCAATTGGTTATGGTCATACAAAAACCGCTAAGATACTAGCAAGTGAATGTGAACGCCTGACCCAGTATAAACCTGAAGTAGTGGATCTATTCGATCGTCTGTCGGTCTGGCAGCAAAGGATTATACGCAAAGGGTACTTTCATATGATTTCTGATACCCCTGTTATCTGGGACGTGTGTTATCGCTATACGTCCAAGACAACGAAAGGGGATCGATTGTTTGAGAGAATGGCTAAAAACCTTTATATCAAATTCGGTCAATCCATACTCGAGGGTCCTCGCCCTTTTTATCTTTCTACTCATGTTCTCATCACAAGATTACTTGCAACTTGGATAAGGTGGTCCAAAAGGGACATGCCACTCTATCATATAAGTACTGATTTTAAATTACACCGTCTAGCAATTCACCCGCAGGTTTCGGGATATTTTTTATCTGGTTTAGAATCTTTTCCTCCACACATGGACGTACCCTCTTGCTACTATTCATATGGCATTCCTATAGAACGCCCTGTGAATGGCTATGCAATGAAAGCAAAGGTGAAAGAAGCATTAGGTCTTTCAAAAGGAAAGCCGGTGATCATGATTGCAGGAGGGGGAGAAGGGATAGCAAGGTACGAAGAAATTATTAATGCATTAAAAGACATCCAGCAGAGCACCATTCTTTGTTTTACAGGCGTAAACCAACGAATTTCTTTGAAGCTCAATCGACTTAGGAATGATCAACATACGATAAAGGTGATTCCATTTACAAAACAGTTTACAACATATGTGAGCGCCTCGGACGTTCTGATTACAAAAGCAGGCGGTCTTACACTTGCTCAAGCACTTACAGAAACAGCACCAATCGTCATCTATCGACCCTTGCCAGGTCAAGAAATGGAGAATGCACGCCTCTTAAAAGAAAAAAAGGCTGCGATATTTGCTGAACATCAAGTTCAGCTTCATAAAGCAGTCCAAACTGTCTTATTTAACCAAGAAAAACGATGCGCGTATCTTAAACAAGCCCAAGCGCTAAGTAAACCTCACGCAACTAGGCAGATCATCCAACAAATTATGGTTGAGACGAACGGTTACGAGCCACTTTGCGTTCCCGTTGACGCAGAATCCACAGCAGAATATTTATAAGGGCGATGGGAATAAATAAATAAAGTAGTCGCTCCTCTGTTTGATATGTATAGAACATAAAAGCAATGAGGATAACAATGGCGATAACCTGACTGATTTGAATTTTAGTCATGCGTAATCAACTCCCTTTCAATTTAAGTATAACAAGGGTTTGTATCAGTAAAAAGGAGGAGTCAAATGAATCAAAAAATATTCCTTTACCTGTTAACAGCTTTTCTCCTTTTAATCGGCTATTCTTTATCTCCTCACCAGGCTGTAGCAGCAGAAAAACAAGTGATCCAAATTGAAACTAAAAGTTTATCTGGACAAGCCAAAACATTAGATGACTTTAAAGGACAGAAAGTAGTGGTTCATTTCTTTGCAACATGGTGTCAACCGTGCCAAGAGGAAATGCCAGACATCGTTGAGTTCTCCAAAAAACTTGAGCAAGAAGGGGTCGGGTTTGTGCCAATCCACCTTACAAAGGTAGACCCTGATCTTGAGCAGCTACTAGCATTTTTAAGTCATTATCAAGCTTCGTTTGATCCTTGGCTTGATCAAACTGGAGAGTGGATGAACAAATATCATATTGTTGGGATACCAACTACTGTTTTTTTAGATGAGCAAGGAAAGGAAGTTCAGCGGATTAATGGAATGCTTCCTTCTGACATTGCATCTTCGTACATTATGGCAAACAAAAAAGGCGATTAATCTTCGCCCTTTTGTTTCATGTTGGTTAATTCGTCTTCAACCATTTGATCAAGTTTTGCGAGCATGATCCGTGCTTTGTCATCATCAATCACCCGATAATGATGTCCACCACTTGGTTCCTCATCTGCCTCGTCCGCTAGGTTCACGACCTTTTGTAAAGGTTTAAGATGAAGCTCGCCTTGTGGTAAGTATGAATCTGTATGCAAAAGAACAGCTAGAGAAATTTCTTTTGCGGCTTTAGGGTGTTCACCAAGTCGAATGAGTAATTTATGAGCGCGCTCTGCGCCTTTTATCGCATGAATATCGTTTTCTTTATATAACGAATAATCCCATTTGCCGTTTCGATACCACGTATAATGACCAATATCATGTAAAAGAGCGGCTTTTACAGCTAAATCAGGGTTCACGTGATACTCTTTAGCTAACTTAAACGCATGGTACGCACAAGCGATAGCGTGAGCCATGCCTGATCGTTTCACATATTTTTGTGTGATGGGGTGATCAAAGATTTGGACAAGCGTTACATCTCTCATGTAATCACTCCTTTCAAAGTTCCAATTAAACTGGTACGATTAGTTTATCTATTATATAAACAGGATGAACCTAGTTGCAACAAAAATTCACCCTTTCCATATAATGAAGAACCCGAAACCTGATAAAGGAGGATGACTGATTGGCAACTACACATGTTTTTTCAAAAGACGAAGAACTCGCTAATGCAATTACTCATGGGATTGGTGCTGTAATTAGTATTGCCTGCTTGACATTGTTAATTGTCTTTGCGAGTTTGTATGGGAACGCGTGGCATATTGTTAGCTTCTCCATCTATGGGACTTCAATGCTCCTATTATATGCATCCTCAACACTTGTGCATAGTTTTCCGCCCGGTAAAGCCAAGGACCTCTTTGAGATTCTTGATCATTCGGCGATCTATCTTTTTATCGCTGGAACGTATACGCCCATCTTGTTCATCGTTGTGCAAGGTGCCTTAGGCTGGACGTTGTTTGGTATTGTCTGGGGTATAGCAACGATTGGGATTGTATTTAAAATTTTCTTCGTGAAGAAGTTCTTAGTGATTTCAACAATCTTTTATTTACTCATGGGATGGATGGCGCTTTTTGCGATCAAACCTATTGTTTTAACCTTACCAATTCAAGGAACCCTTTTCTTAATTGGTGGTGGAGTCTTGTATAGCTTAGGAACCATCTTCTATATATGGAGAGGATTTAAATTTCATCATGCTGTATGGCATTTGTTTGTACTAGGAGGAACAGTACTCCATTTCTTTTTAGTTATTATGTACATTTTGCCTATTCAGTAAAGAGTCTGGAAAGAATTCAGGCTCTTTTTTTAATTTAGGCATGTTTTTTTCAAAAACGGGTATTGTAGAGAATAAATACGTAAAATTATCTATTTTTCCAGCATGGGTAGTCGGATATTGTCAAAAAAAGATATACTCTCCATGGAGGTTACGTATGTACATATCGTTATCGGAATTAGCTGAATACTTAGATCTTCCGCTTGCATACATCAAAGGACAGGTTGCAGCAGGAAACATCAAAGCATTACATAATGGGGAAGAGTATGTAGTAAGCAAGAAACAGTTTGAGTGGTACAAGGACCAGATTAATCTCAAAAGAAAAGCAATGGAGCATGAAATGAATGAACCGATCCCTGAGGATTGGGATGCAAAGGATGAGGATTAATCTAAAAAAGAAGGGTTGTGGCAAAAATGTGGAAGCAAGCAGTATCCATTGTTGCAATGGGACTTGCTGTAGTGGGAATCAGCCACACGGCTCAAGCAGAGGACGAGAACGAAGCAAAAGAACTTGCTCATAAAGTAACTGAACTTAAAGCTTACAGCCTGCCGGACCGACTGGCACGATTTGTTCACTCTTCAGATCGACAATTCGATTACCCGGAGGATGGCGTAAAAGGAATTTATGTAACAGGTAACTCAGCTGGTGGGGAACGTTTTAATACGTTAGTAGACATGTTAAATAACACAGAGTTAAATTCAATGGTTATTGACATCAAAGAAGATAATGGACATCTTACATATCGCCCGGACGAAGATTCACCCTACTATGATATCGCACATAATTACATAGGTGATCCAGAAAAAATGTTTGACGTATTAGAAGAAAATAACATTTATCCAATTGCACGTGTGGTCGTGTTTAAGGATACGGTACTTGCAGAAGAAAAACCAGAATGGTCTTTCAAAGAAAATGGTAAAGTTTGGAAAAATGGCCGTAATGAGGCGTTTGTGAACCCATTCCTTGAAGAAGTCTGGGAGTATAACGTAGATATTGCTGAAGAAGCTGCAAAAATGGGTTTTCAAGAAATTCAGTTTGACTATGTTCGTTTCCCCGAAGGATTTGAGAATCGTGATGAGGACTTAGAATATAGCACAGGAAAGTATGAGGGTGGCGATGGAGATAATATTCACCGCCGCGTAAATGCAGTGAACGATTTTGTTGCGTATGCAAAAGAAGAGTTGAGTGCATATGACGTAGATGTATCGGTTGATATTTTTGGATATGCAGCGACTGTAGAGTATGCACCAGGAATTGGACAAAGCTTCTTGGGTATTTCTGATAACGTCGATGTCATTTCTTCCATGATTTATCCGAGTCACTGGACATCATACTTTGGAATTGATAAGCCAGATCTATATCCGTATGAAATGTCAAAAGAGTACGCTAAAGTAGAAAATGAGCTTCTTTCCGAGCTTGAAGAAGGTCCAGTCTCTAGACCGTGGCTTCAAGACTTTACGGCAAGTTACTTACCTTCTGGAGAGTGGCAAACATATGGAAAAGAGCAAGTTGAAGATCAAATTAAAGGCTTAAAAGAGGAAGGTATTACTGAATTTCTTCTATGGAATGCCGGGAACACATATTCACAAGGCGTAAATTATTCTCCTTAAGGGTTTTTAGACCAATTGAAAACAATCTAAAAGTTAAGGCCTTAGGACATAACTAAAAATCAATTGAACAATGGCGAATGATTCATTAATTGAATTATTCGCCATTCGTGATTTTATTGAACAAGCGTAAGGTGAACCCGAGACTTCTATGGTACAGTGCGTGGTGAAGCAACTATAGCGGAGTTGTTGCTATATTCGTGTTTTCAATATTTTTTTTCTATTTTGTCTAAGGCACTTTGCTTTATGAAAAAAGATAGCGTTTACTCTTTTTGAAAAAAAGGAATATAGTAATGCCCAAACGTTAAAAGTAATGAAGAAATAAGGAAGGAATGAGTGTACAATGAGTTGGTATGAAAAACTTAGTAAGTATTTTCCGATTGAAGAAATGAAATCAAAAGAGCATATGGAATTACTCTTAAAAGAGAAAGCAGATATTTACCATAAAGACGAAGGTGAGAATCATGTTATTATGTATGTAGAAACAAATGACTTTGTCTTTGTTGATTATCTGTTTGTTTCCAAGGATGCTCGCGGTCAGGGACTAGGAAAGCAACTACTCGAAAAACTTAAACGTAAGAATAAACCAATTATTCTAGAAGTTGAACCGGTTGATTATGAAGATACAGATACGGTAAAACGCAATCGATTTTATTCTAGAGAAGGGTTTACTCATGCCCAGTCTGTAGGATACCGCAAAAAGTCTTTGGCAACGAACAAAGTGAATGAGCTTGAAATCTTGTACTGGTCACCGACAGATGAAACAGAGCATAGTATTTATGAGAAAATGAAGCACACGTATGAAACTATTCACACGTATAAGGATCAAGATTTATACGGTGAATCGTATGATGCAGTAGATCAGGCTGTTACGTACAAAAAGGACGAAAAGGCGATTGACTAAAGGCAACTCGGCAAAGGGTGGTGTGCCAATTGAAGAATAAAGAAAAAGCGAAGCATCAGAAGAAAAAGCGAGAAATGTTAAAAGACCTTCTAAAGAAAAATGTTGATAACTGGAAAAGGTCGCCATTAAAACAAACAACTCCTCAATCATATCGTAAAATTATTGCTTAAATGTCTGCCATTATGGTGGACTTTTTTTGAATTGAGTAACAACTTGTAAAATAGTTATGAAACATTTTTGTTTAAAAAGATTTTTAGTATACTATGTTTAAGTTAAAGAACTACGGGGAATGTACATCACTAGTTACATATTAAACGATCGACTTTCAATGTAGAAGTTTTGTATAACTTTTTTGTAACTACTATGTACTTTCAACCGTACTTTCTGTATAATAAGTAGTGTGAAACAGACGTTCTCATTTTTAGTCAAAAGATTGATTCCTTGAAGGGAGAGGTTGGTAAGATGGTCACATTGTTAACTTCACCAAGCTGTACATCTTGTCGCAAAGCAAAAGCATGGTTAGAGGAGCATGACATTCCGTTTGAGGAACGTAATATTTTTTCTTCACCGCTTTCAGTGGACGAGGTTAAAGAAGTGATTCGAATGACTGAGGATGGAACAGATGAGATCATTTCAACTCGTTCCAAAGTTTTTCAAGAGCTTAATGTTGAGGTTGAGAACCTTTCATTACAAACTCTTTTTACAATTATTAGTGAAAATCCAGGTCTATTACGTCGACCAATCATTTTCGATGAAAAGCGCCTTCAGGTAGGTTATAACGAAGCTGAGATTCGTCGCTTCTTACCTAGAAAAGTTCGTACATTCCAATTACAAGAAGCACAGCGACTTGTTAATTAACAATAAACCTTCTACAGTCATGTGTAGAAGGTTTTATTTATAAGCTCGTATACTTGACAGTACGTATCCAATAAAGGAAAATAAGGAATTACAAAAGGATTTATTAGATAAAATGGATTTTAGAAAAATCTGATTTTATCATTCCTTTTTTCCTTAAACTATCATAAAATAGAAGAAAGTTACGATCCCTTTTATTATGAGGTTACCCTATTCATACAAAGGGTAAAGTGTAACTATACTTTTCAAGCAGAGGTCTTGCTTAGAGTAAATGATCGGAGGAGAGCGATTATGGATATCGAACGCGTGAATGACACAACCATTAAATTTTTTATTACGTATAAAGATATAGAGTCAAGAGGTTTTGAACGAGACGAAATTTGGTACAATCGTGAGCGTGGAGAAGAGCTCTTCTTTGAAATGATGAATGAAGCCAATAATCGTGATGATTTTGAATTAGATGGTCCATTATGGATCCAGGTTCATGCAATGGACCGGGGCCTTGAAATCTTAGTAACAAGAGGACAAGTAACAGACGGAAGCATGAAGCTAGACGTACCTGATTGGCAGGACAAACAAGCGCTTGCTGATGGAGACAGTGAAACAGATAATGGAGCTGAGCTTCTAGATCAAGATGAATCCGTTCACGAGCCACTAGAGCTTATGATTGGTTTTAGAGACTTTGAGGACTTAATTGATTTAAGCCATAGCTTTTTAGAAGTTGATCTGGATAACAGACTCTTCCACTTTGAAGGACACTATTATTTGCACATCGTTTTTGATGATGAGCGATATACCGAAGATGAACAAGATAACATGCTAAGCCACATCCTGGAATATGGCTTTGAATCAGATATTACCGTTCATCGTGTGGCAGAGTATGGAAAGTCAATCATTGATGAGTCTGCACTTGAAACATTAAG
This sequence comes from Alkalihalobacillus sp. NPDC127517, assembly GCF_050276055.1. NCBI lineage: Bacteria > Bacillati > Bacillota > Bacilli > Caryophanales > Bacillaceae > Alkalihalobacillus > Alkalihalobacillus sp. NPDC127517. Next base: position 250,215 of record NZ_JBNNQX010000004.1, on the reverse strand, counting down.
ACAACAGTTTTCACAAAGAGCATAAGAGCTAGAGAATGGATATAACTGATATCAAAAAAAGATGGCAAAGGATTCGACGGTTGAATCCTTTGCCATCTTTTTATTTTTTTATAGACGAGCGAAAGGAGAACCTTATACCGTTCCACGCGGGTGTACTGATTCTTCTGTAGGGAATAGATGGCTATGTTCATGTTATAAAATGCATAATCTCTTGTTTTGTCTCAGACTTTTTTCTATTGCATAAAAGGATTACTACACTTTTTGTCGAACTTAACGTAGCATGGAGGTGCTTCTATGCTAACTGCTGTCCTTGAAGATGGGACAAAAATATCAATGGCTGATAAATGGTTTGAAAAAGAATTAAAGGATTTAAGGTCAAAGCAACAGTTTGTGTGTCCTGCATGTGATGCCAGAGTGACCTTAAAGCTAGGTTCAAAACGTCAATGGCACTTCGCTCATTACAAACATACGACATGCAGACTCTCGCTTGAACCAGAATCTCCTTACCACTTAAGCGGAAAGTTACGACTATACAACTGGCTTATCAAACAGAATATCCCCGTTTCATTGGAAGTGTATTTACCACTCATCCAACAACGTCCCGATTTGCTTTGTAAAGTAGGCAACCAACTCATTGCAATTGAATTTCAATGTTCTTCATTATCTGAAGAGCGATACCAGGAACGCACACGTGGCTACCAGCAAATAGGAATAACGCCGATTTGGGTAATTGGTGGGAATAGGCTCCGGCGTAAGCAAGGAGACGTGTTTCAGATCTTAGGATTTGAATGGCTGACTGCTAGAAAAGATCGTATGGAACAGATGAACATGAGCTATTACTGTCCGGAGGCCTCGCAGTGGATCTTCTTAAAACAAATCCGTTCATTCTCTACGACTCGAGCACTAGCACAGTTAATTTGCAAAAGGATAGAACTTGTCACATTGAACGATATTCTTAATCCTTCGATAATGCCTTCCCTTGATTCGCTATCTTGGCTACGAGTAAAAAGAGCCTGGCGTTTTCCTCCTGTACACCCTTATCAATCAAAAGAACGTCGACTGTATCAAAAGTGGCTTTATCACCACAACATCACTCCTGGTCAATTTCCTGCTGAAGCAGGTTGGTATCTCCCAGTACAACATTTCATTCAAACCTCTCCCCACATATGGCAAACCATTATACTAGTGACAAGTGTCTTGCCCCTAACTTCAAACCAAATCATATCGCTTTCCGAAATTAAAACCAATCTTACCCCATTTCTCTATAATAGAATCCTTACATTTCGTTCACACCCGTTTTATGACGATTCTGATTTGCTCAATCAAATGATAGAGGAGTACATGTGTCTATTAAAATCGTTTGGTGTTTGTTATGAAAAAGATAAACAGATCTTTGTCATACAAAAAAGTCTTACTCTTCCTTTAACGCCTAATCAAGCCAATCAATTAGATCAAAATTTATCGAAAATAAGTCAAAATACTCCCAATATCCATCAAATTCAGAGATAATAGTGAATGAAGCTCAATATGTAGAGCTAGTTTATTGGAGGTGTATTCATTGAATAAGAAAGTCTTAGAAAGACATGAAGTACCTGTAGAAGATACATGGGACTTAGAATCAATTTTTAAAAACGATGAACAGTGGGAGCAAGTTGCCCAGCAATTCAAGGGGCAAATGTCTGAAATGGATGAATTCCGTGGGAAGCTTCATGAGTCCTCAAATACGTTATTTCAAGCATTAAGCAAACAATTAGAGCTTGAAGAACAGCTTGGTAAATTATTCACTTATGCTCATATGAGACATGATCAAGATACAGGAAATTCGTATTACTCAGCATTACAAGATCAAGCATATGGACTTATGTCGCTTCTTGATCAAAAGGCTGCATTTGTAACGCCGGAACTATTAGCAATGGATCCACAAGAGCTTGACGCCTTCGTTTCAGAAAAGAAAGAACTACAAGCATTTGCTCATATGTTTGACCAGCTTAAAAAGCAGAGAGATCATATTCTTTCCGAGAAGGAAGAAGAGCTCTTGGCCAGAGCAAAAGAAGCGCTTCTAGCATCAAGTCAGGCATTTGGCGCTCTAAATAATGCTGACCTGGAATTCCCAACTATTAAGGGTGAGGATGGAGAAGAGGTTCAAATCACTCATGGTCGTTTTGTCTCGCTCTTACAAAGCCAAAATCGTGAGGTCCGCAAAGCAACATTTGAAGCGGTTTATGCTACGTACGAATCCTATAAAAATACGTTTGCTGCTACTTTAAGCGGACAAGTAAAAGGCGATATTTTTCATGCTCAATCAAGAAAATATAATAGTGCAAGAGAAGCCGCTTTATCTGAAACGCACATTCCATTAAGTGTATACGATCAACTCGTTGAGACTGTAGAAGATCATCTGCCGTTATTACACCGTTATGTTCGCCTGAGAAAAAAATGTTTAGGTGTGGAAGAATTACATATGTATGATCTTTATACGCCAATTGTTCAGGATGTAGAGTTCAGCGTTACATATGAGGAAGCCAAGCACAAGGTCATTGAAGCAGTTGAACCTTTAGGCGACGAATATGTGAGTCGACTTAAAAGAGGGTTTGATGAAAGATGGGTAGATGTTCAAGAGAATAAAGGGAAGCGAAGTGGAGCTTACTCATCAGGAACGTATGGAACAAAGCCATTTATACTAATGAACTGGCAGGATGATGTTGATAATCTGTTTACACTAGCTCATGAGTTTGGACATAGCTTACACAGTGATTATACAAGAAGTAATCAACCTTATGTGTACGGTGATTACACAATTTTTGTAGCGGAGGTTGCTTCCACATTAAATGAAGCCTTGTTACATCATCACCTTATAGAAACATTAGAAGATAAAGAAAAGAAACTTTACATCTTAAATTATTTCTTAGAAGGATTTAGGGGGACGGTTTTCCGTCAAACCATGTTTGCTGAATTTGAGAAGCTTATCCATGAAAAAGTAGAAGCAGGAGGCTCATTAACTGCAGATGAATTAACTCGTGCTTACTATGATTTAAACGTGAAGTACTATGGACAGGACATGGTAATTGATAAAGAGATTGGATATGAGTGGGCAAGAATTCCTCATTTCTATTACAATTTCTACGTGTTCCAATATGCTACGGGTTATAGTGCGGCGGCAGCATTATCTAAACAAATTTTAGAAGAAGGACAACCGGCCGTAGACCGATTCCTTTCTTTCCTAAAAACCGGAAGCTCTGAATACCCAATTGATATGCTAAAGAAGGCTGGGGTGGATATGACAACAGCGGATCCTATCAAACAGGCCATGCAGTTGTTTGAACAAACACTTGATCAAATGGAAGAGTTACTGGAGAGCTAAGGGCGAAATCCCTTAAACCGATTGGCTTTAACTGAAGGGTATAGCAAAAAGAGAATGGAAAGAAAGAACAGTGGCCCACCAATTAATATGGGAACTACATTCATAAGGCCGAGCAAATACAAAAAGAACGTCACGATTACGATGCTCAGTTTAAAAATCAGCGTAATTACTTTCACAGATTCCACTCCTTCTATAGAAAAAACAGGACGCCGTGATGGTGTCCTGTTTTAGTCTATGAAATGAACAAATCGTCCATGCTATTCTTTTTTAATGTAGCGCCAAAACGTTCCATACTTATATGGTACAGCTTCAACCTTTTGTTGAAGTTTAAGCAATTTTAATTGCTTTGTCACTTCTTCCTCTGAAATATTTAGTACTGCTGCACATTCGACGGTTGCTACAAATGAATGTTGCTTTAAAAATCCCTCTAATCCAATTGGTTCTGCAGGTTCAGGTTTAAATCCAAGCATGTCTTCTAAAATTTGAACGTAGACGTGATATGGATACTGACCAGAGACCTTCATGCCTTCTTCTTCAACATTATCATTAAAGAAAACAAACGTCGGTACGGATTCTACATCCATCTCTTTTGTCGTCTTAGCATCACATTGAAGCGCCCTTGCGGAAGAAGGAGAATGCAGATCAAATGTGAAAGCTTCAAGATCGAGTCCAGCATCTCTTGCGCAGTTTTTAAGCACCTTTTCATCGGTAATATTTAGTTTTTCGAGAAAAAGGTATTCTCTTAACTTACGCAAAAATCTTGTTCCAGCTTGTGGGCCTTGCAGCTCAGCCGCTTTAATTGCAAGTGAAGCACGATAAGGTTCAAGCTCATCTGGTTTAAATCGCACAGCACCTTCACAGGACATGCCTTTTGCACCTGGAGGATCCTCCTTAAAGCGTTTGTTTCTTTTTGTTGAAACTAGTGAAGGACAGGCATTCCAAACTTTTAATTTTCCGGCTAAGATCACCCGGATACGGAAGTACGCGCCATACTCTAGGTACAGCTTCTTTAGAATAGGCTCAATGGCCCAGCATTCAGAACATAGTGGATCGATAAAAGTATAAATTTCAATAGGTTTTAATTGTTTAGTTGGATAAGATACACCTGGATTTAGACCACATACGCCCTGTTTATCATCACACGTTGCTAACATCTCTTGAGGATTCAATGGTCATTCTCCTTTCTAAGGCGTATTCACCATATGATGAGCGGTTAAAGTAAGGCGTTCCATCATATACATACGCACTGTTTGGTCAACTTGTACATCTTCGAGTGCCTGCTCCATGCATTGTAACCAAGCTTTTGCATGTTCCTCAGTAATAGGGAATGGAAGATGTCTAGCTCTAAGCATTGGATGTCCAAACTCTTCAGTATATAGAGAAGGGCCTCCCAAAAATTGAGTCAGAAATTGTTTTTGTTTATACGCTGTTTCTGTTAAGTCTGCAGGAAATAGTTCCGATAATAGAGTATGGTTGCCTACATGAAAATAGAAGGTGTCTACTAATTTAGAAAGCACCTCTTCACCACCTAGAGCTATAAACGGAGTAAAGTTGGAATCTGGCATGACAGTTACACTCCTTTGTCAACCTCTTCTACATTGTAGCAACCTTGATTAAGAACTTCAAATAATCTGTACGACAATTGAATATATTGGAATTTAAACTTGGTTTAATGGTTGGATTGGAATAACGGCTTTGGTATAGTTAAAAGAGTGAATGGAAGAGATGAGGGTGAGAATGTGAACTATTCATTGTTACAGAATCAGTTAGTAAATATGAGAAACCAAACTCAGCTATCCTGGTCAAATCAACGGTTTGGTGATTCGACGAACGAAGCAAGTGAGTTATTTTCTAATGTACTTCAAAATCAGCTTGATCAACAACCTTTGTTGGAACCTCCACGAACGGGTATAAGCGATCTATTTTTATCACAAGCAGCTAAAGAACGGTTTGAATCCATTCAGCAGCAGGTTACTCAATCAAAAGCTCCAGCAGCTACTTCAGTCAGTACAAATACTTCTGGAGTTGCATTTCCTTATAAAGATCTAATCGATAAAGCGGCAGCTCGCTATTCATTAGATCCTAAGTTACTTTATGCTGTAATCAAACAAGAATCAAATTTTAATCCAAATGCTAAAAGTCATGCAGGGGCCTCGGGACTCATGCAATTAATGCCCGCAACAGCTAGAGGGCTTGGCGTGCAAAATGTATTTGATCCTGAACAAAACATTAACGGAGGCGCAAAGTATTTAAAAAGCATGCTGACCAAATACAATGGTTCCATTGAAAAAGCTCTTGCTGCTTATAATGCTGGTCCAGGAAATGTCGATAAATACAATGGAATCCCGCCATTTAAAGAAACAATGGCCTATGTTCCAAAAGTGATGAACACGTTTCAGACTGTTTAATTAGTTGTAAAACAGCCCCTACAGATCTAGTTGAAATGATGAAAAGACGAATGGACGGGATACACCCCCGTCCATTCGTCTTTTATTTATTCGTACATCTATCCTGTTTATGAATGGCTACTCGCTTTTTGTGCAAAGAATCGAGCGACCTTATTCGGTGTGTTTTTTCGTTGAATGTTAGTTTGCTTAAGAATGGAGGTTAATATTTGCTCAGCGTGCTCCATTGATGTTCCTTCAAACTCAAGCTCATAATCAATGACGCCAAGGTAGCTACTCTTATCAAGGCAAACCGTTCCTCCATCATAAGGGAATTCTAAGCGTTCTGTTGTTAATGTTCCGATAAACTGCAAATCATTTGACTGAACCTGTAAGGAATGTACTCGCTCTAATACCTCTCCGTCAGGCAGCTTGTTTTTGTGAATGGCCACCTTTTGTTCATCCTCAGTTACTGATTGATGCGTTTCAAGTAACCCGCCGCTATGGGCAGGTTGTTTTAATGTTAGGGTGGATTTTCCGTTTTTCTCTCGTATGCGTAAGGCAGAACCTGCATCTTTCAAACCGAAATCTAGCGTTTCAAAATAGTGATTATGTTGCGTCGTCGCTTGTTGATTTGTTGTTTGAAAAAAAGTGTGTAATGCTTTAAATTCATCAGAAAGTACTAATGTTTTTGTTTCGAATTCAAGTTCTTGAGCCATTTAGGTAAAGTCCTCCTGGTTGATCAGCTGATTAATCATCTATCTATTATGACATAGAGATTTTTTTAGCTCAACTTGGTTCAGTTCTGTGGTGAATCAATTCTTTGATGATTAAAAATATGATAAACTGGTAAGTGGGATACGCTTGATTTTTCATTGAGAATGAGGGGTACATACTATGCACAAAATACACATTATAGAAATGATTGAAACGGATGCCGAGTGGCGTGCTGTAGGTCATGAAAACATACCAGTTGAAACCGCAAAAAAGGTGAAACCAGGGAATCGTTTGCTTGTTGATTCTGATGGATTTGCATTTGTATACATAATTGAAGATGATACAGGTTTTCATCATATTTTGTTCCATCAAGAAATGTGGGAAACCGTAAACAAAACGTATCAATCAAAAAAGCCTATTTGGCTTGAACTAGGAGAAAATCAAGGAATGGAGCTTTCCGGATTCCATGAAGAATTTGATTTCCTTCTGGAAAATATAAAAGGCAACGGGAACTACGGTGCTGACTTTGAACAAGCCGTATCAACAGCATTTCATTTGAACGAAACTAATTAGGTGGTGATTATAAATGAATAGCTGGGATGAACTCCTGTCACCATATAAACAGGCAGTTGAGGAACTAAAGGTTAAGTTAAAGGGAATCAGGGAGCAATATCAAAAAAGCTCTAACCATACACCTATAGAATTTGTTACAGGGCGAGTTAAGCCTGTTTCAAGTATTTTAAATAAGGCTGCACGCAAAAAGATTTCGTTTGATGACCTCGAAAAAGAGATACAAGACCTAGCGGGTGTTCGAATCGTCACCCAGTTTGTTGAAGATATTGAAACGGTTGTTGAACTCATTCGTAAACGGAAAGACTTTGAAATTATTGAAGAACGTGATTATATTATCGAGCAGAAGCCGAGCGGGTATCGTTCTTATCATTTAATTATCGGGTATCCGGTCCAAACCATCCAGGGTGAAAAAAAGATTCAGGTTGAACTTCAAGTACGCACTTTGTCGATGAACTTTTGGGCAACAATCGAACATTCCTTGCGCTATAAGTATAGTGGAGAAATTCCTGAAGATATTAGCATGAGACTGATGCGAGCATCAGAAGCGGCTTTTCAATTAGATGAAGAAATGTCCATTATTCGAGACGAGGTTAGGGAGGCCCAACGGCTCCTATCAGCAAAACATCAACAGCAACAAACTATACAGTAATGTGAAATGAGGTGATCCAATGAATTATGCAGTTGCATCACGTGGCGATTCAATATCAGATGCATTGGTTGAACAAATCATACGATCACTTAATGAATTTGGTTTAACAGAAAATAAACAAGAACCGGAGATTGTTATCTCAGTGGGCGGAGATGGAACCCTTTTGCAAGCGTTCCACGATTACAGTCACCGCCTTGAAGAAACGGCTTTTGTTGGTGTTCATACAGGCCACTTAGGTTTTTATGCGGATTGGATACCAGACGAAGTAGAGAATTTGATTATTCATATTGCAAAAACACCGTTTCAAGTAGTAGAGTATCCTCTTTTAGAAGTGGTTGTACGCTATGCGGATGGTTCAACGCCAAGGCGTTACTTGGCACTTAACGAAGCAACGGTTAAGAATTCTCAAGGCTCTTCCCTTGTCTGTAATGTGGAAATAAAAGGGGAGACCTTTGAAACATTTCGAGGGGATGGGCTTTGTATTTCTACGCCATCTGGTAGTACGGCATATAATAAGGCGCTCGGTGGTGCTATTCTTCATCCGTCACTTGCTTCTCTACAAATCTCTGAGATGGCTTCTATTAACAATCGCGTCTACCGAACAATCGGCTCGCCGCTTGTTTTGCCGCAGCATCATACCTGTTTGTTAAAGCTCATTCAAAATGAAGACGTACAAGTTACGATTGACCATCATACCATTAATCACCAGGAGATTGCTTCCATTCAATGTAGAGTTGCGGAAGAGAAGATCAGATTTGCTCGTTTTCGCCCTTTCCCATTTTGGAAAAGAGTGAAGGAGTCGTTTATTGGTGAATAATCAGCCTACGTTTGTCTGGACGGTTGAAGCTTCTTTGGCAAACACAAGTTTGCGCTCCTTTTTAAGAGTCCAGAAACAATTATCAAAAAAAATGCTCGCTTCGATTAAATACCATGGCGGCTCATTACGAGTAAATGGTGAGGAGAAAACGGTGAGAGCTATTCTGATGGAGGGGGATGAAGTCAGTGTTCAGCTCTCTCCGGAAATTCCTTCAAAAGGGCTCATTCCAGAAGCGAATCCGTTTGAGATTGTGTTTGAGGATGATCACTTTCTAATTGTCAATAAGGCTGCGGGTATCGCAACCATTCCATCACGTGAATATCCACGAGGAACGCTCGCAAATAGAGTCTTAGCTTATTATCTAACACACAACATCCAAGCGACATTTCACCCGGTTAATCGGCTAGATCGGGGGACATCTGGTCTTTTGGTGATTGCAAAGCATCGATATGCTCATGATCAAATGAGCAAACAGCAAAAAGCAGGACGATTGCAAAGGCGATATGAGGCGATTGTCCAAGGAGTGGTAGAACCACGGGAAGGCACGATTAATCAACCAATTGGTCGGAAGCCTGATAGTATTATTGAACGTATGGTAACATCAGATGGTAAACCAGCCGTTACTCATTATCAGACAAAAGAAGCAACCTCTTCGTTATCGTATGTCCGAATCGCACTTGAAACAGGGCGCACCCATCAAATTAGAGTTCATTTTTCATCGATTGGACATCCTTTAGCAGGAGATGAACTATATGGTGGAGAATCCTTAGGATTAGATCGCCAAGCCTTGCATAGCTATAAGCTTTCTTTTACCCATCCTTTTACCCTTAAAAGGTTGGTGTTTGAAGTAAAACCACCAGATGATTTTAGACGATTACTGGCTCATCTCGAAAAGTCGGAATAAAATGTGGTACAATCATTAGGACCAACTACTAGCAACAACCAATAGGAGGAAAATTCATGTTTCAATTATCTTTAGAAAACCGCACATTCGTCGTTATGGGTGTTGCGAACAAACGTAGTATTGCCTGGGGAATTTCGCAGTCTTTAGCGAAGGCTGGAGCCCGTTTAATTTTTACATATGCTGGTGAGCGTCTAGAAAAAAATGTTCGTCAATTAGCAGAAAGCTTAGATCGTGATGATCATCTTGTATTACCTTGTGATATTACGAGTGACGAAGAAATTGCTACGACTTTTAAGCAGATCAAAGAAGAAGTTGGAACCATTCATGGTTTAGCTCACTGCATTGCTTTTGCAAACAAAGAAGAACTTGAGGGTGAGTATTTGAATACAACACGTGATGGTTTCTTACTTGCGCAAAATATCAGTGCATACTCTCTGACTGCAGTAGCAAAAGAAGCTCGTCCACTTATGTCTGAGGGTGGAAGTATTATAACTCTAACGTATCTTGGTGGAGAAAAAGTGATTAAAAACTACAACGTCATGGGTGTAGCGAAGGCAACGCTTGATGCAAGTGTAAAATACCTAGCGAATGATCTTGGTAAAGATGGTATCCGTGTGAATGCGATCTCTGCAGGTCCTATTCGTACGCTTGCTGCAAAAGGAATCGGTGGATTTAACGATGTGTTAAAAACAATCGAAGAGAAAGCTCCTTTACGTAAAACAACCACGCAAGAAGAGGTAGGAGATACGGCTTTATTCCTAGCTAGTGACTTAGCAAGAGGAATTACTGGTGAGATCCTACATGTAGATGGTGGTTACAACATTATTTCTCTATAAAAAAACAACAAATCAATTGATTTGCTGTTCAAACTGGAGACAACGTTTCTAAAACGTTTGTCTCCAGTTTTTTTATTATCGCTGACTTCCGCCAACTTGATTCCAAAGCCATGGCCAAAATCCACCACCACCGCCGCCTTGGCCTCCACCTGGATTCCACGGTCCTTGACCTCCACCTGGGTTCCAAGGGCCCTGCCCACCGCCGGGATTCCAAGGACCCTGTCCGCCGCCACCTTGACCAGGTCTTGGAGGAGTTGGTCCAAAGTATGGACTAATACTAACAAGATCAGTGTTGTGAACTTGAACAAATTGTTGATTATAAAACGGGGGCTGATACACAAGTAGGGATACCATGCCAGTGTTCCGATTAAAATCCGCGACATAGGCAATCACACGTCCATAGCCTGGAATCGTCGTGGTCACCCATTGATTAAGATATTGCTCAACCACAACGGGAGGTAAAAGATATACAGATGGTTGTTGACGCTGGTTTCGTCTGAAAAATGCATTCATCTTTAGTCATCTCTCCTTTACAGTTCTCCAATACTATATGCAGCTTATAGTAGGTGGGTGTTTGTCTAATGAAAGAATGAATAAGACAAGCGTCGTTCCTCATACATCTTGTATAGATGAGAAAAGGGGGAGAGTCGGTGTTAGGAGGATATGAATGGATTGTCCTTGTATTAGCTTCTTTTCGGTTAACTAGGTTATTAATACATGATCAGATTACAAGTTGGTTGCGCAAGCCTTTTTTAGAGGTGAAAGAAGATCATACAACCGATCAACCCTATTATTATATTGAACCAAAGGGTAAAGGAATCAGACGGTGGATAGGTATGCTTCTTAGTTGTTACTGGTGTATGGGGATTTGGACAACAACTCTTTTGTATGTAAGTTGGATTTTGTTATCCCCTCCTTCAATTTATGTTATTCAAATATTAGCTTTGGCGGGTGCAGCAGCCATACTTGAAGCAGTTTTTAAAAGATACATGGAGTAATAGTGTAAGGAGGTTAAAAATGAAAGTACTCATTACTGGATCTGAAGGCAGGGTGGGTAAAGCATTTCAAGCGATGCTAGAGAAGGAGGAAGTATTTGCCTTCTCAAAGGAAATGTTAGATTGTACAAATCGAAGTCTGGTTATCCAAATCGTAGAGAAGGTTAACCCCGACGTCATTCTTCACTGTGCCGCTATGACCAATGTTGATGCGTGTGAACGGGATCCGCTTAAGGCGTTTATGATAAATAGCTTAGCGGTGTCTCACATAGTGGAAGCGGCAGGGACACGACCTTTGATGCTGTTTAGCTCTGATTATGTATTCGGAGAACCTTCACTGATACCTTATAAAGAAGCAGAGGCACCTACACCACATTCAATATATGCTTACAGCAAATGGCTAGGAGAGGAATTAGTTAAGTCCCATCCTTCTGTTTATATGATAAGGACCTCCTGGTTATTTGGTGGTAGAGGAGATTTTGTCGATAAAATATTGCAAAAGATAAAACAAACAGAAGAAATCTCAATGGTGGATGATCAATTTGGGACGCCTACCTTTATTAAGGATCTTGTAAAAGGCTCACTTCAACTGTTACAGCATCCGCCGGGAGTGTATCATTTTGTTAACGAAGGTGCATGCAGCAGATATGAATGGACAAAAACTATTGTTTCGTATCTATCAATAAAGGGATCACTTCGACCGGTTGCAACAACTCGTGAAAGCAGTGTGGCTCAAAGGCCTTCTCATACAATCCTTTCAAATGAAAAGTGGAAACAAGTCACGGGAAAGGATGTGCGACATTGGAGAAAAGCATTGGAAGAATACATGGAGGAGCGTTTACATGATGAATTCTAATGTTCTTATTATTCATCACAACGGAGGAGGAGGGGTCAGTCAGTTTATTTCTCGTTGGAAGAATGAACACAAAGATTATACTATCTATGAAGCGTTTGTTGAATATCAAACCTTAACCCTTCGTTGGGAGGGTCAGTCAGATCTGCAAATTCCTTTTTTAGCACTAGATGAACAAATCATACAATTAGCAATTGGGTATATTCACATTCATCATCTTTGGCAAATGGAGCTGCCTTCTTTAGTAACCGTTCTTAAAGAAACAAAGATTCCATATACATTCTGGATCCATGATTTTTATGCCATTTGTCCATTTGTTTTCTTTGTGGATCAAAAGGGGAAGTACTGTGGCAGACCTAAGCAGGTGAGGGTGTGTGAGGCTTGTGCAACACACGGAGCGAGACGAGTACAAATGGAACAAATGCTTTCATCTCGCGAACCAAGTATAAAAAAGTGGCGAATGTTATTTGAACAATTGTTAAAAGGTGCTGATCAAGTCATTGTACCTAGTGATTCAACAAAACGTATCATTCAGGAGTATGTGCCAGATTTGAAGATGAATGTTTTACCTCATTCCTTAGCTATCTCGGTTAAACACAATCCACTAAAGACTACTCAGGTACCTGTACGAATTGCACTCCTTGGAAACCTGGCCTATCACAAAGGTGATCAAGAAGTACGTGCCTTGCTTATCCAGACAAATCGAATGCAAACTCAGTGTGAGTTCTACCATTATGGAGGTCTAAGTCGCACAATAGACAAGCATCAATTCCCTCATTTTTTTAAAAGAGGTAGCTACTCCTCCCCAAAACAGCTTCCTCACCTCTTGCAAGAAGACCGTATTGATTTTGTTATCATTCCCTCTATTTGTCCCGAAACCTTTTCATATACAACCCATGAGGCCATTGCAATGGGCTATCCTGTTTTATGCTTTGATTTAGGGGCACAAGCAGAAGTGGTCAATCGGTTAGAAGCAGGTTGGGTTGTCTCAATCAAAACTCCTCATTCGCTTATCTCAAAGGTATCTGAGCTTGTAAATAACCCGGAGAGAATTTATCGAAAACGAAAAGAAACTCTCCATCGTGTGAAGGAGAGTTTAAAGAGATCTGACTAAGGAGTCAGATTTTTTTCTTGGATCCACTTGATTAATTGCTTGATACGATGAGCATAGGAATGGGATGACAAAGCAGTCTCGTAACTATTTAAGGCGTATTTTTCACGGGTGCTGCTATTACTTAAAAGCGATTCAATCATTTCAACAAGGTCACGCTTTGTTTGGAAAAGAGGGACATCCTCTTCATTGAACCATGTTGACCAATCCTTTCGCCTTTCACTTAACAGACAAACCTTACAGCCAGCTACTTCAAACACTCGGTTATTTGGACTGATCCCTTCAAGCCCCACTGCATTTTTATTTTCGGGTTGACTTCGTTTTCGATACGTATTTAGCACAATGCTACTGCTTGTGTAATACGTAACGGCTTCCTCTGGAGTCACCCAAAGGGAAGCGATAGTTACATTCTTTGGTAAGGGATAAGGATACCAATTTCCAGCGACTGTTATTTCAATCGGGAGTTGATTTGCCACATATCGAATCAAATTCACACGATCCTCGTAAGGATAACCAATCAAACAGAGATCACTTTGTTTAGCTTGATCTGCATCTTTCGGTTTAAACATAGAATAATCGGCTCCAAGCGGTAAGTGAAGGGAGTTATATCCTTGTTCTTCATAGTAACTCCAAGCCCTTTTTTCAACTGTAATTAATGCAGTTACATCTGGAGCGAGTTTTAATGAGTGATCAAGCAGATATGGATCTTCCGTTAACCAACATAGTACTGGGATCTGCTGATTTTTAGCCCAACGTAAAAAGGCTTGAGGTAATTGATATCCTAGTACGGTGAAAATAAATGTAGGCTTTTCTGTCTGACAAAGCATGACCAGCTTGTGAAAGCGAAATTCGTTTAGACATTGGTCTTGAATGATCGGGATGGATTCTAAACGAAATGCATGTACGATCGATTGTTCGATATACGTATAACTGCCTCGGTAGCCAGAGCTTAAAAATAATACCTTCATCGCATTATGTTACGTTACAAATGATTGTATTTAGTGCTTTTCGACCATTTGGAATCTCTAAGCCGTAAATATAACCATTAATACTCACAGAAAAACTAGACCCGTTGTAGGGGAGCAGGATTTCAAATTGCTGAAATACTAGTTCTTTTTGATGATCAAGCTGTTTCACTGTAGGACGTAACCAAAACTCACCTGTTTCTCTTACTTTCTTTAATGAGTGATCAGGAAGAAACGACCAGGCTTGATCGGATTCGTCTGCAACGATGTGTTCGCTCGCATAATTTTGTTTATTTTGATTCATCTTCCCTGACAAGTTAGCTAAATTAGGCTTACTAAATCTTAAACAAATTAACGGGTCACGAAGCGGTACACCAGAGTCGTTTCGAATGGTGAAATTTCCATTAATAAAACAAGGCTCTTCAGAACCGGCTGACGGTTTTATTGGTAAGAAGGTTGAATACGAAAAGAAAGAATACACACCAGCCATCGCCTCTGGGTTTTGCTTAATAGGTGGCTGTTTATGCTGATACAGCGGCTGATTAAAGAGAGATTGCTGCTTAAATGCTTCGATCTCCTCTTCTTGAGAATTCAATTTCTTTTTTTGTAGGTGGATAATTCGTTGAAATTTCTTAATTTCTGAACGATAGTGCAGAAGCTTCTGCTCCAATTGTATATCATGATTAACTGGTGCTTTATCTTTTGATTGATTGGACACGGTGTCCCCCCCTTACTGACTCAATTAGTTTATATGTATGACTGAAAATCAAATAAAAGAAGAAAAAATGGAGCTGTATATGAATACAGCCCCACATTTCTATTCTGTTTCTGCGCTTGTTAGACCAGGGAAGACAACTGGTGAAACAGGGTTAGGATAGTAGTTTTGATTTCTGCAAATTAGGTCAGAAATCGGGAACTCTAGGCGAGGTTTCACATAAGAAGCTTCTACTTCAAGACGAACATCAGCTGATACATGAACATCTAAGCAGAATGTTAGGCAAATATCTAATTGAGAGAATGCAGAATCACATACAACTTCAGCATCCCACTGGCCAGAAGAGATAAATGCACTTACTACCGTATCATCTGGTGCAGATAAGTAGAACGTCTGAATTGTCGCGAACTCAATTGGATTAGATGTAAGAATGATATTTTCATTTGCATCTAGAATATCTACTTCTAATAATCCGCGAGCTAGAATTTTAACCTTCTCAAGGACAACTTCTTTTCCACTAGGAAGTGTTACTTCAACGCTCACTCGATCTAATGGGTTTGTTACTTCTGATGTGTATAGAGATTCATCTAAAACACGAGCAACAGTTGTGTAACCAGGAACAGTTTGAAGGAAAGAGCATAATTCATTCTCACCTGGAGATGGACCGATTAATCCAGGGAACAGATTAGAAAGCTCTGGTTCTCTGAAGCTAATGGTTTGAAGATCAACTTGACGAGTAACCCAATCAAATACTTTGGGAACATTGATTACGACGCTATGCTTTTTTAAACTCATTATCTTACCTCCTCTAAAGTTTACCCATCCAAACAATTTCTTGCGGGCTGGGTGTTCAAACTACTGTATTGTATGAGTGGCATCTAAATTGGTGCAAAATGTCCCAAGATTTTTTGAAGAGGGCATCATTTTTTAACTAACCATTCTTAGACTCCTACATATCCTATAGAAGAAAGGGAGTGTTTGTGATGAATCAAGATCCTACTATGAAACCACTTTACGCTAGACCCGTTTATCAAGCGAAACCAACGGCGGGACAAAAAGCAAAGCAACGTCCATTCGCTTCGCTGCCTAAACCTCCTCAACCCAAACAACCAAAACCATTAAAGTGCTGTGGACAACGCTAATGTATGTTGAAGTGTGAGCTCCATTGAGAGTATGTTCTCATGTGAGCTCTTATTTATGAAAAAATGGATGGTTTTTTACTCGATTGAGTGGAAATGCCGTTCCTTTGATCACGCTCCTCTCATATAAGTAGACAGAAGAAAAATGAGGCACAAGGAGTGAAAGCTGTGATCCCACTTATTGATTTAGATCGTCAGTTTCAAATGATTAAAGATGAGGCGTTACTAGCAATGGCACGTGTTTATAATAGTGGTCAATATATTCTCGGCAAGGAAGGTCTGGCATTTGAAGAGGAAGTAAAACAGTATCTTACGACCCCGTTTGCCATTGGGGTTGGTAATGGAACGGATGCACTGGTGCTTGCTTTGGATGCACTAGGGATCGGTGTGGGAGATGAAGTCATTACGACACCCTTCACATTTTTTGCAACAGCTGAAGCGATCTCACGTGTTGGGGCCACTCCAATCTTTGTTGATATTGAAACAGACACATATAACATAGACCCTAAAAAAATTGAAAAGGCTTTGACTGATAAAACAAAGGCCATCATGCCTGTTCATTTATTTGGGTACCCGGCAGATATGGATGCAATTATGAATATCGCTAACAAACATCAGCTTTATGTCATTGAAGATGCATGTCAGGCATTTGGCTCATCGTATAAAGGGAAAAAAGCAGGAACCATTGGTGATGTAGGATGTTTCTCATTTTTCCCTACTAAGAATCTCGGAACGATGGGCGACGGTGGACTTGTTGTAACAAAACATGCTCATGTGAATGAACGTATTCGTATGCTTCGTCATCACGGTAGCACAAAGAAATACTTTCATAAGGAAATCGGTTATAACAGTCGTTTAGACGAATTGCAAGCAGCGTTCCTTCGGATTAGTCTTAGGAAAATTGATGAGCTTAATCAGAACAGACAAACCATTGCTGCCAATTACAAAAAACATCTCTCTTCATTAAAAGGTTTGTTAGTTCCACGTGAGGTGGCTACGATCGAGCATATCTACCATCTCTATTGTATTGAGGTTGATGAGCGTGATCTGCTGTCTCAAGGTCTAACGAAAGCAGGCATTGCTAATGGGGTGTATTATCCACTTCCGTTACATTTACAAGAGGTGTACCAATCGTTAGGGTACAAGGCTGGTAGCTTTCCAGTTGCAGAAGCAAAATCCAAACAATTATTAGCCATTCCAATGCATCCGTTTGTTACAAATGATGAACAGAAAAAAATTGTTGAAACCATCTCATCGTTAATGGGAGAGATTAACAAATGAAGCTTGGAATCGTAGGATGTGGAAGAATTACAGAAAAACACCTGTTAGCATTAGCTCAAGTACAAGAGATATCAATCGTTGCTTTAAGTGATCTGTCAATTGAACGAATGAAACAGGCTGAAGCATTAATACCTTTTAAGAGTAGTGAATTAAAGCTGTATGAGGATTATCATGAGCTACTATTGTCGGACTGTGATCTAATCCTAGTAGCGACGGCATCAGGAACGCATGTTTCGATTGCTCGTGATGCCTTGCGAGCTAACAAGCATGTGCTTGTTGAAAAACCACTTGCACTTTCAATTGAAGAATCTCGTGAGTTAAGGACTCTCGCTTCTGTTCAAAAAAAGCATCTATTCGTATGCCATCAACTCAGGTTCCGCAAGGCTCTCCATGAGATTAAGGGATTTATTGAAGCGGGATTACTTGGTCAAATTTATACAGGGACCGTGTCAATGGCTATTCAACGTCCACTTGACTATTACAAAGCGGCTCCGTGGCGAGGAACATGGGAGCAAGACGGGGGGATGTTGATCAATCAAGGCATTCACATGATTGACTTACTATGTTGGTATCTGGGAGAGGTAAGGACAGTATCAGGGCAATTGCAATGGATTCATACACATAAGGAAACAGAAGACGTTGCATTAGGTACCATTCAATTTCAGTCAGGTGCTACAGGGTTAATCGAAGCAAACTCAGTGACATGGCCAACAAATTATGGCTATGGCTTGAAGGTTTTTGGTGAAAAAGGAACCATCATTTTAGAAGGTAAAAACTATGATCAGCTCTCCGTTTATATGGTTGAGGACGGACCAAGTGAGAAAGAGTTTACAAAGTTCCTATCTGAGAAAAATGAACAAACCATCATGTACCGGGAAATCGTCAAGCATATAAACAATCAACCAAATGATGCGGTTACGGCTGATGAGTCTGAACGAGCATTAGAAACCATTTTTGCATTATATCAATCTCATAAGCAAAAGAGTCCTGTTATTCTTCCATTAAATCAATTTAAAACAACGGACATGAAGGGAGTGACTGATTAGTGAGTGCCAGATATAAGCATGTTTTAGTAACTGGTGGAGCAGGGTTCATTGGTTCAAGAGTTGTTCGCGCACTACAAAAAAAGGCAGACAAAATCACCATTATTGATGACTTATCAACCGGGTCCTTTTCTGAAGTTCCAAACGATGCAAATGTGACATTTTTAGAGGACAGTATTTTAAACGAACAGCTACTTGAATCCATTCTACCCGATATTGATGTTGTTTTTCATATTGCTTGCAGAAATCTTGTTTTGTCTGTCACCGACATGAAACAAGATTTTGAAGTGAATTTACGTGGAGCCTACACATTACTTGAACAAATTAGGAAGCATGGTAAACAAGTAAAGCGCTTTGTTTACACATCAACAGCCTCCGTTTATGGAGATGCTGATCAGATCCCGACGCCTTTAGGTGAAGTAAAAATTCGAATGCCTTATGCAGCAAGTAAATATGGGGCTGAACAGTACGCACAAGTATTTCATTCCCTTCATCAGCTCCCAGTAACAATCTTAAGGCTTTCGAATGTCTATGGACCTGGGCAAGTTGCAACAAACCCTTATTGTGGTGTGGTTGCGAAGTTTTTTGAAGCAAGAATGGCCGGTTTACCCATGACAATCTACGGCGATGGCAGTCAAACGCGTGACTTTACCTACATTGAAGATGCCGTTCATGTGATTTTACTAGCCGCAGAGCGCGAGGCAGCTATTGGTGAAACATTAAACGTAGCGACAGGAATAGAGACGAGTGTCGTAGCCTTATCAACTGAGATTGGAAAAGTTTTTGGAGATGCACAAGTCAATCAGCAATTCGCCACAAAACGAACAGTCGATACCATTAGTAGGAGATGTTTAGATATTAAGAGAACCCGCGAAGTTCTTAACTGGGAACCCGCATTTACGTTGGAAGAAGGGATTAAACAAACCCATGACTGGATAATGGGAGGACAAAAATGAAGATTTTTCAAGGAATTACGGAAATTGCGGGGCAAATGGGAATTATGGCAGGTGAATTCAAAAAGGAAGGTCACGAAGTAAACAGTTATAATACCTTTCAATCCTATTTAGGCTATGAAGAGCATTTGCACTATATGGAGAAAGGACAAATTGCTCAAATTGCTGACCAGTTAATTGACCAGCATGACTTGTTTCACTTTCATTATGCTCAATCTTTAAGAGATGATTATACGGATTTGCAACGATTAAAAGGAAGTGGAAAAAAGGCGGTTATGCATCATTGGGGTAATGATGTCAGATTTCATGATATGGCAAGAGTTCAAAATCCCCATGCCTATACAGGCGACTCGCCACCAAATGAATATATTGATTATCGCTTAAGACAAATTAGTTCAGTGATTGAAGATGCTATTGTACAGGATTATGAAGTATATGAGTATGTGAAAGATTATTACAAAAGGGTGCATGTTGTACCGATTGCGATCGATCTAACTAAAATTCAACAGGTTGAGACCACACCAAAAAGCGTACCACTTCTAGTTCATGCTCCAACGAATCCTTATTTTAAAGGAACTGTGCATGTGGAACGTGCGATCAAACAATTAAAAGAAACGCATGCCTTTAACTATCAAAGAATTGAACATATGAACCATGAAAAGGCTGTAGAACTGTATAAAGAAGCAGACATTATCTTAGATCAAATTTTGTGTGGTTCATATGGATTACTTTCTGTTGAAACAATGGCTTTAGGAAAACCAGTCGTGACCTTTGTAAGAGACGACTTACTCACAAAGTTCACTGAGGTCCCACCTGTGGTGAATGCAAACCCTAATACCATCTACGAAACAGTGAAAGGTTTATTAGACGCTCCAGAATTGTGGCAAGAGATTGGTCAAAGAGGAAGAAAGTATGTTGAAACCTATCATGATAGTCAAGTAGTAGCCAAACAAATAAAAGATATTTACCACACTCTTCCAGCCTTGTAGTGAATTAAATTGAAACAGAGAAAATGTTTCCATTTCTCTCTGTTTCGATTATACTATTTATTTGTAAGCGCTTTTAAAAGGGGAGGATACATATGTCATTTGTAGATATGCCAATTGAAGCACTCAAAGAGTACAAGGGAATTAATCCACGCCCAGATGATTTTGATTCGTATTGGGAAGAAGCTCTAGAGGAATTAAAGAACACGGACCCGAATGTACAACTTGAGAAAAGTGATTTTCAGGCACCCTTTGCCGAGTGTTATGATCTATTCTTTACCGGAGTAGGGGGCGCCCGTGTTTATGCAAAGTATATTAAGCCAGCCTTACCGAAAGACGCTCACCCAGCCTTATTACATTTCCATGGGTATTCTGGTCATTCTCCAGAGTGGTCAGATTTGCTCGGTTACGCAGCGTCAGGATTCTCAGTGCTAGCGATGGATGTGCGTGGTCAGGGAGGACGATCAGAGGATAACGCACAAGTTCTAGGGAATACACTGAATGGACATATTATTCGTGGTGTGCAAAACCCGAAAGATTTATTCTTTCGCAATGTATTCTTGGATACAGCGCAATTAGTGAGAGTCGCTCAAGAACTGCCTGAAGTGGACGCGGAACGAATTGTTGCAACAGGTAGCTCGCAAGGAGGAGCTCTAACACTCGCATGTGGTGCACTTGCGCCAACGGTGAAGAAGCTAGCGTCAAACTATCCGTTTCTAAGTGACTATAAACGTGTATGGGAAATTGATGCACAGAACTCTTCTTATAATGAAATCCACAATTATTTTAGACGGTTTGATCCAAGACATGAACGTGCGGAAGAATTTTTTACAACACTTGGTTATATTGATATTCAGAATTTAGCCAATCGAATTAAAGGTGAAGTATTAATGGGGGTTGGTTTAATGGATAATAGCTGTCCGCCATCCACTCAATTCGCCGCATATAATAAAATTACTAGTAAAAAAACATATGTGTTATATCCTGATTTCGCACATGAGCAGCTGCCAGGTCAACCAGATAAGATTTATCAATTTTTGTTGGACTGTTAGAAATCAAATAGAGCGGCCGGATCATAACATTAATGTGGATAGCAAAACACGAACAAGCACAATATCCGCTGCAGGAGAATCCCTCCCACCCATGAGGACGGCCTCAACCCCTTTAACGGGTAAGGCGCCGCTAGAGTGCCTTCACCGCATCCTGTTCCGTTGAAGTCCCAGGTTCAAATAAAATCACGAATGGCGAATGATTCGATTGAAGAATCATTCGCCATTTTTTAATTAATTTTTAGTTGTGGTCCAAACTCATCGTTATTTAATACGCTCTTCCAGGATATTGTTGATCGACGTATTGCTTCTTCAAAAAGTGACGCACCTGCTGATATTCAGCTGGATGATCTTCCGCAAATTCTTTACACGTAATGTTATAGAAATTAAATACGAGTAAATAATTATCTATATAATTATTACGTGTGGGTAGGCCTAGATTCAGAAAGTCATAGACATGATAAGGGCTGAAGGTCCAGCCTTTACCAATGTTCATTTGAATGCCACAACCAAATACATTTGAGAACATACAAGCATAATTGATCCACTCTGTACCCATCATGGTGTTCCCATAGTAATTCGTATTTACGGCGGTTACATTAAACTTTAAATGATCGCCTTTCCATGGTTTCATCGCACCAAACCCGCCGTAATTAGGAAGCCACATCGTTTTAAATCCATCTTCATGAATATGAGTATTAATGTGCTGTATCAACTCTTCATCAGGCTCATTTAATACTTCTTTAATCCAGTAGAACCCTTGAAGCTTTAATTTTGTAAAGCCGGCGGAATCCCACGCTTGGAGGAACAGTTTATACCACCATGTTAATGCTGTTAGTCGGTTAGACATGTTGTTAAAGACTAATTGAGTATTTGTACCTCCCAACCCGAAGGTGGTTTCACCGACTAACGGATAAGGTAAACCTATCCAAATATCTAGAGAATGTTCAGTTAATGAATGCAGGGCATGAAGATTGGCTTCCTCCTCAAAAAGAAGTTCGAGGTATAGAATCCAATCCTCTTCAGTTGAACGTTCACCGAATCCGTCATAAAGAGGATGAATATAAGAATCATCCTTTGATGAGATGGGATTAAAAATAAATCCTTCAAAGTAGGTTTCGCCTGTTGCCGCTCCGTTTAATTGATAGGATACAGCGGGACGCAATTCCTCTTTCCCCCACGATCTAATCTTTTGGTCGTCAAATCCCCCTATATTAATGATTGCAAGATGATTCTTAACCCCTATGGTCTCACCTTTCAACAAGCCTTTCATATTTATGCCACCTTTCCCCAAACTCTTCTCTACGAACAGTTTATGTAAGACGCCATAAAAAAATGATTCGCTTCATTTCACAGCTTTTGTTAACGAATAGGCGGTTGGTTGAATAGATATAGAAAAGGCAGCTAGGTTAAGAATCGGGGGAATGTCGAGTGAAGATTATTCATGTTCCAACTGAAATATCCGGGCAAATGGGCATGATGTGTGATGCGCTAAAAAAAAGAGGACATCAAGTGAATGGATTAAATTGGTTTCACACGTATTTAAATTATCAGGATCATATTGTACCAACGGATGCGTATGAACTATATAAATACTTACTTCCACTCAGTCAGTTTGCAGAGGTGTGTCATTTTCATAATGGCAATTCGTTTACTGTAAAAGGAGAAGAACTTCCTTACCTAAAAGATCTAGGAAAAAAACTTGTGATGCATCACTGGGGGAATGATGTGCGAACAGCTAAAAAGGTTGAAGAATTAAATCCTTACCCTCTTCCTCCAAGCTATAACACAGATGAATACATTCATGAGAGATTGTTGTATCTCACTCAGTACATTGATACGGCGATTGTTCAAGATTACGAAATGGTTCCTTATGTACAAGAATACTATAAAAATGTTCACGTGGTTCCACTCATTTGTCAGACAGAAAAATTCGTCCCGCACTATCCTTCACCAACAGTTACAAAGCCTTTAATCGTTCATGCACCTACAAATCAAGCATTTAAAGGGACGCAATATGTACACGAGGCGCTTAACCAGCTGGAGGCGGAAGGCTATGACTTTGAATATAAGAAGGTCGAACAGTTAAGTCATGACAAAGCACTAGAACTGTATAAAGAGGCTGACATCATTATTGATCAATTATTATGCGGGACTTACGGAGTGTTAAGTGTAGAAGCGATGGCACTTGGTAAAGTAGTCATGGCAAACATTCGTCAGGACGTCCGTTCGCATTTGCCAGATGATTTCCCCATTGTCATTGCAAAGCCTGATACATTAATCGAGGTGTTAAAGACTTACGTAACAAATCCTTTACTGAGACATGAGACTGGAAAACGATCGCGTGCATTTGTTGAAACGTTTCATCATGCAGATCATATTGCTGAGAGTCTAGAATTAATTTACCAGAAGTTATAAGGGGGGAGCTGGTTTGAAAATTTGCCACGCGCCAATGGAAATTGCAGGCCAGGTGGGTCTAATTAATACAAAACTTCGTGAGGAAGGCTTTATCTCAGCTGCTTTTAATTACTTCCAAACAAGCTTTAACTATCCTGGAACGTATCCAACAGATTCGTTTGATATGCAAAAAGTAGCTCTCGCAGCGATCCCATTCTTTGATATTTTTCATTTTCATAACAGCGGTACGTTTATCGGAGACTTTAGGGATTTACATTGGATCAAAAAGCACGGTGGGAAAATCATTATGCATCATCGTGGCACCGATGTAAGAACACGACAATTGGCTAGACAAGGCGAAGACTATCGCAACGAATATGTAAATGCCGAATCTTCCTTGCCGGATGAGACCATTCATCATAATTTAACCGTCTTCGCAGAACTCATTGATGTAGCCATCGTACAGGACTATGAATTATACAAATATGTTCAACCATATTACGAAAAAAGTGGCGTACCTATTTATGTTCTTCCAAGATTATGTGATGTCCAAAAGTACACACCCAGCTACCCAAGTATTAATAAAGAGAGACCTCTTGTCGTTCATGCACCTTCACAGCGGGAGTTCAAAGGAACGGATGTCATTGAAGACGTACTTTCAGACTTACAGGACGAATGCTCCTTTGATTTTCAACTGATAGAGAATACGAGTCATAAAGAGGCCATTCAACAATATAGGAATGCAGATCTTATTATCGATCAGATTTTATGTGGAATGTATGGGAATTTGAGCATTGAAGCGATGGCATTAGGTAAACCAGTTATAGCATTTATTAGACCGGATTTGTATCAAACCCTTCCAACGGATGTTCCTGTTCAATCAGCAAACCCTGATACGTTTAAGACAGTTGTAAAGGACTTACTTTTACACCCCGAAAAGCGGTATGAACTTGGAGTTCAAGGACGAATGTATGTAGAAAGGCATCATCATGCAAATACCGTCACACAAACATTACTATCAATCTATCAAACGGTTACGAAGGAGACTGAATAGCGAATGAGCATCCATTCAAGTGTCATTTTAGGAACGAATGTAGAAGTAGGCGAATATGCTGTCATTGAAATGGGTGTACGCATTGGCGATCGAGTCAGCATTGGCTCCCATGCCGTAATCAAAGAAGGGACAGTCATAGGAAATGACGTGGAAATTGGTGATCACGTAGTGCTCGGGAAGCGCCCTGGTTCAAATAAGAAGATGGCTAGAAAACCAGCTACTGAGTTAGCACCGCTCGCTATCGATAATAACGTCGTGATTGGGAGTCATGTCACTCTGTACAGAGGACTTTCCCTAGCAGAAGGAGTATTTATCGGAGATCATGTCAGTATACGTGAGCAGATTTTTATTGATCGGAATACGATCATCGGCCGGCATGCCATGATTGAACCGAACACCCGAATTGGAAAGAATGTGACCATTCAAACCGGATGTTATGTGACAGCGGACACCATCATTGAAGATCATGTGTTTATTGGTCCATGTTGTTCCATGTCGAATGATAAATATATGGCAAGTGGCAAAGGAACGCATACAGGACCGCATATTAGAGCGCATGCCAAAATTGGGAACCATGCTACACTTTTACCGGCCATTGTAATAGGGGAGCACGCCGTTGTTGGTGCGGGAGCTGTTGTCACTAAAGATGTTCCAGAAAAAGCAGTCACAGTTGGGAACCCAGCAAGAGTCAGAAGTTAATGATTGTTTCAAGGTAGGCTAGTTCATTATTTTGCTCTTTCAGCTGATGAATATGGATATTGGCTTTAACGAATCAATAAACAGCCACATATCAATAGTTAGACTGATAATCTAACCATTTGAAAGAAGGGCTGCAAGAATGACGACTCAAATTGCTGTCATTGGTCTCGGGTATGTAGGGTTACCATTGGCGACATTATTTCATAAAAGTGGATATGACGTAATTGGCATTGATATAGATTCTAGAAAGCTAGATTGCTTAGAGGAAGGCACATCCTACTTGTCTGATTACTCAGATGAAGACATGAAAAAGCTGACAGCTTCAAAGCGATTTTGTTTCTCGAATGATTTTAAGAGAATCGAAACAGCTCATGCAATCATTTTATGTGTTCCGACCCCGCTTAGAAATCATCAAGATCCAGATTTAAGTTATTTAGAGTCTGCAGCGCAGGCTATGCTACCACATCTTCGTCATGGGCAGCTTGTGGTGCTTGAAAGCTCAACCTTTCCAGGAACAACAGAAGAAGTTCTAGTCCCACTTCTAGAGAAAAGTGGTCTGAAGGTAGGAGTGGATTTATTTCTCGGTTATTCTCCTGAACGAATTGACCCAGGGAATGTAGATTATGAGCTGGAAGATATAGCAAAGGTTGTGAGTGGTGTCACAAAAGCGTGTTTACAAGAAGTGCAAGCCATTTACGGTAAGGCCTTTACATCACTTGTACCTGTTGATAATACGCGTGTAGCAGAAATGACAAAGATCTTAGAGAATACCCAGCGATTAATTAATATTTCATTTATGAACGAGATGAGTCAAATCTGTCACGAGCTAAACATTGATATATGGCAAGTGATTGACGC
Organism: Alkalihalobacillus sp. NPDC127517; assembly: GCF_050276055.1. Taxonomy (NCBI): domain Bacteria; kingdom Bacillati; phylum Bacillota; class Bacilli; order Caryophanales; family Bacillaceae; genus Alkalihalobacillus; species Alkalihalobacillus sp. NPDC127517. The sequence continues at coordinate 223,876 of NZ_JBNNQX010000004.1, read as the reverse complement.
GGCAAGTACAAAGCCATATGGATTTACCCCATATTATCCAGGTCCAGGAATTGGAGGGCATTGCATACCCGTTGATCCTCTTTACTTAAAGTGGAAAGCAAACGAACAAAAGCTTCATACACCATTTATTGATCTAGCCAAGAAGGTGAATGACGAGCAGCCTATGTATGTGGTCGATCGTTTAGAAAAGGCACTTGGCTTAGAAAAGAAAACACCAAGCGTTTTATTAATCGGATTAACGTATAAGAAAGACGTTAACGATGTGAGGGAATCTGTATCCATTCCGGTTATGGAGGAACTAATCAAACGTGGCTGGAACGTTGATTTTCATGATCCGTTTGTAGAAGACATTACGTTACAAGGTAAAACATATCACGGTATTCAATATGATCAACAAAAGCTTTCTTTCTATGATGCGGCTGTTATTTTAACAGATCATAGCCAAATTGATTATAAGGCTTTAATTAAAGGAGCTTCCTTATTGTTTGATACGAGAAACTGTATTAAAGGAACCTATGATCATGTAATACGATTATAAAAGAGGTGAGAGTGTGAATCTTCTGGTTACGGGTGGAGCGGGATTTATTGGTTCCCACCTTTGTGAAGAGCTGTTGGAGTTGGGGCATGATGTCACAGCTCTAGATAATTTCTCAAATGGAAATCAATCAAATGTCGCCCATTTACGTGAAAATCCCAAGTTTCGATTAATTGAAGGGGATTGTAGTCATGTTCCTACCGTGGATCCACTCATAGATAAGCATGACGTCGTGTTCCATTTGGCTGCTGTGCTTGGTGTAAAGCACTGTGTAGATTCACCGTTAAAGGTCATTAAAGAAAATTTATCAGGGACTTCAACGATTTTAGAGAGTGCCGCCCGATACAACAAAAGGGTAATCTTTGCATCAAGCTCGGAAGTCTATGGGAAAAGTGAAGATCTTCCATATGAAGAAGATGGTGACCGCCTACTTGGCTCAACACATATCCACAGATGGTGCTATTCAACGGCTAAATCAATGGAAGAGCATCTTTGTCTTGCATATGGAAAAGAAGGGCTACCGGTGACCATACTCAGATATTTTAATGCATACGGGCCAAGAGCAAACGATTCAATCTATGGTGGAGTCGTTCCAATCTTTGTTAAAGCAGCCATTGAAAACAAAGACATTACTCTTTTTGGAGATGGAACCCAAAGCCGTTGTTTTACATTTGTGAAAGATACAGCTAAAGCAACGGCTTTGGTATTAATAAAAAAAACAGATCAACAAATTATTAATATTGGCACGAATCATGGCACATCTATCTCAGAACTTGCTCAGGTTGTAAAAAAATGCACTCAATCTAGCTCACCCATCAAACAAATCTCCTATGAGGAAGCGTACGGAGAAGGCTTTGAGGATATGAGAAAAAGAGTACCATCTATAAAGAAAGCCCAGAACCTTTTAAACTATGTTCCTGAAACAGACTTAATCGAAGGCATTCAAGCACTTGTTACTTCTTATCAAAAGACGAGTCTTTCTTAGAACCTTTTACGGATCGTAAAAACCAATCCTGGTTTTTTGAAGTTGACACAGATGTTTCTTCTTCTCCTTGATGAAAAGGTATTTCCTTTGCCTGAGTAGTTTCAGGACCCAAGACAGGCTGAGTTGAAGTAGGTGTTTCTTTTTTACCTTTTGGGGCAGATGCTTGATCTGCCTTTTCTTGTGCTTTCAACGTTGTGAGCTCGTTTTGAAGAAGTTGAATGGTTTCGTTTGCCGTTAAAAGGCTTTGTTGAAGCTCATCCTTTTCTATAATCCAAGATTGTTCCTTTTCTTTGAGTTCATCAATCATATTGTAATAATAATCATTTTGATATTTTTCAACTTGCGCCTTATATTTTTTAAGCTCAGATTGTGTGTAAATCAAACGTTGCTGTAATTGAACAGGTGTTAATTTTGTTCGAAAGGAAGTCTGCTTGTTATCCATACGAATCACCTCATTAATAGTGTTTATATAGTGTATATGTCCAATTGAATTGGAACATGCAGATCAATCTTAAAAAGGGGGAGCGCCCCATGAGGAATAGTTTTTCCTATCGAGTGATCACGAATAAAGAGGATTATTTAAAACGGTTGAACGGGCAATTACCTCAACCTGTTTCAACTGGTATTGTCAAACGAAATCTGGACTATACGTTACACGTAATTGTCCCTGCAATGGACGAGGCTGATACGCTACCTGGAGTACTCGCGGAGCTAAAGCGTCTAAAACCAGATCAAATCATCGTGGTTGTGAACGGTTCTAAGGATCATACCGCGCGCATTGCAGAGTGGCATGGCGCAAAGGTCTTAAACTATGCTCAACCGCTCGGTAATGATGTAGGTCGAGCAATAGGTGCGCTTGATGCAAAAGCAGATATTTATTTATTTACGGATGGAGATATTGTGATAAAAGCAGAGGATTATCTACCCTTTATCCTAGATATTGAAAATGGGATAGATATGGCGATTAATTCAATTGATTGGATTACGAAAGTGGAAAAGGCGGATATTATCTCACAATCTAGGTTTTTCTTAAATGCCATCCAAGAGAGAAGAGATTTGCGTGCGGAGAATATCTTAACGATTCCACATGCTTTTAGTCGTAAGGCGCTTGATACAATTGGACGCAGTGAATTGTCCAACCCTGTTTTAGCAAATACAATCGCCGTTGAAAAGCAGCTTAAAATATCAATTCCTCATACGATTGATGTACTGGGAATGAACAAAATGCGTACAAATCATCTACCGAAGCCAGGAGAGGTTATTGGTGAGGCGATGCAACGAATGCATGGCGATTTCATAGAAGCTCTTGATTATTTATTTGATACGTGTGGACCAACACTACATTATCCAAAACAATTAGAAGGATTTCTTCTCCTTTATTCAGATCGTTTAAAGTGGCAGGCCTTGTCTAAAGCGAGTGACAGGAGCGTCATTTTCTATGTGCCACATGGGGCTGACCTATCAAATATTGAGGATTTACTGGAGTACAATCAGATTGAGTGGGTCCCTATAATAGCGTCAACTCATCTAGAAGCAGTTGATATTTTTGCTCATCAATCTATGCCTTATATCACAATTGACGAGTCATGCTCACTTGATACGGCTTTCTATATTGGAAGTCAGATTGCTCAAGGAAATCGATTACTATTTCATTCGGCAGATATTCCAATCACAAAAAACGAAATTCTCCTGTTTTTTGATGAAGTTGAAAAACCAGGAGTTGATGTTTGCCTAAATGATCAATCCAGTACCCAAAGCTCCATTGAAAAAATGATGCTCGTTCATATAGGCAATACATTATTAAATGTGACTGCTGGTTGCCACGATTTTCCGGGTTCGTCATTACTGATTCCACCATTCGTGATAAAACGATCCGTCTTCTCAGATTTTAATCGTTCTGCTTTTCAATCTTTAGGGGAGGGACATCTTAAATTACTTGAGTTGGGTCATCACATTGTTGCTCCCTTATCCATACCAGCCAGTAAATATATAGAAAAAAATGAGCAAATGATACTGTCCTCAATACTTAAAGGGTTCAAGTATTGGATTGATGAAAAGGGTGCTCGAGGAAGTTTTTCAGATGGAGGACGCAATAGAAGTGTACTGGAAGAAAACCCGCTTTTTCTTAAGAAGACATTTCAATCAAACGTGAAAAAGAACGGTGAAGACTTAGCTCCTCCTTCATTAGATTTCAATTTAGTTATTGAACATCCTTAATGTGTTGATGAAAAAATAGATACATTTAGGCGAGTGTGCGGTCCGTTTAGTTTAAGATTCATAAAATAATACAGCTTCTTATGTGTGAAGCATTAGAAGCAAAGGAGGGGAAATATGGTTATCAATCGAATTGAAAATAGTGGGTTTGAAACAGGGTCTTTGACTCCTTGGACTAGTGTAAATGGATTTATAACAACTACATTTAGTCATACAGGCATATATGCAGTTCAATTGCCAGCAATAGGGTCAACCTTATCACAAACCATTTCAGTTAATGAAGGAGAAAGCTTTGAAGTTCTAATCTCGCTTGCTAAAACAAGTGTCTTACCATCTCCTTCAGTAACAATTACAGTTAATTATTACGATGCGAGTTTTGTCTTTTTAAGCTCAGGTTTACTCGTAAATGTTCTTTCGGAGGGTGTACCAGAAGCCACTGCTGCTACGTGGCTGACAGTCTATGAAACAACAGAACTTGCACCCGTAGGAACTGCATTCGCATCCATTACGATAACAGTTGCCGCCTCGCTAGGTACAGCTGATATTGTAGTAGATGATGTTTCAATGATCACGATAGGTGCTCTTTTTGTACCAAGTGGACCTCCAGGCCCAACAGGCCCAACAGGTCCAACAGGTCCAACAGGCCCGACGGGAGCAACAGGCCCGACAGGAGTAACCGGACCAACAGGAGCCACGGGAGCAACAGGAGCCACGGGAGCAACGGGAGTAACCGGACCAACGGGAGTAACAGGCCCAACGGGAGCAACTGGAGTGACAGGCCCAACAGGAGCCACGGGAGCAACAGGAGTAACAGGCCCAACGGGAGCAACAGGAGTAACCGGAGTAACCGGCCCAACAGGAGAAACGGGAGCGACCGGAGTGACCGGACCAACGGGAGCCACCGGAGTAACCGGCCCAACGGGAGCCACGGGGGCGACCGGAGTAACCGGACCAACGGGAGCAACAGGAGTAACCGGACCAACAGGAGAAACGGGAGCCACCGGAGTAACCGGACCAACGGGAGCCACGGGAGCAACAGGAGTGACCGGACCAACGGGAGCCACGGGAGCGACCGGAGTAACAGGCCCGACGGGAGCCACAGGAGCGACCGGAGTAACCGGCCCAACAGGAGAAACGGGAGCCACCGGAGTAACCGGACCAACGGGACCAACGGGAGCCACGGGAGCAACAGGAGTAACCGGAGCCACAGGAGAAACGGGAGCGACCGGAGCGACCGGAGTGACCGGAGTGACCGGACCAACGGGACCAACAGGAGTAACCGGAGCCACAGGAGAAACGGGAGCGACCGGAGCGACCGGAGTGACCGGAGTGACCGGAGTGACCGGACCAACGGGACCAACAGGAGTAACCGGAGCAACAGGAGAAACGGGAGCGACCGGAGTGACCGGAGTGACCGGACCAACGGGACCAACAGGAGTAACCGGAGCAACAGGAGTAACCGGACCAACAGGAGCCACGGGAGCGACCGGAGCAACAGGAGTAACCGGACCAACGGGAGCCACGGGAGCGACCGGAGTAACCGGAGCCACTGGCCCGACGGGAGCCACAGGTTCAACTGGAACATCTGTCACTGCAAATAGTATGTCAGCAGTGAACACGGCTGGAGGAATTGTAGCTGTTATTTTAGGAGGAACTCCAGTACCATTAACAGGTGCTCAAAGTTTAGATGGGTTTGTAGCAAATGGTGCGTCAACTCTATTTACAGTACCTGTAACTGGAAGATATTTTATCACTTATCGTATAAACCTGACTGCAGGATTGTTAGCAGGGGCTCAAGCTGTAGTGAATGGAGTACCGATCCCTGGAACAATTATATCTCCAGTTTTAACATTAAGTAGTTATGAAGCTGATGTTATTACTACGTTAACTGCAGGAACGACAATTGGATTACAATTATTTGGAGTTGTTGCAGTAGCCACACTACAAGCAGGAGTAGGTGCCTCACTCGTAGCGATTAGAGTAGATTAATAAATGATTTAAGCCCATTCGTTTGGGCTTTTTTTTATTGAAGAAAAACCAGGACTTAATAAGTGGGTGAAGGTTCAAACAAAATGAGTAATGTTGAATATTTATAGATTATATGGCGTTTAAGGAGGAGAGGAAATGATAAACAAAATTATAAATGGAGGATTCGAAACAGGATCAATAAGTCCTTGGGTGCCACTTAATGCAGAAGTGACAGCTTTATATAGCCATTCAGGATTTTATAGCCTTCTTTTAAACGATACATTTAATAACGCTTATATTTATCAAATTGTTAATATTGCTCCAGGAGAAACATTTCAATTTTATACTTCAATTTCAAAAGTTTCAGATGTTGAAGTTGCAGCTCCTATAACAATATCTGTAAACTATTACGATGATAATTTTAATTTTATTGGCTACGGTCTAATTATAAGTATTCCTCCTCAAAATATTCCAGGTATCTCAACAAACACTTGGCTAGAAATTAGCCAAACGACCTTCACTGTTCCTTTAAATGCCACTCAAGCAATGGTGCTACTTAACTCACTCCCTCAGGTGGGAGGATCAGACATGCTTATAGATGATGTCGGGTTGCTTGTACTTGAGGGTCCGCCGCCACCGACCGGCCCACCTGGTCCGCCGGGACCGACAGGGGCAACCGGGCCGACTGGAGAAACAGGAGCGACAGGAGTAACCGGAGCAACTGGACCAACGGGAGTAACCGGACCGATAGGAGCCACTGGATTAACGGGGGCAATAGGGCCAACGGGAGCAACGGGAGTAACAGGAGCGACAGGAGCAACCGGACCGACGGGAGCCACGGGAGCCACAGGGGCAACGGGAGTAACAGGGCCAACGGGAGCCACCGGACCGACGGGAGCCACGGGAGCCACAGGGGCAACAGGAGTAACAGGGCCAACCGGAGCCACGGGAGCCACCGGAGCCACGGGAGCCACCGGGGCAACGGGAGTAACCGGGGCAACAGGGTCAACCGGAGCAACCGGGGCAACGGGAGTAACAGGAACCACTGGACCGACGGGAGTAACCGGAGTAACCGGAGCGACCGGGGCAACCGGAGCAACAGGAGCCACCGGCCCGACGGGAGCCACGGGAGCAACAGGGCCAACCGGAGCAACCGGAGCAACCGGAGCAACAGGGGCTACCGGAGTAACCGGAGCGACCGGGGCAACCGGAGCCACGGGAGTAACCGGAGCCACGGGAGCAACAGGAGTAACAGGAGTAACAGGGCCAACCGGAGCAACAGGAGTAACAGGGCCAACGGGAGCCACAGGAGTAACAGGGCCAACGGGAGCAACAGGAGCAACCGGAGTAACAGGGCCAACCGGAGCAACGGGAGTAACAGGAACCACTGGACCGACGGGAGTAACCGGAGCAACGGGAGCAACAGGGGCAACGGGAGTAACAGGACCAACCGGGCCAACAGGAGTAACAGGAGTAACCGGGGCAACCGGAGCGACCGGAGTAACAGGAGTAACCGGAGCAACAGGGCCAACCGGAGCCACCGGGGTAACGGGAGCAACCGGGGCAACAGGAGTAACCGGAGTAACCGGAGTAACCGGGGCAACGGGAGCAACAGGAGCAACCGGAGCAACGGGAGTAACCGGAGCAACGGGAGTAACCGGAGCAACAGGGCCAACCGGGCCAACCGGGGCAACAGGAGTAACAGGGCCAACCGGAGCAACAGGGGCTACCGGGCCAACGGGAGCAACAGGGGCTACCGGACCAACAGGACCGACAGGAGCAACCGGAGCAACAGGGCCAACCGGAGCCACCGGGGCAACGGGAGCAACAGGGGCAACAGGGGCCACCGGAGCAACGGGAGCAACAGGAGTAACCGGAGCGACGGGAGTAACCGGAGCAACGGGAGTAACCGGAGCAACCGGAGCGACGGGAGCCACGGGAGCAACAGGGCCAACAGGAGTAACCGGAGCGACCGGAGTAACCGGAGCAACGGGAGTAACAGGAACCACTGGACCGACGGGACCAACGGGAGCAACAGGGGCAACAGGAGCCACCGGACCGACGGGAGCCACGGGAGCAACAGGGCCAACGGGAGTAACAGGGCCAACAGGAGTAACCGGAGCCACAGGAGTAACAGGGCCAACGGGGACTACAGGGCCAACCGGAGCCACGGGAGTAACCGGAGCAACCGGGCCAACCGGGGCAACAGGAGTAACCGGAGTAACCGGAGCAACCGGGGCAACGGGAGCCACAGGGGCAACAGGAGTAACCGGAGCAACAGGGGCAACGGGAGCAACAGGGCCGACAGGAGCCACGGGAGTAACCGGAGCGACCGGGGCAACCGGAGCCACCGGACCGACGGGAGCAACCGGGGCAACGGGAGTAACCGGAGCAACAGGGCCAACCGGGCCAACCGGAGCCACAGGGGCAACGGGAGCAACAGGGCCGACAGGAGCCACGGGAGTAACCGGAGCGACCGGGGCAACCGGAGCCACCGGACCGACGGGAGCAACAGGGGCAACAGGAGTAACAGGGCCAACCGGAGCCACGGGAGCAACAGGGGCAACGGGAGCAACAGGGCCAACGGGAGCCACCGGACCGACGGGAGCCACGGGAGCCACCGGACCGACGGGAGCCACGGGAGCAACAGGGCCAACGGGAGCCACCGGACCGACGGGAGCCACGGGAGCAACAGGGCCGACAGGAGCAACAGGGCCAACGGGAGTAACAGGACCAACCGGACCGACAGGAGCAACAGGGGCTACCGGAGCAACCGGACCGACGGGAGCAACAGGGCCAACGGGAGCGACGGGAGTAACCGGACCAACCGGAGCAACAGGGGCTACCGGACCGACGGGAGCCACAGGACCCACAGGACCAAGTGTCACCTCAACCTTTGGTTATGCTGGAAACACTCAAGGAACAGCGATCGCAGTTATTTTATTAGGAACACTCGTCCCTTTACCAAACTTGCAGCTTCTATCAGGTGTAACGTCAAATGCTGGTGGAACCATCTTTACGGTTACACAAGCAGGAACGTACCAAATTGGCTATAACATTAAAACTACACTCGGATTACTACTCAACTCAAGGATTTTACTAAATGGCACTCAAGTGGATCGCTCAGTTGTAGCGCCGGGTATATCAACAAATCTCTTCACTGCCCAATTTATCCAAGAGGTACCTGCTGGAGCAACAATTAGTGTCCAGTTGTACAGCTTACTCGGAGCAGCTACGTTACAACCAGGTGTTGGAGCTAGTTTGAATATCGTTCGTTTATCTTAATGACTTTAAAGCAGCTACTTTTTCAAGTAGCTGTTTTTTCACGTACTTACACTTTTCTCATAGTATACAGATAGTAGGAAGATAAAAGTTAGGAGTGAGCCTAAATGATTACGATCAGTTTATGTATGATTGTGAAGAACGAAGAAAAATTACTTGGACGTTGCCTTGATACGGTGAAGCACATTGTCGATGAGATTAATATTTTGGACACAGGTTCTACAGATGGAACGGAAGAATTAGCTCGGACCTACACAGATCGAGTCTTTTTCTATAAATGGACCGACAGTTATGCTGCTGCTAGAAATGAAGCTTTTAAACATGCAACCAAAGAGTACATTCTTTATCTAGATGCAGATGATGTGTTACTTGAGGAAGATCAAGAGAAATTACTTAAGTTAAAAGAAACATTGGATCCTTCTGTTGATTCAGTATCCATGTATTATGACAATGGCGTTGATGATGAGGGTAATGTGGCTCTTAGATATCGTAGAAATCGATTAGTAAAAAGATCGAAGAATTTTCTATGGGGAGGAGATGCACACGAGTACTTAAATGTGTTTGGAAACATCATTAACTCTGACATTTCTATTACCCATAAAAAAGAATTTACTCCTGAGAAGGCAAGCACTAATGTAGGGGTGATTTATTCAATCTTCCAACAGAAAGAAGAGAACAATGAGGAATTCTCTGCTAGAGATTATTTTTATTATGGGAATGAATTAAGAGAAAAAGGAAAATTTGAAAAGGCCATTGAGCAATACAACCTTCATATTAAAAAAGGAGATGGCTGGATTGAAGACACGTTCCATGCTTGCATTGGTAAAGCGGACTGTTACCGGGCCTTAAATCAAGTTGATGAAGAACTTAAAGCGTTGTTTAATTCTTTCCTATACACGAGAACACCAAGACCTGAAGCTTGTTCAAGGATCGGATATAATTATCAGACAAGAGCATTTTATCTAGATGCCATCTATTGGTACGAAGTATCTGCGAATCTAAAACCGGATCCAGATCAATGGAGTTTTAGTTATCCGGCCTATTCAACATGGTATCCAAACCTTCAAATGTGTGTTTGTTATTATCGAACAGGTGATAAACAAAAGTCTTATGAAAAAAATGAAGTGGCTCGTGGGTATCGACCAAAGGATACAACAATCTTAGCAAATAAAAAACTCCTTGAACATGAACTAGGTTTAACAAAGCACGATTCAAACGAATAAGGATTGGGTAGTAATTAGGGAGAACGGTATTCGTTCTCCTTTTTAATATGGGGATTTTTTACATGGATTGCTTGTATCGCGTAATAAAGGTATGATAAAAATTCAATGAAGTAAGGAGGAAGTTAGAATATGGATGCTTTTATTAACGGAATAGGACACGTGAACGACTTTATTTATACGTACATATTAATTATTTTGTTAGTCGGTGTTGGTGTTTATTTTACAATTCGAACAAACTTTGTACAAGTAAGGCTCTTTCCAGAAATGTTTAGAGTGATAACGGAAAAATCAGAAAATAAAAATGGTGTCTCGGCATTTCAAGCATTCTCAATCAGTGCAGCTTCAAGAGTAGGGGCTGCGAACATCGCGGGTGTTGCTATGGCCATCACTGCAGGTGGACCTGGCGCAGTATTTTGGATGTGGATTGTCGCTATTATTGGGATGGCTACCGGACTTATTGAAAGTTTGTTAGCACAAATTTATAAAGTGAGAGATGGAGAAAATTTTAGGGGTGGGCCAGCGTATTACATTCAAACTGCATTAGGGAAAAAATGGTTGGCTGTTTTATTTGCTGTACTCATTTCCATCACTTTTGGTCTCATTTTTAACTCTCTTCAAGCAAATACTCTCGCAAATGCATTAGACGAAGCCTTTTCATTCAATCCAATAATTGTTGGAATGGTTGTTGCTTTATTGACAGGAATCATTATCTTTGGTGGCGTACAGCGCATATCTAAAATTACTTCGATCATCGTACCTGTCATGGCTATTTTCTATGTTGGAGTTGTAGCATTTGTCGTTATTACAAACGTTAATTTAATTCCATCGGTGTTAAGTTTAATCGTTACCGAAGCATTCGGCTTTAGAGAAGCAGGGGTTGGTTTATTAGTAGGGGCGCTTATTGAAGGTACGAGACGTGGACTATTTTCAAATGAAGCGGGAATGGGAAGTGTTCCACATGCAGCGGCAGCGGCACACGTAAGTCACCCTGTTAAACAAGGATTAGTTCAATCATTAGGCGTTTTCTTTGACACAATTATCATTTGTTCAGCAACAGCCTTTGCAATCCTTTTATCTGATGTTTATCAACAAGGAACTGCTACTAGTGGTGTTGCTCTAACTCAAGCATCGTTAAGTGAGCATTTAGGTAGTTGGGCAGTAGGTTTTGTAGCGATTGCCATCTTCTTCTTTGCTTTTAGTTCTTTAATTGGAAACTATTATTATGGAGAATCAAATATCCAATTTATTAAGGACGGTACTGTTTGGTTACAGGTATATCGCTTAGCTGTTATTCTTATGATTGTCGTTGGATCTTATATTGAAATCGGATTAGCTTGGGGTTTAGCTGATATTTTTATGGCATTTACTGCTGCAGTGAACTTAGTCGTTATCCTGTTAATAAGTAAGGTAGCTTTTGCGGCCATAAAAGATTACCAACAGCAACGTAAAGCAGGAAAGGATCCAGTCTTTTATCAGAAAAACATTCCTGGTCTAAAAGGCGCTGATACCTGGGTGGATAAAGAAACCGATAAATCATAATTCAACTAGTCATTCGTACATTTTGTACGAATGGCTTTTTTATTTATTATTTCTCCTTGTAGAAGATTTTAAGGTTAGATAAAATAAACACTATAGTAAGCGTTATCAATTTAAAATATATCACTTGCTGTAAGGGGAGAAACAAATGAAAAAAATAATCATCGCTCCAGATTCATTTAAAGAGAGTTTTTCAGCAAACGAAGCTGCATATGCAATAGAGAAAGGGTTTAAACAGGTTTTCCCTGGCTGTACATATCTCAAGATTCCAATGGCAGATGGTGGAGAAGGAACCGTTGAATCTTTAGCTGACGCCTTACATGGAAAAATAAAAAAAGTAACCGTAACAGGCCCTTTAGGAACACCAGTGGAGGCGAGTTATGCACTTTCTAAAGACACAGGAGTGGCTGTGATTGAGATGGCCTCTGCTTCTGGTTTGCATTTAGTGCCACCGGGCCAAAGAGATCCACTGATTACAACATCCTATGGTACGGGAGAATTAATGGTGGACGCATTAAATGAAGGAGCAACAAAAATAATTTTAGGACTAGGCGGAAGTGCAACAAATGATGGAGGAGCTGGAATGGCTCAAGCATTAGGTGTGAAACTTTTAAATAGGGAAGGACAAGAGCTACCATTTGGAGGGGGAGCCTTACATACACTAGCAACGATTCAAACCAATGAACTTCATCCTGGACTCACTCAGACCTCCATTGAGGTAGCATCAGATGTAGATAATCCGTTACTTGGTGTAAATGGTGCGACGGCAGTTTATGGCCCACAAAAAGGCGCTACAACTCAAATCATTCGAGATCAACTTGAAGCGGGACTAGCCCATTATGCACGTGTGATAGAAGAACAAGTTGGGCTCACTGTTCAAGACACACCTGGTGCAGGAGCCGCCGGAGGACTCGGTGCTGGATTATTGGCGTTTGTTCGTCCTCGTTTAGCTTCAGGGATCACGCTTGTGTTAGAATTGACAAACTTTGTCTCACACCTAGAAGGAGCAGATCTAGTTATAACAGGCGAAGGTCGGCTAGATCATCAATCGATTTTTGGTAAAACGCCAATTGGTGTGGCTAAAGCCGCGAAAGAAGCTGGTGTGCCAGTAATTGCGGTTGCTGGACAATTGGGAGAGCGATATGAGGTTATCCACGAGCACGGAATTGATGCGGCATTTTCATTAGTTCCGGGGGTGATTCCGCTTGAGGATGCGATGGGAAATGGGTTGAAATACCTTGAAGTACTAGCCAGGAATATTGCAACGACAATGAAACTTAAAGGATAATAAAAAGAGCCAAAACCTTAAATGGTTTTGGCTCTTTTCTCTATTCCTTAAATGTCCACTCTGAATAAAACTGTTGTAAGAAGGACTTCATGTATTGGGTTCTTTCTTCTGCTAAGGCCATTCCTTTTGGAGTGTTCATAAGTGCTGGTAGCTTTAACAGTTTTTCATAAAAGTGATGAATGGCACTTGATTGACCATGCCGATATTCCTCTATGGTCATGTCTTCTCTAGTTGGCAAATTTGGGTCATACATCGGTTGCTGCTTATGCCCTGAGTACGTAAAGGTCCTTGCTATACCAATTGCCCCCAATGCGTCAAGTCGATCAGCATCCTGAACAATTTGTCCCTCTAAGGTCTTCATAGGCGAACCGCTTCCGCCTTTAAATGACATCGTAGAAATAATGAGGAGAATGTGGTCAATGACCTCTTTAGATACAGATTTTTCGTTTAGCCAGTTGGCAATCATTAGCCGACCTGCTTCTTCATCTTCAATTAATTTATCATCAGCTAAGTCATGAAGAAGACTTGCGAGAACGACGGTGTCTTTGTCTGCACGAGTATCTTTGCAAAGATAACGAGCCAAGGTTGTCACCCGCTCGATGTGGTACCAATCATGACCGGACGTATCGCTAGAAAGCTTTTCACGTACCCACTGTTCGGTTTCTGCAATGATTGTTGAATTCATCTTCATTTCACCTCGGATCGTATTTTATTGGGGGCTAATTGTCGACTCATCTCACGTACAAAACGAGAGCGTTGTGCACGTTTTCCCTTGTACATCATTGGAATGGATATAGCCAGTGCTTGTTCAGCTCGAGTCATGGCTACATACATGAGCCTACGTTCTTCTTCGAGAGGCTGATCATCACCATCACGCCAAGCATCCAATGCATAATCATGTGGCATAGATCCTTCAACCGCACCAAGGATATATACATGTTTGAACTCCAGCCCTTTTGAGCGGTGGATGGTCATGAGTTGAACTGCGTCAGAATCAATCGGCTGCGCACGTTGTTCATCTTGCTTGGCAACCATATGATCAACATGTTCTATGAAAGAAGGAATCGAGTTATGTTGTCTTGCAGATACTTTTAACCTGGCAAGATCATCGCTTCCTTTATCCATCTTATTTCCTTCGCTGCCCTGCTTTTTAAGATAATCCTTAAAGCCAAGCTCCTTTTCAATTCGGTTTAATGCTTCTAAAGGAGTTGACTGATTAATCTCTTTACATTGAGAGGGCAGATCCTCCATTTTTTTTAATTGAAACGGCTTTAGTCCACTAAGATGCTTTAAGGATTCTAGTAAAGAACAGTCATGCAGAATGCTTAGACTCTTAATTTCTGTTAATCGCTCCTGTTTTAAAAACAGCGCACCAATCAAATCATTCATGGCTTCTGTATTATCCGGGTGCTGGGCAATCCGGAGGTAAGCCAGCGCTTTTTTGACTACCTTCCGTCTGTAGAAGGATTCTCCGTCCTGCTCAATCATAAATGGAATGCTCGACTGAATTAGCCGTTCAAATAAAGCCATTGAGTGGACGTTTGTTCGGTAGAGAATGGCAAAATCAGAAGGACGTGCACCATCTTGAATACGTTCATTCATATCTGTCACAATCATGGTTGCTTCCTCTTCTTCATCATAAGGAAAGAAAAGAAAAGGAACCGTTTCTGAAGTCGTTTGGGCTTGAAGTTCCTTACTCATTCGTTGCTTATTCGTTTTAACAACGTTATTGGCAAGGGATACGATCGGATGAGTGGACCGGTAATTCTGATCTAAAATAATCGTCTCACCTTCTGGATATAAAGCAGGGAAACGGCGGAGGTATTCAGGATCACTTCCTCTAAAAGCGTAAATGGATTGATCATCATCACCTACAACACAAAGGTTGCGATTCGGCTCACATAATAGTTGAATCAGCTTAAATTGTATTTTATTAATGTCTTGGAATTCATCTACTGAAACATAAGAAAACCGTTCTTGGTATCGTTTAAGTAAGGTTTGATTGGAAGTGAGCATGTCATAACAACCTGTTAACATGTCGTCAAAATCAAAGGTAGATCGAGCTTGTCTTGTTTCTTCATACGTTTTATACAAAGAGGCGCAACGCTCTTCCCAATGGTCAAGTGGTTTCACTTGATCTGGAGTCATCAAGTGATTTTTCCACCAGCTTATTTGAGTGAGAGCTTGATCATAGGCGAATTCTTTCTCATCAAGCCCCATGTTGCGACCTGCCTCTTTAATGATTTGTACTCGTTGCCACTCCTTTAACAAAAAACGGCTGTCCCATTTCTCTGGCTCATGATGTAGAAGCATTTTATAGAAAATGCTATGAAAGGTTCCAATCATTAATTTCCGCAAGGTTTGTTTAGAAAGACCAGGATAAATCTTCATCCGTTCTTTCATTTCTCTTGCAGCTTTTGCCGTAAAAGTAACAAGGATCATTTGCTCAGGTAATATGCCGATGTGCTGAAGCATGTAAGCCGCTCTACTTGTTAGGACACGCGTTTTTCCACTGCCAGCACCAGCCACAAGTAATAATGGTCCTTCGGTTTTCGTGACAGCGTTCCACTGTGCTTCGTCAAGAACGATATTTGATTCCACAAGTGATTGTCGGTAAGGGTGCGACTGGTTCGCTTTAACTGAAGAAGACTTTGTAAAGGAGGGAAAGCTGTGAATTGAAACAGGTTCCTTCCACTCCAAATCATTAACTGGCTTAGATTGAGATTCAATAGAGCGGCCTTTGGGTAATATAAACCCACCGACACTCGTTTCTGTTTGATTTATAGTAGGTTGTTCTGTTTTTGTTTGTGCCTGTTCCAGTTTTTTTACCTGTTCCTCACAATCAAATACTGAATGAGGGTGATCAAATGAGGGCGCGCACTTTATGCTCATGCTCATACGCACAGGCTCCTGACAATGAGGACAGGTGACTTCTCCTCTTTTAGCAGCTTGGTACACTCGCTGCCACTCACTACGGTCTAGTATAGGTAAGGTCGTTAATTTATGTTGATAAAATGCTGTTTGCATGCTAAAACATCCTTTGCATCAATCGCTACATCTCTAGAAAGATACTATCAATCGTAGCAAATTTAAGAAAGAAAAGGGAGAATAATTTCAGGAGAATGTTGTGAACATTCGAGAATGTAAGAAGGTGAAAAGATGAACATAGGTCAGTGTGAGCTTTGTTTGCGGGAAGAAGTTGAACGAACACTCCATCATTTAACGCCAAGACAAAAGGGAGGAGCTAACCTAGAAACTGCAATGCTTTGTATTCCTTGCCATAAGCAAATTCATGTATTGTATAGTAATGAGGAGCTTGCAGCCAGACTATCAACAATCAAAGAATTACAAGAGGATGAAGCAGTTAGAAGATTCATTAAGTGGATACGAAAACAACCCTCCAAAACGATTCCAAAAACAAGAAAGAAATCAAAATAGACGAGCGCACCGATGGATGTGCTCGTCTAATATATTGGGCTAGTTGGATTCGAACCAACGTTAGCGGGTTCTGAGTTCGCTACCATCCACTTGGCTATAGCCCATTGTAATGTTGACTCTATTAGTATGTCCGTTTAACCAAATTTTATGATTATAGAAGGGAAAAAGAAAAAGATGTCGAATGAATTTTAACAGATGTAAAAGAAAGTAGGTGAATCATTGTACGAAATCGATAAAGAAAGCACCCGTCTCATTGAAGATGCCATTCATAAGCAGGGAACGGACATTCATTTTATCCCACAAAAAAATCATTGCTTTGTCCATTACCGAATTCATGGGGAAATGGTATCGCAACGTCGGCTCACGCATCATGTAGCAGAACGGATGATTAGCCATTTTAAATACATGTCTGGTATGGACATCGGCGAACGCAGAAAACCCCAAAGCATGGCAATGAATATGCACTCAACAAAAGGTCTTTATTCACTTAGACTATCCACGTTACCCGCACACGGAATGGAAAGCTTGGCCATTCGACTAATCCCACAAACAGAGCTTCAATCGTTAGACGCATTACCTCTTATCTCAACTCAATTAACAAAACTCCAACACCTAACCCAGCTTCGAAATGGACTAATTTTAATCTGTGGCCCAACTGGTTCTGGTAAAACAACAACGTTATACGGGATGGCAAACGAAATTATCCAGGAACATACGAGATCTCTCATTACAATTGAAGATCCAGTAGAACGGATGTTGCCGTCAACTGTGCAACTAGAAGTTAACCGGCGAGCTGGTTTGACCTTTGAGACTGGGCTTAGAGCCATTCTACGTCATGATCCTGATGTCATCATTGTAGGGGAGATTCGCGATAAAGAAACAGCGGCGCTTGCAATCAGGGCAGCTTTAACGGGGCATCTTGTGATTGCAAGTATTCATACAACAGATGCGTATCAGGCTGTGTTGCGTTTTCAGGAATACGGGTTGTCAAAAATGGAACTAGCAGAAGTATGCCAAGCAATGGTTGCTCAAAGGCTGGTTGGTACAGTTTGGAGTCACCAGCGTGCTCTTTATGAGATCCTTGATGGCGATTTGTTAACGAAGGCTGTATTAACAGGTACACGTCCAGCCTACTATCAACTTATCCATGCAGCTAGGAAAGCCTGGGCATTGGGGTTTATTTCTAGTGCAATGGTTAAACGAATGGAGGAATGGACCTGATTATATTACGAAAAAAACGTAATCAATTGGAACAAGCTAAACGTTTGATTCGAATAGGAAATTTGCTGGAGCAAGGGTATTCGATGGATGCAGCCCTTTCATTTATCGCCTTACATGGGAATGAGTCTGTTCAAGCTCAACTTGAACAAATACAATCTGACTTACACAGCGGTGCACGCATTCATGAAGCATTTGAACACTTGAATCTACCTGCTGATATCCTTTCGTTTATTTATTTTTATGAAGAGCAGGGCGAAGTGGCTAAAGGGCTAATCCAGGCAGGAATCGTATTTGAGGGGAGAGAGAAAACAAGAGTTCAAATTCAAAAGCTATTACGCTACCCACTTGTTTTAGGCTGGGCTGGCGTTATGGTTTTAATCATCGTTCAACAGTTTATCGTTCCACACTTTCAGAATTTGTTTGTCTCAATGAACAGCAATCCTCCAGCTTTAACCGCGTTTTTCTTCAGGTTCTTAGAAAATCTTCCCTTCATTGCTTCTGTTTTCTTTATCATTCTTTTCTCTCTTTATATGTACTATCGTATAAAGATTAAGCCCATCCCACCGCATTTAAAGATCAATAAGCTATTACAGTTAAAGTTAACGCGACGGGTGACCCGCAGAATCATTACTTACTATTTTTCTTTGCAATTTGGGAGACTTCTTGGAGGAGGGATGTCGATACAGCATGCATTGTCTATCTTCGAGAATCAGACGTATCTCCCTTTTTTTCAACACGAGGCTCATCAAATGAAAAGGGAACTACAGCAAGGAGAGTCGCTCAGCCAGATGCTCTTAAATCGTCATTACTTTCTTAAAGATCTTTCATTTGTTGTGGAGAATGGAAATCGTACAGGCTACCTAGCGTCTGATTTACAAAATTACAGTGAGTTACTCTTTATAGATCTTGAAGAATCGTTAAGGAAGGGACTGGCACTTCTACAGCCTGTATTCTTCATTGGTATGGGCGGATTTATCTTTGTTGTGTTTTTATCCGTTATGCTTCCCATGTTTGAAATGATCGGAGCTTTGCGGTAATATAAGGGGAGAAAACAAGCCTTTTCTCCCTTTCAAAAAAAATATTTAAACTTTTTTTGAAAAAGGGTTGCGCAAATCAAAGGTACCGTGTTATATTATTAAACGTCGCCGATAGTTATTCGGAACGACAGCGAAACACTAACGAAATACATAGCAAGTCACATGACTAACGAGGGGCCTTAGCTCAGCTGGGAG
The DNA here is from genome assembly GCF_050276055.1 of Alkalihalobacillus sp. NPDC127517. Classification (NCBI taxonomy): domain Bacteria; kingdom Bacillati; phylum Bacillota; class Bacilli; order Caryophanales; family Bacillaceae; genus Alkalihalobacillus; species Alkalihalobacillus sp. NPDC127517. The sequence continues at coordinate 204,954 of NZ_JBNNQX010000004.1, read as the reverse complement.
AGCGCCTGCCTTGCACGCAGGAGGTCAGCGGTTCGATCCCGCTAGGCTCCACTTTCATTGTTTTTTCTCGGAGGAATACCCAAGTCTGGCTGAAGGGATCGGTCTTGAAAACCGACAGGCGGGTCAAACCGCGCGGGGGTTCGAATCCCTCTTCCTCCTCCATTTTTATTAACTTTATAACGTCGCGGGGTGGAGCAGTCTGGTAGCTCGTCGGGCTCATAACCCGAAGGTCGAAGGTTCAAATCCTTCCCCCGCAATTACCTTTTGTTTGATGGGCTATAGCCAAGCGGTAAGGCAACGGATTTTGATTCCGTCATTCCCTGGTTCGATCCCAGGTAGCCCAGCCATTTTGCGGAAGTAGTTCAGTGGTAGAACACCACCTTGCCAAGGTGGGGGTCGCGAGTTCGAATCTCGTCTTCCGCTTCGCTGTACTATGTATGCGAATGAATTGGCTGTATGTGAATATGCGGGTGTAGTTTAGTGGTAAAACCTCAGCCTTCCAAGCTGATGATGTGAGTTCGATTCTCATCACCCGCTTTTCTAGAGTATGGGCCTGTAGCTCAGCTGGTTAGAGCGCACGCCTGATAAGCGTGAGGTCGGTGGTTCGAGTCCACTCAGGCCCATCATACTCTTCATTAAGATAAGAGCTATGCTTTTTGACTCTTGGAGAAGTACCCAAGTGGCTGAAGGGGCGCCCCTGCTAAGGGTGTAGGTCGTGTAAGCGGCGCGAGGGTTCAAATCCCTCCTTCTCCGCCATTTTGAAGAAATTAAATACGCGGGTGTGGCGGAATTGGCAGACGCGCTAGATTTAGGATCTAGTGTCTTATGACGTGGGGGTTCAAGTCCCTTCACCCGCATTGCTGAAAGAGCCTTGATTTTATCAACTAAAATCAAGGCTCTTTTTCTGTCTATTTAATTGTAGTGAGCTGAGACTATAATAGAGGCTTCTATCATAAAAAAGGGACCGTATCTACTTGAGTTACGGTCCTTTAAAAGAAATCTTATGAAAAACAAATTAAGCTGAATCTTTCTTCCAATACGAGACATCAATCTCTAGAGGGAGATTATTTGCTCGTGCCTTTTTAGCTGCTCGGAAGAATAAAGTGATAAGAATAGCTGCACCAACAAGCCCTCCTATCCAAGAGGCTGTCATAGGGAGCCTGAATCCAATTTGAGCATTTAAGATATACGTAATAACCATGACAAGCATAAAACTTCCTGGAACAAGAGAGATCCAGTAGTTCTTTCTGGCAATATACAAATACATTGCACCTACAAATAAAGCAATCACGGCGGTGGCTTGATTGGCCCAGCTAAAATAACGCCACAAAATATTAAAGTCGATTTGTGTGAGTCCTACTGAGATTAAAAAGAGAGGAACCGCAATAAGAAAACGTTTTGAAATCTTACGTTGGGCAACATTTAAGTACTCGGCTATAATCATGCGTGCGCTTCGAAATGCTGTGTCACCAGATGTGATGGGTAATACAACAACACCTAAAACAGCAATTGTTCCTCCGATTGCTCCTAACATCAGAGTAGAGACCTCGTTAACAATAGCTCCAGGCCCACCAGCAGCAAGCATTTCATTTAAACCTCCGTACCCATTTACTAAGCTCATGGCTGCCGCAGCCCAAATCATGGCAATGATCCCTTCTGCAATCATCATGCCATAAAAGATCTTCCGGCCTTGCTTTTCTCGTTTTGTTGTCCTTGAGATAATAGGTGTTTGTGTGGCATGGAATCCTGATAATGCACCACAGGTAATCGTGAAAAAGATTAAAGGCATAACAGGTAAGTTGTCAGGGTGAAAATTTGTAAACGACAGCTCAGGAATCGGAGCACCTTTTACAAGCATCATAATGCCTATACCCGCTGTACCTAAAAGAAGAAGGGCACCGAAAAATGGGTAAATTCGTCCAATGATCTTATCAACCGGCATGAGTGTAGCGAACACATAATAAATAAAGATTGCCGCAATAATGAGACCTAAAGCAATTCGGCCATCCATTAATAAATGTAATAAGCTTGCGGGTGTTGAAACGAATACGGTTCCAACTAAAAGAAGTAGTAAAACAGCAAAAGCATTTACAACATGCTTCATAATATTTCCGAGAAATTTACTAGCTAATGCAGGTAGATGTGCCCCTTTATTTCTTATTGAAATCATCCCTGTCAGATAATCATGCACAGCACCTGCAAAAATACAGCCTACAACAATCCAGATAAAGGCCACAGGACCATACAAAGCTCCCATAATTGGTCCAAACACAGGACCAGTACCTGCGATGTTTAATAACTGTATGAGCGAGTTTTTTGTTGTGCTAATTGGCACATAGTCAACATTGTCTGCATTCACGTACGCAGGCGTAGGGCGTTCTTCTTTTACTCCAAAGATACGCTCGACCACTTTACCATAGGTAAAATACCCAATAATTAATAACAAGATTCCGACTAAAAAAGTGATCATTCTAATCCTCCCTCTTTTTATAAAGAATACGCTTACATTTTCAGTTTATAAGATTGCAGAAAAAAAAGAAATCATTCTTTTTTTGAAAGAAGGAGTCAAGCCTATTAATGTCAAATAAGAATAGTATTCCAGTAAAAGGAGGATAGATAAAAGAGTTACGATTTGCCCCCTTATATTACCCACAGCTCCATTCCCCTAACTAAAGGAGCGATCGATCGATGAAAAAATGGTTACGTTGTAAAAAAGGATTTACGCTTGTTGAAATGTTAGTTGTGTTAATGATTATCTCCATTCTTCTGTTAATCGCCATTCCAAATATGACAAAAAACAATGAAGTAGCGAATGAAAAAGGATGCGAAGCTACGTTAAAACTACTCCAGTCTCAAGTCTCGGTCTATCAGATTGAAGAGGGTGTTGCCCCGTCATCCATTGACGATTTACTAGATGGGGGATATGCAGATCAAGGTAGTTGCCCAAATGGTGACCTATTAGAGCTGAATAACCAACTTGTAGTTATCAAACCCTCTTAATGAATGAGCAAGGATATACATTAATTGAAATGCTTATTACTCTCACACTTCTTTCTGTCCTCACAATCCTTCCGATGCTTGCTTTTTCCAATGTACGAGAAACCCATGAATCAGAGTACGTGTCCTGGCAGTTGAAACAGGATCTCATATTAGCTCAACAATTGGCAATGGCTAGAGGGGAAATAACCCTTGTTCTCCCTACAGAAAAAGCCTATCATATTCGTCTGTTAAATAGGGAATCGTATCTTGAACGACCTTATGCTACGAGCGACATGCAGATTAGACCTCTGTCTTTGACAGGTCCATTAGTTATGTTTAATCGTGTGGGCAATCCCAGATATGCTGGAACCATCTCGTTACGAACGAATCGACAACACTATATCTATACTCTCCATCTTGGAAAGGGGAGAATACGTTATTCAAAGCAAACGTAATGGCTTTACGTTAATTGAAGTGATGATTTCTCTTGTTCTGTTGTCGATCGTCACAATCTTTATTCTTCCTGTTCTCATAAAAGTCTATCAAGAAAGAGTGGTCATTACACAACAGGAGGAAGCGATTTATTTGCTTGAAGAGCTTGCTCTTGCATTTACGCATGGCGATTCTCCAGCATCTTTCAGTCACTCGCTCTATCACTTAGAGCAAAACGTTGTTGTAGATGGTTCAACTCAATTCTGTCTTAAGTGGGAAGGAGCGAATTCGAGATATTACGAAAGCTGTCTTTATACTAAAAAATGAAAAAGGATTCACACTCCTTGAAGCATCAATTGCTTTTGGTTTAACGCTTCTAATTGTTAGTTTAGTTCCTCTTATTGTCACTTCAATCGCATGGTCCCCTTTTTATAAACATGACTCAAGCTTTGAGTTGCAAGTGTTTTATAATCAATTGCATTCCGAGGTGCGAGGGGCTGAGGAGATCATTGTGAAGGAAAACACGTTGAGTTTATTTATAAAAGAGGAGGAGATCCGTTACGATTTATCAACAGAATCGATTTATCGATTTGTTCAAGGGAGAGGGTATGTCCCGATGCTTGATTCAGTTCAATCATTTACATGTGAGATAGATGCGGAAGAGAGATTAAGTTGTGTAACGGTCATGAAGCATGGTCTTGAATTCGAGCGTTCAATGAGCAGCATGTTTAGCAAAGTGAGTATTCAATATGAACAGTGAAAAGGGATTTGCCTATCCTGTTACGTTGCTACTTGTAGCGGTGCTCACACTATCCTGTTTATATGCCATTCAATTGTACGAGTTAGAAAAGCGGTTTGTTTTTGAGCAGGAAAAGCTTATGCAAATGGACCATCTCATGCAAATGGCAGTGGTTGATTTTTTGCAGCAACCAAACATAGCTCATGAACAAGGTAGTTTTCAATATGAAGTAGGATCAGTTACGTATACAATGCTTGGACATACTGATGGAGAACTTAAGGTAGAGTTACACGCTAAAATTGGTGAGACCCATAAGAGATGGTCAATTATGCATTACAACATGGATAATAGAACCATCAGTACTTTTCGAGATATGGATTGACTTAAACATGAGGGAATGGGGCACACTAGGGGTAAAAGTCGCGGGGGAAGTGAAAAGTTGTCATTACAGGATTTAGTCAAATTTATTACCCAGCAGGCAGTCATTCAGATGGATAAGCCGACTACATTGCGCAAGCAAGAACGAAAACAACGTAAGTCAGCACGTGCATCTTTATCTTTTCGGGCGTTCGGGATTATACCGATGGCGATTGGATGGTTTTTTCGCAGAAAATAACATCGTCCATTAAATAGACGCCGCTTCCAACATTCAAAAATGAGAAGCGGCGAAAGCATTTACAAACGGGAAAATTAGGGTATATAATAGAGAAGCAATCATTAGTAATCGCATACATTAATGAAGGAGGCACAGCATATGGAACGGATGTATCGTGTGCTCGCTTTTTGGACAGGAATCTTTGCTGTACTGTTTTTTGCTGGAGACATGCATAGTATGGCTTTACTTTTCTTTGCTCAAACAGCGATCCTGCTTGCTTTAAGTTATTTGTATCTATCAGAGCGAGTATATATCTACATATTTGGCGCGTATTTAACAATCTTTTTTGTTGGCTTTACGTATTACTCAACCTTTGTTCTTGTCCCAAGCTTTGGAGGACACCATTAAAAAAACCGGAGAGCTTCTCGTACGAGAGGCTTCACCGGTTGATTTATTACAATGCGTTTAAGAAGGGGTTTGAATCCATCTCTCTTAAAATGGTAGTTGTAGGACCATGACCACATGCGACGATGGTTTGCTCGGGCAAGTCCATTAACTTTGAATGGATGCTTTCGAGAAGCTGTTGATGGTTCCCTCCCGGTAGATCGGTACGGCCAATACTACTTGCGAACAATGCATCTCCTGAAAAGACAATGCCTTCGTTTTCAAAATAGAAGGACACGCTTCCAGGTGAGTGACCAGGTGTTTCAAGGACGTTGCAGGTGAATGAACCAATCTGTAGCACTTGTTCACCTTCAATGATCTGTTCTGCGGGTCTGGCTGTTACCTTTGTTCGACCAAGAAACGCAGTGGACCGATTAAGCTCAGGATCTTCAAGCCAGTTTTCTTCGTTTTTGTGAAGATACAATGGGATTGAATAGGCATCCCGAACAGCGTCTACTGCTCCAATGTGATCAAAGTGAGCGTGTGTAAGTAAAATGGCGAGCGGGGTGATCTCTTTATCCTGTAACCATTGAAGTAATGTGTCCGCATCACCACCTGGATCGAAAATAAGTGCGTCACCTTCAGAATTTGTTAAAATGTACGCGTTTGTTTGAATAGGTCCGAGCGGAAGTTGGGTCCAAGTCATATTGATCCTCCTTGTGAAAATAAGTGTATATACGTATCATAACTGTTTTTCTAGGAGTGTTCAAAACATTCACGTTTGTGAATGGTACGAAGTAAGTGGAAGGAGGAATTCAATTTGTTTCTTGCCATCGTGTGTTTTATTATTACGATTCTTGCGGTGATTGGTGGAATTCGTGAAATGAAACGGATGAACTTGTTTGCTGTAGGATTTTCGTTTGTAACGGTTTTAGTTTTTGGGTTTTTCTCCGTAATGACGTTGTACTCATTAATTACTACTGGAGAAGGTGCCCCGTAAGGAGAAATGGACATTCGCTCAATTAGCGAGATGTCCATTTTTTTGTGTGAATACTTGCTGTTGCAGGAAGAAGAGTCCCCCGTTAATCATCTCTACTTCAATTCGAGGTTCATACTGTTCTCGTAATGCCTCTTTTTCTAACTGATAGCTTTCTGGTTTCTCCGCGTATTCTTCATAAAAACTCTCAAGTAACTCTGTATCCTGCTGCCACCGTTGCCTTGCTTGGACGGCCCAATCGTCGGGCTCATTGTTAGCAAAGGTTTGTATCATTTTCTGCAAGCGAATGAGACCACTGGCAGGCTTAATAAGGGAAGCCATTGTAAAACAATAATCCGGAAGCTTAGGGGTGAGCGGAATTTCCATCATTTTCGCATGGAAATCAGTCACAATCTGTCCGTGAATGAGATTTAATCCTAATGATAGAATAACATCCTTTTTTCGATCGCATTGAAACGATACCTTTGCATTTACATTGATCCACGGTTGAAGCGGAGTTGATTGACCCCGGCTCACCTGAACATCTTCATACATTCTGATAAAAGACCCGAGTGATTTTGTTGATTGAAATAGTTGATGGAGACGAGGAGAGCCAAAATGAATATATTCTCCCTTCATTTCCTTTGTGTTCGACGTGGATTCTGTAATGAGCGTCATTTTCATTGGATTAGGTGAACCACCGGTTTTTTCTAAGTAGTGCCAGTAAAAAGGGCGGTTCATAAGTAATTTATCCATATCAATGGATAATTGAACGGTTAAAAAGTCTGGTTGACGTTCTACAGGAGGACAGTCATTCGCTTCAAAATACCGCTCTACGTACTTACGAACTTCGGACTGATTCATGATACCCCTCCTCGTTCTCATCTTCACTTTCTTTTGCTGCGTCGTTCATAACGGAGGCGAGATGAGATAATTTGATATTGACCTCACCGTCTGAATCAGAATGCAGAATCACATCCTTCACATATTCATCGATATTCGGTAGTTGAATACGTGTTAATATTTCATCTAATTGGCCAATGACTTTTTCAAACAAGTGAATTTTGTCATAGAGTAGATCTAGTATTTTTTGTTCGATCGTGTTTTGGACGGCGAAGTTATAAATACGTACATCGTGCTGCTGACCTAATCGATGAATTCGTCCGATTCTCTGTTCAATTCTCATTGGATTCCATGGGAGATCGTAATTAATAATATGACTACAGAATTGAAGGTTAATTCCTTCACCTCCGGCTTCAGTTGCAATTAGTACTTGTGCATGATTTTTGAAAAGCTCTCTCATCCAATCTTTTTTTCCACGTTTAAATCCGCCTCGGAACGGTACGGATACAATACCATTTTGTTTTAGATACCATTGGAGGTAAAGCTGTGTAGCCCGATATTCAGTAAAGATAATCACTTTTCCATCAATCTTTTTAATGAGTTCAAGTGCTTTCTCAGCTTTGGCATGTCGCTCAACCTTTGCAGCTTGCTCTAGGAGAGCCGTTGCTTCTTTGTTGTCTTTACCTTCCTCTTCTGCTTTTTCAATCAGTTTTTTTAATGTCATAAATGTCGCTTCGCGGCTAGAGCATATTTCACGCTTTAGTGTAAGCAGGGAGAAGTGGTTCGCGCCCATTTGCGAGATGGCGTCATACAATGCTCTTTCTTCTTCACTAAAGGTAATAGGAACCGTTTCAACAATTCGTTTTGTCCACTTAATTCCGGTTTCCTCGCGACGGTTTCGAACCATTACTTTATTTACTAATGCACGCAGCTTCTCGTCATTTTTAGGAGAGCGTCCGTTTGAACGGAATTCTTTTTCAAAGCTAGTTAAGTCTCCTAGATGACCAGGTTTTAAAAGGGAAACAAGATTAAAGATTTCTTCTAATTTGTTTTGGACAGGTGTGGCCGTTAAGAGCAAACAGAACTTTTTCTTAAGACTACGAATAAACTCATAGTTTTTAGTGTTTGGGTTTTTCAGTTTGTGTGCTTCATCAATAATAACTAGGTCATAGGACTGGTTAAGCACAAGATCTCGGTGTGGCTGTCGTTTGGCAGTATCGATTGATGCAACAACGACATCGCATTGTTCCCACACATATGATTTTTTTTGAGGAATGGCAGGAATATAAAATTTGCTATTTAATTCTACGGCCCACTGACTTACGAGTGAGGCAGGAACTAGAATCAAGATTTTTTTTGCTAACCCTCGAATCATATATTCCTTCAGAATGAGACCGGCTTCAATGGTTTTCCCAAGCCCTACTTCATCAGCGAGAATGGCTTTCCCGTTCATTTCTTCAATCACTGTTTTAGCCACCTCTAATTGATGAGGGAATGGTTCGAGCTGGGGTAAGTGTGCAGGAGCCAATAAGCCATGAAAATCTGCAACTTTCTGATAGTGGTGAGCTTCATAGGCTAAACAATAGTTTTCCCAACTGGCCCATTGACCATCAGAATCAAGCCGGTGAAGAAATTCAAAACGCCATGAATCATCAAAATGTATAGGAACTGTCATGAGCTGCGGTCTCCTTTTAACGTAATCGTTCGACATCTTTTAAAAAAAATCGTTGCGCCATATGAGGACTATTGATAGGATATACAGTGTATAGAGCAACATGAATATTAGTAGTATGTACCAATTTTGAAAAAACATAATCGAATCTTTTTTGCGGATGAAGGTAAGGGGAGAGATCGGGCGAAACGGCCCGACGCCGAAGGAGCAAGCAGTGATGTGAATCTCTCAGGCAAACAGACTTTTACGTGACGCAGCTCTGGAGAGAGCTTGCTTTGCAAGCCACCCACGAAGACAATTCGGCAACCAGCCGAGTGAAACTTTCTGGTCCAAGGACAGGGTGATACACAAGTTATCGTGTATCAGTCTGTCCTTTTTTGTTTAATAGTTCAAACTATTCGTTCATCAGGAGGAGAAGCATGGCTGACTTAAAACAAACCCCATTACATGATTTGTATCAGGAGTACAATGCTAAAACAATTGATTTTGGAGGATGGGCACTGCCTGTTCAATTTAGTAGTATTAAGGCTGAACACGCGGCAGTCAGAACCAAAGCCGGTTTATTTGACGTATCTCACATGGGTGAATTTGAGGTGACGGGAGAAGATTCACTAGATTTTTTACAAAAACTTCTCACAAACGATCTTTCAAAGCTCGTTGATGAGCAAGCCATCTATACAGCGATGTGCTATGAACATGGTGGAACCGTTGATGACTTATTAGTCTACCGAAAAGCGGCCAATGACTATCTTGTGGTTGTAAATGCTTCAAATATTGATAAGGACTGGGATTGGATGATTCAACATAAGCCCAGCACTGTTGAAATGAAAAATGTGTCAGATCAAATGGCTTTACTTGCTATCCAGGGGCCGCAAGCTGAATCCATTCTTCAACAGGTAACAGATGAACCGCTTGATGAGATCCGTCCGTTCCGCTTTAAGACCCAAGTTACTGTAGCGGGAGTGAAAGCTCTCCTTTCTAGAACGGGTTATACAGGCGAAGATGGTTTTGAGCTCTATGTTGCTTCAGAAGATGCACAAACACTTTGGACACAGCTTCTCTCTACTGGAGAATCTGAAGGACTTGTCCCATGTGGACTAGGAGCACGAGATACGCTTCGCTTTGAAGCAAAGCTCGCATTATACGGACAAGAGTTAACAAAAGACATCTCGCCACTTGAAGCCGGCATCGGTTTTGCGGTAAAAGTAAACAAAGAAGAACCTTTTATCGGACAAGAAGCACTTAAGAAACAAAAAGAAGACGGTCTTACTCGCAAGCTTGTCGGAATTGAAATGCTTGATAAAGGGATTCCGAGAGCGGGGTATGAAGTTTATGTAGGTGAAGAACAGATTGGATTTGTGACAACAGGTACACAATCTCCTACTCTAGGTAAAAACATTGGCCTTGCGATACTTGATACTCGTTATACGGAGCTAGGCACAAATGTAGAAGTTCAAATACGTAAGAAGCGTATACAAGCTGAAGTTGTAGGCACTCCATTTTACAAACGACCACGTCCATAGGAGGATTTGTTGAATATGAATAATCGTTACTTACCAATGACAGAAACGGATCGCGATGAAATGCTTCAGACGATTGGTGTTGCTTCAATTGAAGAATTATTTGCTGATATCCCAAACGATATTCGCTTTAAAGGGCAGTTAAATATTGAAAAAGCATTAAAAGAACCTGAACTGCTTAAATTCTTTAACGGACTTGCCGCAAAGAATACGTCTACAAAAAGCGTGCCGTCATTCCTAGGGGCAGGCGTGTACGATCACTACATTCCTTCAATTGTGAATCATGTGATTTCACGTTCTGAATTTTACACAGCATATACACCGTATCAGCCTGAGATCTCCCAAGGAGAACTTCAAGCCATCTTTGAATTCCAAAGTATGATTTGTGAACTAACAGGAATGGATCTTGCGAATTCTTCTATGTATGATGGGCCAACGTCATTGGCTGAAGCGGCTATGATGAGCTGCGGTCATACGAAAAAGAAAACCATTCTTGTATCAAAAGCTGTTCATCCAGAAGCCCGCGACGTGCTTAAAACAAATGCATATGGCCAAGGATTAACAGTGATTGAGATTGATACAAAAAATGGAGTAACTGATTTAGATCTTTTGAAAGAACATTATAATGATGATACGGCTTGTGTGCTTGTTCAATATCCTAACTTCTTTGGCCATGTAGAACCTCTTGCAGACATTGAAGCTATTACTCATCAAGGAAAAGCCTTACTTGCTGTATCAAGTAATCCGCTTGCGCTTGGCTTGCTTAAATCACCAGGTGAATTCGGTGCAGATATTGTGGTTGGAGATGCACAGCCATTTGGTATCTCAATGCAATTTGGTGGACCGCATTGTGGATACTTTGCAACAACAAAGAAATTAATGCGTAAGGTTCCAGGTCGCTTAGTTGGGCAAACCGTTGATGATCAAGGACAGCGCGGATTTGTGTTAACTCTTCAAGCACGTGAACAGCATATTCGTCGTGACAAAGCGACATCTAATATCTGCTCAAACCAGGCATTAAATGCGCTTGCCGCATCTGTGGCCATGACGGCTATTGGTAAAAAAGGCGTAAAAGACATGGCCTATCAAAATGTACAAAAAGCTGCTTATTTAAAAGCAAAGCTTAAAGAAGAAGGCATTCACATTGTTCATGAAGGTCCAACTTTTAATGAATTTGTTATTCAATTAAACCAATCTGTAAAAGAAGTAAATGAAACGCTTCTTGAGAAAGGGTTTATTGGAGGATATGAATTGGAACGTGACGATCAGTCACTTAAAGGTCAAATGTTACTTTGTGTAACTGAGGTACGCACGAAAGAAGAGCTAGATGCATTTGCGAGTGAATTGGGGGCATTACAATGAGCACAGATAACCAAGCATTGATTTTTGAATTAAGCAAACCAGGACGTGTTGGACATAGCTTGCCAGATCTTGATATCCCGGAAGTAGATCTTAGCTCACTTATACCTGATGAATATATTCGGACCCAAGAGCCTGAGCTTCCTGAAGTATCAGAGCTTCAAATTATGCGTCACTACACTGCGTTATCGAAACGGAATCATGGCGTAGATTCAGGTTTTTATCCGCTTGGCTCATGTACCATGAAGTACAATCCAAAGATTAATGAGGATGTTGCACGTATTGATGGGCTTGCTAATGTGCACCCGTATCAGCCAGTAAAACAAGTGCAAGGCTCTTTGGAGTTACTTCATAACCTACAAACGTCACTTGCTGAAATTACCGGAATGGACGAGGTTACGCTTCAACCAGCTGCCGGAGCACATGGAGAGTGGACTGGACTCATGATGATCCGCGCGTACCATGAAGCGAGAGGGGACGCTCGTCGTACTAAGGTCATCGTTCCGGATTCGGCACACGGTACAAACCCAGCTTCAGCTACGGTTGCGGGCTTTGAATCAATCACTGTACGGACTGATGAACACGGATTAGTAGATCTTGACCATTTACGTGAAGTCGTAAGTGAAGAAACAGCGGCCTTAATGCTTACAAACCCGAATACACTTGGATTATTTGAAAGCTATATTGTAGAAATGGCTTCTATTATCCACGAAGCGGGCGGAAAGCTCTACTATGATGGGGCGAACTCAAATGCCATTCTAGGAATTGCAAGACCTGGAGACATGGGCTTTGACGTAGTTCACTTAAATTTACACAAAACATTTACCGGACCTCACGGTGGCGGCGGTCCTGGATCTGGACCAGTCGGTGTGAAGAAGGATCTAATCGAATTCCTGCCTAAGCCTTTACTAGTTAAAACAGAAAATGGGTACGATTTCGATTACGATCGACCGAACTCAATTGGCCGCGTGAAGCCTTATTACGGAAACTACGGAATTAATGTCCGTGCATACACGTATATTCGTACAATGGGTCCTGAAGGCTTACGACAAGTGTCAGAGTTCGCAGTATTAAACGCTAACTACATGATGAGACGCCTAGCTCCTCATTATGATTTACCTTATACACAGCATTGCAAACACGAATTTGTCCTATCAGGCAAACGCCAGAAGAAGCTAGGTGTACGTACACTTGATATCGCTAAAAGACTTCTTGATTTCGGATACCATCCACCAACGATTTACTTCCCGCTAAATGTAGAGGAATGCATGATGATTGAGCCAACAGAGACAGAGTCGAAAGAAACATTAGATGAGTTTATTGAAGCGATGATTCAAATTGCTAAAGAAACAGAAGAGAATCCTGAAATTGTTCAAGAAGCTCCTCATCACACAGTGATCGGACGTTTAGATGAAACGCTAGCTGCACGTAAGCCAGTGTTACGTTATCAAAAAGCTGAATAACGGTTAAAGGAAAAAACAAGGAAGGCTCTGAGCCTTCCTTGTTTTTTGATTTCACTTCAATCTCTTTCATTTTTAAGGATTGATTTTGAGACAGCGTCGATCTCAACATCATATTCAACACCGTCAACTAGTAACTCCATTTCATATATAGATAAACCGTTATCCGTATCAAGGTCGATTTCTGTTACAGTTGCTTGTTGATCAAACTCACTAGTTGCTATTGATTTGGCTTCATCTATAGAGATTAGATCTCCTTGCTCATGGAGATTCGCTTTAAAAGCATCATCCATTGAGATAATGGATCCTGTTTCAGCATTGATTTTGACATCTTCATCTTCACCATCTACATTAAATTCAATCTCATATACATATAGTCCGTAATCTACTTCAAGTTCAACTTTCACGATGTCCTCTTGATTAACCGCTTTTTTTGCAGCTGTTTCTGCTTCTTCTACAGAAATGATCTCTTGATTTGTAGGATCAATCTTCAAGAGATTCCCATCGACATTTATAATTTGGCCAGTTTGTTGAAGAATCTCTACATCAAATTCTTCTCTATCACGTTTCACTTCAATCTCAATGGTGCCGTCATCATCCTTTTCAATATCTGTCACGTTTCCTCCGATAAATGCTTCGGCTAAAGCAGAAGCCTCTTGTTCATTCACGGGCTTCTCCTTAGAATTTAAAGACAGAGTTGGTTCCGTTTCCGTTGCATTTGCTCCTGTTGATGCAATCGCAACAGATGTTCCTCCAATCGCCAGTAGCGTTGTTAATGTCAAAATCATTGGCTTTTTCATATTCATCTTCCTTTCATTGATTGGCTATATATGCAGTATAGTAACTCAACATGAAAGGAGAATGAATGGAACATTAGAATTTAATGAGAGAACGATTAATATTCAAATTGTATGATTTGTCCGGTGACTGCATCGATAATGACCGTTACGTCCTCATCCGTATCCTGATCCTCTATCTCAATCTCATAGACCATTCTTCCATCGGACTCTTCAAGATCCACATCATCCACCACGCCATTAATTTCTTGAAGAGCAATATTTATAGCTTCTTGTTCTGATAGATAAGACGGTGAGAGATCTTCTTCAAACGAATTTCGAATGACTTCTCCTGTTTCTGCATGAAGAGTAATCTCGCCACCTCTGTCCATGAATTCAACTTCTGCTTCCCAAACAGGAGGGTCCTCCATTTCGAGAAGCTCTAAGTCTTTTATAGTAGCTGGAGGAGGGAGTAGTTCAAGAATCAGTTCCCGGGCGTCACTCGCGGATATAGATTCTCCTATCGGTTGACCTGCAATCGTTTCAATTAAAACTAAAGAAAGAATAGATCCTGTCTCTTCGCTCAGTTCAACCTTATAATGACCCTCTTTTCGCTCAATTAAAGCAGTATAAACCCCATCATCTAAAGTAATTTCATCAGGGGTACTTCCATATTGAGCTTCAATCTGTTCAGCTGCCTTCTCTAAAGTCAATGAAGAATCAGAGGATGGGAACAGTAAGTAGATGGCAAAACCAATCCCAGTAAGTATAGCTATAGAAAGAATCATTCGTACGGGATAGTTAATCATGTGGAGACAGCTCCTTAGATGGCCTTATGGGGATATTCACGATAAAGGAGGATCCTACCCCCATTTCACTTTTAACATGGATGGTACCTTGGAATTGCTCTACTATCTTTTGGGCGATAGAGAGTCCCAGTCCGGAGCCTCCTGATTCCCGATTCCGGTCTTCTGATACGCGGTAAAAACGCTCAAATATAGCGGTTTGCTCATTCTCAGGAATGCCAATACCCTTGTCTTCAATCTCAAGGGTTAGGGATTTTTGATTGGTATACAGCCTGATAAGAATGTCTTTTTTGCTATATTTAATTGCATTTTCAATCAAAATAAAAAGCAATTGTTTGAAAAGATCCTCCTGCCCCAGGAATGAAATGGGCTCTTTTGCAACGAAATGAATGTCTCGGTTAAACGATCGGCTTAATCGTTCAGCTGTCTCTTGTGTAATATCAGTTGCATTTAGTTTCGTTAATGGTTGAGTCGAATACTGATCTCCTTGTGCTAGATCAAGCATTTGTTGCGTCATTCCTCGCATTCGAAGTGCTTCTGAATAAATGGCTTCAACCGCTTCATCTAGAATGGCAGGATCTTTTTTTCCCCAGCGCTTAAGCAGTGTGGAATAACTTTCAATAACAGTGAGTGGTGTTTTTAACTCATGTGAAGCATCAGAAACAAATTGCTGTTGCTTTTCGAAATTATCTTTTAGCAGGTCAATCATTTGGTTAAACGTGATACGCATCTGAGTTAACTCATCTTTATTTTTGGAAGAGACGTCCATTTTTTTAAACGTTCCGTTGCTCCTAATTTCGTTCATTGTTTTAATCAGTGCACGTATAGGAGTTAAGATAAATCGACTAAGCCATACACTCGCAAAAACCGAAGGTATTAAAACTAGGACAGAAGCAGTTATTAGTACGGTTCGTAATAGACTGAGAGCATTTGAATAGTGAGAAATCGATTCTACATACTCTAGAGTTACAACGGTCCCATCATTCCAAATGAAAGGCTGTTTATATACTGCGTAATCCCTGTTTTCAAAGTGAACAATCAAGGATTTTTCGCTTTCGGAATAGGTTGTAGGGATCTGTCGATACTCGCGTGACTTTGTAAGAACCTTTTCAATTTGATCGCCCGGGCGTATGACACGAAGCATAGCGTCTCCAATGATATAGTTGTCTATTAATACACTTGGGTTTTGGTGATCTCCAATGGTTTCAACAATAGACTGACCTTGGTCTTTAATCTGAGTAAGTTCGGATTGCTCCATAAATTGTTTGAAAAAAAGATACACAGCACTATTCACGAGTAACAGGATCAAAAAAAGACCAACAGTAGATACGACTATAATTCGACGTTGAAGCCTCATGCGTTCTGGTCCTTTAACATATACCCCGCGCCTCGAACTGTATGAATGAGCTTATGTGATACATCCTTATCAATTTTTTGGCGGAGGTATCGAACGTACACATCAACAATATTCGAATCTCCCAAATAATCATAACCCCATACTTTTTGTAGGAGCTGATCACGACTGAGGACTTGATGGGGGTGATTGACGAAAAATAGCAGCAATTCATATTCACGAGCAGTGAGTGAAATCTCTTTTTTTGCTCGTGTAACCTCATGAGAAGATGTATTTATCTCTAAATCAGCAATTTTTAATTGATTCTCTTCTTGTTTAAGTGTTTGAACTCCCCTTAAGTGGACGCGAATACGTGCCAGAAGTTCTTCGATATCAAAAGGTTTTGTTACATAGTCGTTGGCACCTAAGTCCAAACCAGAAACTTTATCAATCACCGTGTCACGAGCTGTTAGCATAATGACAGGAGTTTGATCATTCCGATCACGTAGTCGTCTTAGAACTTCCATGCCACTCAGACCTGGCAACATCACGTCTAATAAAAGAAGTGACCATGAATGGTTTTGAATCATTTCCCATGCCTTTAATCCATCTGGAGCGGTTTCGGTTTGGTACCCTTCATGCTCTAGCTCTAACTTAAGGATACGAGCGATACTCAGTTCATCTTCAACAATCAATATTCGAGTTTCATCCAACATTCTCGCATACCACCTCAACCTACAAGTTTGTAAAGATACTGTACAATGAGTTCCACGTCTTAGCAAGCGAAGGTATTTTACTACAAAAACGCTCCTTCACTTTAAGTGAAGGAGCGTTTAGGTTACATTATTTCTTTTTAATCTTACCTGACCATTTACGGAAGCCATCTTTTAATTGATAAATATCAGTGTTTCCACGTTTTTTACGTATGATGCTTGCAGCTTGTCTACTTCTAGCACCTGATTGGCAGTAGATATAAATTGGCTGATCCGTACGGAATTCGTTGATGCGTTGACGAATTTGAGACATTGGAATGTTTCGAGCGCCAAGGATATGTCCACCGTCATACTCTCTAGGCTCTCTAACGTCAACTAACTGTGCTTTACGATAGCCTTTAATAAATTCTTCTTGGGTTAAATTTTTAATATACTTAGGTGTATAGAATCGTCTAACCACTAAAAACACGATTAGTGCTGCTAAGATGATAATTAAAACAATCTGGAAATCCATAACGGGTGGTGCACGCTCCTTCAACTAAAAAACTTTTCTACTAAATTATAAAGCTCAAAACACGTTTTGGCAACGTGTTCACCAATTTCTTGGCTGATTCGCCACAGTTTTGATACACTGAAGTAGAGTGAAAGGGGTCATAAAGAGATGAAAAACACTGAAGTGTGGAGATTCATTGATTCTGGCAAACGTTCTCCTGAGTACAACATGGCTTTAGATGAAGCTTTGTTGAATTGGCATAGTGAGGGTAAGATTCCACCAACCATTCGATTTTACGGCTGGAATCCAGCGACGCTTTCTATTGGGTATTTTCAAAAAGTTGAGAAAGAAATTAATATGAACGCTGTTAACGATCATCAACTAGGTTTTATTAGAAGGCCAACCGGTGGACGTGGCGTATTACATGATCAAGAGCTTACATATAGTGTTATCGTATCAGAAGAACATCCTAGAATGCCTGTTTCAGTCACGGAAGCCTATCGAGTCATTTCAGAAGGTCTACTTGAAGGATTTAAAGCGGCTGGGTTAGAGGCGTATTTTTCAATCCCTTCCTCAGAAGCTGATAAGGAAGCATTAAAGAATCCTCGTTCTGCAGTTTGTTTTGATGCGCCTTCTTGGTATGAATTAGTTGTGGAAGGACGAAAGGTAGCGGGGAGTGCACAAACAAGACAAAAAGGGGTTATTTTGCAGCACGGATCGATTATTCTCGATATAGATGAGGACAAGCTCTTTGATCTATTTAATTATTCAAGTGAACGATTAAGAGAGCGGATGCAACGCAATTTTAAACATAAGGCAGTAGCAATTAATACGTTAAGAGATAAGCCTATGTCTGTGGAAGAGGCAAGTGTGATCTTCAAAAAGGGATTTGAAAAAGGGTTATCGATTCAGCTTGAACCGTATGAACTGACTGAGGCTGAAGAGCATGCGGTTCAACAAATCATTAATCAAAGATACGCAACAGAGGAATGGAATTTCAGAAGATAAAAAAATCCCCTCTCAAGTAGAGGGGACTATACTTCATATAAAAAAGACCTTGCTGTTGCAACGTCTGCATGGTACGATAAGAGCTCAAGTCTAACTTATTATATTCGAAATCAGTATATCTCTATTATATCTTAACAAACATCCATCAGGGTGTCAAGTAACTTTTTAAGGGGCGTGAGTGAATGAGTACAACCAATCATTCTAAAGAGTCGGAACAGCAACGGATCAACCAAATTAAAGAGCAGGTTAAGCGGGAGATCACTGCGCTCACACAGCACGATCAAAAAACAAAATCTGAAATCATCCAGTTGCGCAAAACCTTTTGGGAAGATGTCACAGTGAATATGGACAATCCTGAGGAAGCGCTTGAAACGGTTTTAAGTATAAAGCAGCAATCAGAGCTTCTTGGTGAGCGAGAGCGAACGCATGGAACGATGGACCAAACGATTAGGCGGTTAGAGAAGATCCAAAGTTCACCGTATTTTGGACGCATTGACTTTAAAGAAGAGGGTCAAGACGATTCGGTTCCTATTTATTTAGGTGTGGCATCCTTATTAGATGAAGAGAAACAGAACTTTTTAATCCATGATTGGAGAGCGCCTATCTCTAGTCTTTATTATGACTTTGCGCCAGGAGAAGCGTATTACACATCTCCTGAAGGAAAAACAAAGGGTGAAATGACTAAAAAGCGTCAGTTCCTCATTCAAAATGGAACAATTGTAAGTATGTTTGATACCGGCTTAACTATTGGCGATGATTTACTTAAAGAAGTGTTAGGGAATGAAGCGAATCCTCAAATGAAGAGTATCGTTGCAACGATTCAGCTTGAGCAAAACCGTTTGATTCGCGATGAGTCTAGTCGTTATCTCGTTGTACAAGGAGCAGCAGGGAGCGGGAAAACATCAGCAGCCCTGCAAAGAGCGGCCTATCTCCTCTACCGTCACATGGATACACTGCAAGCAAATCAAATGATGCTTTTCTCGCCAAACCCGTTATTTAACAGCTACGTTTCAAAGGTACTACCGGAGCTTGGTGAAGAGAATATTGAGCAAACCACCTTCCAGCAATATGTTCAAAAACGCATTGGTAAATCATTTGAAGTAGAGGATGCATTTACGCAAACGGAAAATTTATTAACTCTTTCTAATGAATCAACATACGATCAAAATGTTTCAAGCATCCGGTACAAATCAAGCCTAGCTTTTAAAGCGCTTATTGATCGGTACCTAGCTCGATTATCAAAACAAGGCATGCAATTTAAACAGGTTCGTTTCCGGGGAGAAGTGTTAATCGATGCTTCGCGTATCAGTGCATACTTCTACTCGTTAGATCAATCCATCTCAATGGCGAATCGAATGAAGCTCACTGCAGAGTGGCTGCTGATTAAACTAACACGTCTTGAGGTATTGGAGCGAAATAATGGTTGGGTTGAAGATGAGATTGAACTATTAGGTGCAGAAGCATTTCAAGAAGTACGGAAAGAATATCAGCAGGAATACGAGGATCAGGATGGAGATTTTGATGAAGCGAAGTTTGAACGCAAGCAATTAGCAAAAAAGATTGTAGCAAAGCAATTTAAACCGTTGAAGAATGCAGTTAAAAAAATGGCTTTTGTTCATGTTGATCGAATGTTCGTCAACCTTTTTAAGCAAGCTCATGAGGATACGCCTGATGACTGGGAAACCATCTGCAGACAAACACTTACAAATTTGAATGACCGATTGCTTCGCTTTGAAGATGTTACGCCCTATTTGTATGTCAAAGATCAGCTTGCAGGCAGTAAATCAAATCATGCCATTCAGCATGTGTTTATCGATGAGGCGCAGGATTATTCCCCGTTTCAGTTTGAGTACTTAAAATTAATCTATCCAACCGCTCAAATGACTATCTTAGGCGATATTAATCAAGCTGTATATGCACAGTCTCAACATCAACGGACGATGCTCGATGAAAGCCTCCATACTGGGAAACAACACAACGTCATGCACTTAACAAAAAGCTATCGATCTACTAGTGACATTGTTGAATTTACTAAACAGATGATTCCAAAAGGTGACTTAATTGAACCGTTTAATCGTCAAGGGCAGAAGCCGGAAGTAAAGGTTGTTTCCACTTCAGAAGGGCTACTAGAAGTCATCATTCACGATATAGAACGACTCAAGGAACATGGTCATCAATCCATTGCGATCATTACGAAAACAGCCGAGGAAAGCAAGGAAGTCTACAGTAAGTTGAATGAACGAATCTCATTGAAATTACTTACGAAAGACTCGTATGAATTCGAACAAGGTATTCACGTGGTTCCGTCGTATTTATCAAAAGGGATTGAATTTGACGCAGTTATTGTACACGATGCATCCGATCAAATCTACACGCATGAACATGAGCGGACATTGTTCTATACGGTCTGTACCAGAGCTATGCACGAACTCATTCTTTTCTCGCTTGGGGAGACTTGTTCTTTCTTAAAAGAAGCAAAACAAGAGACGTATCAAATGGAGCATGTTTCAAGATGAAGAAAGACTGTGTGCTCATTACAGGAGCAAACAGTGGATTTGGCTTGCTTTTAGCGGTTGCATTTGCTGAAAATGGGTGGACTGTCGTTGCAACGATGCGTGATCCAGCAAAAGCCATGTTATTGATAGAAGAAGCTCGAAAGCGCAATGTTAACGAGCAAATCATCATTAAAAAGCTTGATGTAACAAATGCAATTGATCTAAAAGAGCTCAAGCAACAACTTGATACTGATGGGGTAACCGTCGGTGTTCTCATTAACAATGCAGGTTATTGCCAAGGTGGTCCCAGTGAAGGTGTGTCAATGGAGAAATGGAAGAATCAATTTGATACGAATGTACTTGGAGCCATTGCTGTAACTAAGGCTTTCTTACCAGACATGAGGAAACAGAGGCGGGGTAGAATCATTATGCTAAGCAGCATTAGTGGGAGGTTCGGATTTCCCGCACTCGGTCCTTACTCCGCTTCAAAGTTTGCTCTAGAGGGCTTTAGTGAATCCTTGCGTTTTGAAATGCTTCCATTTGGAGTGTATGTTAGTTTAGTGGAGCCTGGAGCTTATCGGACGAGCATTTGGGATAAGGGGTTAGAGGAAGCGCAGTTCTCTGATGATGAGGATTACAAGGCAATTACGCAGACTTTGGTCGCTCAAGCCTCTCATTCGGCGACCTCTTCAGGTGACCCGATTGAAGTGGCTCATAAAATTGTTGCAATCTCTGAAGTAAGCCGTCCGAAGCTCAGGTATCCGATTGGTAAAAGTACAAGGCTGATGATTCTATTTAAAGCCCTTTTACCAATGAGGGTCATTGAATACGTCGTGCTTAGGAAGATGAGCGGGAAAAAGTAAGATTGGCTCTCTATTTGCTGTTTAAAAGATGAGGTTGAGACATAACTAAAAATCAATTAGAAAATGGCGAATGATTCTATAGTTGAATCATTCGCCATTCGTATATTTAACAAAATAAGTGGAAGGAGAACCTGATTCTCCTGTAGCGGATATTGTGCTATGTTCGAGTTTTGCTATCGACCTGAATGTAATGCCCCAGCTTCTTTACTGTACATTATTCGTTTGTTTCAGTTGGTTCCTCGTCCTTGCGCTCCTGCTCTTTTTGGATGGCTTCTTTAAACAATGTTTGAAGATGTCTTGTGACGGGACCAATTGACATCGTAGCTGTGATCTGTCCTTTGAACTCAACAACGGGAGTTACTTCGCTTGTTGTACTTGTGATAAAAGCTTCCTCAGCATGATCAAGAACATCTTTCGGGAATGGTTCTTCCATGACTGAATAGCCTGCGTCTTTAGCAAGTTGGATGACAAGCTGACGCGTAATGCCATTTAAAATTAGATTGGTCGCAGGGTGCGTGTATAACGTGCCGTTGTTAACTAAAAATAAGTTTGAAGAAGAGCCTTCTGTAACGGTACCTTCGCGATGTAAGATGGCTTCCTGGCAATCGGCATCAGCGGCTTCACGTTTAGCCATGACATTCCCGAGCAAGTTCACTGTTTTAATGTCACAACGGAGCCAGCGTATGTCATCCGTTACCCAAGCGGCAATGCCATCTTCTTGTTTTGAAGCAGGTGCATTCATTGTGAATCCTGTAACAACGGGTGTCTCCTCGCGTGAATAGAGATGATTTCTTGGAGTGGCACCACGTGAAATTTGGATATATATCGCACCATCAATCACTTGGTTTGCTTCAATTAATTTGTTTGTTAAGTTTGTTAATTCTTCAGCTGTAAATGTCACATTCATATCGAGTTTTTTTGCACTCTGGAACAAACGATTCCAATGCTCATGTAATTGGAATGGGGTTTGATTATAAATTCGAACGACTTCATAGACGCCGTCCCCAAAGTGATAAGATCGATCGTTAAACGAGAGTCCAGCCTCACTTTCAGGCACAATGTTCATATGATCTATTACATAATTCATCTGTTTGACCTCCGCAATGTACTTATTAATTCCATACAATCTGAACACGTTCCAAAAAAATTGTCAATCATTTTACGCCACATTCTCTATGAAGAAAAGTCTTAGAGTGAAATTACCAGAACCTTACACAAACATTTGGTTCATACAAGCGCACCCTAAAGGTACGAAAGGATGTGCAAACATGAAAGCTTTTTATCCGCAATTGGTTTATATTGAGCCGGGTGCTCTTGACTATCCGTTAGGTAGACAGTTAAAAGAAAAATTTGAAAAAGAAGGCGTTGAGATACGAGAAACAACGTCTCATAACCAAGTACGAAACATTCCAGGAAAAAATGATTTACAAAAATATCGAAATGCCAAATCCACGCTTGTCATAGGTGTTCGAAAAACATTGAAATTTGATACATCAAAACCGTCAGCTGAATATGCCATCCCACTTGCAACAGGTTGTATGGGTCACTGTCATTACTGTTATCTCCAGACAACGCTTGGAGATAAGCCGTATATTCGCACGTATGTAAATTTGGACGAGATTTTTGATGCAGCGGATAAGTATATGATGGAACGAGCGCCAGAGCCTACACGTTTTGAAGCGGCGTGTACGTCAGATATTGTAGGACTTGATCATCTAACCCATTCTCTGAAGAAAACAATTGAGCATATTGGCCAAACAGAGTGGGGGCGCTTGCGTTTTGTGACGAAGTATCATCATGTGGACCATTTGCTTGATGCAAAGCATAACGGAAATACACGATTCCGCTTTAGTGTGAATTCGGATCACGTCATTAAGCACTTTGAACCTGGAACTTCATCGTTTCTTGAACGAATTGAAGCGGCTCAAAAGGTAGCCAAAGCAGACTATCCAATTGGATTTATCGTTGCGCCAATCGTTTGGTACGAAGGTTGGGAAAAAGGGTATCTTGAATTGTTTGAACGGTTAGAATCCATTCTGCCGACATATGCCAAGAAGGATGTTACGTTTGAGCTTATCCAGCATCGATTCACAAAAACGGCAAAACGAATCATTCAGAAACGGTATCCGAAGTCAAAGCTTGAAATGAATGAAGAAGATCGTAAAGTAAAATGGGGAAAATATGGACGCACAAAGTATGTGTATAAAGATGATGAAGCAGGTCAGCTTAAAGACACGATACAAACATATATTGATAAGTATTTTCCAGAAGCGAAGTTAGAATACTTCACGTAATTAGCAAGCTGATCTCGATTTGTACTGTTTATTTACCCCCAAGTATAGTAAAATAGATGGTGGTTTTACTATAAGTTCGGATGCGTGTGTTGTATCTGTGCGTTGATAAATTGGAGGGGACCCTATGCCTACACCAAGCATGGAAGATTATCTGGAGCGAATATATATGTTGATTGAAGAGAAAGGCTATGCCAGAGTATCGGATATTGCTGAGGCGCTTGAGGTGCATCCTTCTTCCGTCACAAAAATGGTCCAAAAGCTAGATAAAAGTGAGTATCTTGTTTATGAGCGTTATAGAGGCTTAATTTTAACTGCAAAAGGTAATAAAATCGGAAAAAGACTTGTGTACCGCCATGAACTGTTAGAAGAGTTCATGACAATTATTGGTGTTGACAAAGAGCACATCTATCAAGACGTTGAGGGAATTGAGCATCATATAAGCTGGGATGCCATTGATCGTATTGGGGATGTCGTGCAATTTTTCACAGAGAAAGAAGAACGTGTGACAGAGTTACGTGAAGTGCAACGGAAAAATGAAGAAGAAACCAATCAAAACTAAGAAACAGCATCAAAAAGTCGACACTTTTTGATGCTGTTTTTGCGTTGAACCCGTTTATCACCTACATACGATGGTTATGGCATACATACGATGTATATAGGAGGAGATTCCACTTGAAAATTGATGCTGTTTTTGCTGGTGGGGGAGTTAAAGCGTTTGCCTTTCTTGGTTCGTTAAAGGTGCTTGAGGAAAAGGGCTATGAATTTGAACGTGTTGCTGGAACCAGTGCAGGTTCAATTGTTGCGGCGCTAGTCAAAGCAGGTTATACAAGTGAGGAAATGATGACCATTCTTGATCAAATTGATATTGATTCGTTTAAGGATGATCGGATATCCTTCCTTCCATTCACGGTTCTTAAATGGATCAATGTCTATATGAAGCTAGGATTGTATAGAGGTGATGCCCTTGAAGCGTGGATCCGCGACTTACTAAAAGCGAAAGGTATTGTGACTTTTGGTGATTTACCTGAGCAGTCGTTACGCGTAGTCGTGTCCGATCTTTCAAGAGGTCAAATGGTTGTCCTACCGGATGACTTAGATAAGTATGGTATAAGAGCTGAATCATTTTCTGTGGCAAAAGCCATTCGAATGAGTTGCAGTATCCCTTATTTTTTTGAGCCTGTTAAATTGTACGATCGCTCGGGGCATTATTCATATATTGTAGATGGTGGCTTATTAAGCAATTTTCCGATCTGGTTGTTTCGAGATGGTGAAAAAAATACGTGGAGACGTCCTGTTATCGGGTTGCAGCTCAAACCGAAAATAGAAGATCAGCCGCCTCATCGCATCAAAAATGCAATTGATCTTTATAAAGCTGTATTCGATACAATGACAGCTGCTCATGATGCAAGGCATATTGAGGAAGAGGATGCACAGAACGTAATTTTTATTCCTGTAACTGACGTTAAAGCAACTGATTTTGATTTAACGCCAATTGAAAAAGAAGAACTCATTAAGCTTGGTGAGGCCAAAACAACTAAATTTCTAAGTCGCTGGTCGTTTTAAGAGCAAAAAAGAATCGTGCTAAAAGGATGCACGATTCTTTTTCTTTGGTTTCGTTTTATTTTTCTTGCCCTCAATGACCGTTAAGGTTGGACCGGATCTTCGTTTCGGTGTTTTCTTAAATGGTTTATGATTCCGTTTCATCTGAGTCGTGCTATTTGGTTTCACTTTTGTATGGTTAGTTGGACCGGCAGAACGAACCGAGCTGGTTCGTTTTGCTTTCTTTAGCTGAGCTCTAGTTGGACCATCCTTAGAACCGGATCGAAGGAATGGCATCCCATATTTTCTTGATAAGTAAAAACGATAACCTAAATAGAAGAGTGCAATAAAACCAGCAAGGAATAAAATAGATTGCACAATCTGCATAGGATTATTTATCACAGTAAAAACAAATCCAATAACAGCTAAAATAATGATAAATGGAAAGGCAACGTTAAAGAATTTGCGCATTCTATACACCTCCATGATGTCATCTAGCTATACGATGTCTGCCTTTGCAGATCGTGTGTAGGATTCTTCCCGAGTAAGCATTTCATTAAAGGATGCAATGGCCACTTCTGTTTGTTCATCATTTGGTTCTTTTGTTGTTAATAATTGGAGAGCAAGGCCAGGATATCCTAACCATTTAAGAACCGGAATGTCACGGAATCGGTTTGTTAGCTGTAAGACTTCATAAGAGATCCCTAAAACAACTGGTATTAGTACGATACGCTGTAAGATTCGTTCTAATAATGAGTCAAATGGAAGAAATAAATATAATCCTACCCCAACAATGACCGTAAATAAGATAAAGCTACTCCCGCAACGGTAGTGTAGTCTTGAACTCGCCTGAACCGACTGGACAGTGAGAGGGTGACCTGCTTCGTATGCGTTGATTACCTTATGTTCAGCCCCGTGATATTGGAACACACGACGAATTAAAGGCGTGAATGACAATAAGTACAGATATCCAAGTAATAAGATTAATTTAAATCCACCCTCAAGTAAATTCTGTGCGATATGGCCAGGTAGGATGGGTGTAAATAAGTTTGCTAAAAAGGCTGGGACGAGTGTAAATACTAACTTACTAAATAGAAAGGATAAAACAGCAACCGCTGCTACTCCGAGTATTAAATTTAACTTTGATGACTTTTCGGTCGGTTTAATGGATTCATCCTCGGAAGGATCCACATCATAACGATCTGATGAGAAGTTTAAATGTTTAGATCCATTTATACTTGCCTCAATAATTCCCGCAATTCCTCGTACAAAGGGAATTTTTTTTGCCTTTGTTACCCAAGTGGGAGAATTTCGCCAAACTTCAAAGGAATCTAAGCTTCCGTCTTTACGTCTAATCATGGAGACAGTGGTATGTTTTCCTCCGAACATGACTCCCTCAACAATGGCTTGACCGCCATATGCTGGTTTTGAAGACTTTTCCATAAGTCACCAACCTATTCTTCTGTGTTGTATATTCACTATTCTACATGAAACAAAACAATTCCTCTATTACTATTCATCGAGACTAACGCTGAATGAAATAGATCGGATTAGGGATATACTGAAATGAGGTGATTTGATGAATCAAGCGTATGAACAAAACAAAACAGAAAAGCCAATGAAATATAACACCAAAGTCATTTTAATTGGTTTTTTTGGTGGATTGCTAAGCTCTCTCCTAGGCCTTTTTAGTTTCTATTTTCATTTTATGACCTTTGGGCCGGCACTCATCCTGATGCCTTGGGCGCTAGGTGATTGGAAAACAACGTACTTAGGGCAGAGTGTGGGTATAGCTGTGATTGCGATTGTTTCAATTATCATTGCATTCATTTATAAGTGGCTATTTCAAAAACTGAATACAATGTGGGCGGGTGTTGGATTCGGAGCACTTTTATGGGTAATTGTTTTTTATATTTGTAATCCATTTATACCTGGGTTAAAAAGTGTGCAACATATGGGGATTCACTCGCTTGTGACCTCTTTTAGTCTGTTTGTTCTTTATGGGTTATTTATTGGGTACTCTATTTCCTATGAATATCAACAGCAACAACAACCACAGTAAGAAAACATTTCACTGCGAGTCTCCATGCGCTCTGTGGTACACTAGGGGTGGATACTAACCTTGTGGATCAATTTTAGAAGGAGCGTGGAATGATGAGTAGATTAGAAGCGATACGCAGTGAATTTAAGGAGCATGGGATTGACGGGCTACTAATTATGAGTCCATATAATCGCAGATATGTCTCCGGATTTACAGGAAGTGCAGGAGTGCTTTTACTGACAGGAACGGAAGCGCTTTTTATTACAGATTTTAGATATGTTGAGCAAGCGAAAGATCAAGCGAAAGGCTTTACGATTGTTCAACACAAAGCTGCGATCCTGGAGGAAGTCGGAAAACAAGCATCAAAGCTTAAGATTAAGAACTTAGGATTTGAACAAAGCTATGTTACATATGAACAGCATCAGCAATTACAAATGGCTGTGGACGGCATTGAGTGTGTGCCTGTAAGTGGTTTAGTAGAAGGTGTCCGTATGATTAAGGATGAGAGTGAAATTCAGCTCATCCAAGATGCAGCAGACATTGCTGATGCGGCCTTTAAGCACATTACCTCGTTTATTCGTCCTGGCGTAACAGAGATTGAAGTATCAAATGAGCTTGAATTCTTTATGCGTAAGCAAGGCGCACAAAGTTCATCCTTCGATACAATTGTCGCTTCAGGCTATCGCTCGGCTCTGCCACATGGTGTGGCAAGCGGTAAATTAATTGAATCTGGTGAACTTGTGACATTAGATTATGGTGCGTATTACAACGGGTATTGTTCAGATATTACACGTACACTTGCGGTTGGTGAATTGAACGAAGAACTAACCACCATTTATCATACAGTGCTCGAAGCGCAACTGCGTGGCATGAATGGTATTAAAGCAGGCATAACGGGTAAACAAGCTGATGCACTAACACGTGATTATATTACTGAAAAAGGCTACGGAGAATACTTTGGTCATTCTACGGGTCACGGTTTAGGGATGGAAGTTCATGAAGGGCCAGGGTTATCATTTAAATCGGATACAATTCTTAAGCCAGGTATGGTTGTAACAGTTGAGCCCGGAATCTACATTCAAGGTGTAGGTGGAACAAGAATTGAGGATGATATCTTGATTACGGCTGATGGTAACCGTTCGTTTACTTCGTCTCCAAAAGAATTAATTCACGTAGGAGAATAATCAGGCCTATTACATATCCACCTTGCCGCAAAGCTGTGGTATAGTAATGAATGGGAAACATTCCGCAAACTATGCAAGGAATACGGAGGACAAAACATGATTTCAGTAAATGATTTTAAAACAGGATTAACGATTGTAGTGGATAATGGTCTTTGGCAGGTATTGGATTTCCAACATGTTAAACCAGGAAAAGGCGCAGCCTTTGTTCGCTCTAAGCTTCGTAATCTTCGAAATGGTAACATCCAAGAAAAAACATTTCGTGCTGGTGAAAAAGTAGAAAAAGCTCACATTGAAAACAGACGTATGCAATATCTTTATGCAAGTGGAGATACGCACACATTTATGGATACAGAATCATATGAGCAGCTTGAATTACAAACCAATCAAATTGAACATGAATTGAAGTTCCTTAAAGAGAACATGGATGTTCAAGTAATCAGTTATCAGGCTGAGACGTTAGGCGTTGAGGTTCCGAACACGGTTGAACTTGAGGTTGTTGAAACGGAGCCTGGTATTAAAGGTGACACAGCTTCTGGTGGTACAAAACCAGCTACGCTTGAAACAGGCATCACGGTTCAAGTGCCATTCTTCGTAAACCAAGGCGATCGTCTTCTGATTGATACGAGAAATACGTCTTATATGTCAAGAGCGTAAAAACATATCCAGATTCAATATGGATTTAGAACAGGAGGGCGTGCGATCACTATACATAGATCGCCGCCTTTCGTTCGGTTTTAAAGCAAATGAGAGGTGATTCCAGTTGTGTGCGAAGAAAGTGAGTGTGAACCAAGTAACATTTGGAGAGGGTCACAAAGCTGCCATTTGTTGTTCATTGATTGGTTCAACTGAAGCTCAATTAGTAGAAGAGATAACACTCATCCAATCAAAAAAGCCAGATGTGATTGAATGGAGAGCGGATTTTTTTAACGAACTTAAAGATACCAACGCGGTACTAAGTGTCTTAAACTCATTTCGTAATATTTTAGGGGAGACTCCTTTACTGTTTACCATCCGCTCCGAGCAAGAAGGTGGGGAACCTACTTCATTACCCACGTCAAAACAAAAAGAATTAATTCAACACGTACTAACGAGTGGTTTGATTCAAATGATTGATTTTGAGGTTGCTTCTCCATTTGCCGAGGATGAAGATATAAAATCACTCTGCAAAGATCTTGAGATTAAATGGATTGGATCAACACATGATTTTGAAAAAACACCAACACATGAACAAATGCTTTCGTATCTCCAAAAAGGAGAAGCTCTTGGAGCAGATCTTGTAAAAGTAGCTGTAATGCCACATTCAAGAGAAGACGTTCTTTCACTTCTAGCATTAACGTCAGATGTATCAAGTGCACTTTCCGTTCCGATCATTACCATTGCGATGGGTAGTGTGGGGATCTCTAGCCGATTAGTAGGAGACCAATTTGGTTCAGTTATGACATTTGCCGTTGGTCACCAGGCTTCTGCTCCTGGACAAGCTCCAATCGAGCTGATCAGAGAAATTCAAGCGTATACCAATTAAAGAAAACCATCCTCTATGCTTTCGCATGGTGGATGGTTTTTGCTATTTTTTCAGCGGTTTGTGGAGGTGTTAGTCGTCCTGTTTGGATGATGAGATGCGCTTTTGAATAAGATTGTTTTCTTGAAGTGTATAACTCCTTCATTTCCTCAAGTGATTTTTGCTGAAGAAGCGGTCGATCCTTTTGAAGCAAGGGAATACGCTCTGCCCAAATTGAGAAGTCAATATCAAGGAATATGACCAAACTATCATTTAAGCAGGCGTGTTGGATTTCCTCCTGAAGAAACGCGCCGCCTCCTAGTGAAAAAATCATGTCAGATTGCTTTGATAGCTTATGAAAAAGTGTCCGTTCCCGCTTGCGGAATCCTGGTTCACCTTCCATCTTAAAAATCGTTTGAATACTTTGGTTGGCTTCTTCTTCGATCGCTTGATCAAGGTCAACAAAGTGTAAACCCAGAAGTCGTGAAAGTTCTTTCCCGACCGTTGTTTTTCCTGCCCCCATAAATCCGATAAGAACAATATTCCTCTCTATTTTACTCATATCTGTTCCCCTTTTCCTTTTTCTACTTTCATCCGCTTAGTCTCGGTCTTAGTATAGCAAAAGGAAGTCTAGCTTAGAAGTCTGTCTTACAAGAAGTCCAGATCATGTTCTGAACTCGTCCACACTCGCATACCTTTTTAAAGAACGAGGATTCTGGAGGGATGTATTTTGAAATGGTTTGTTGCCGTTGAATGGACACTGCTCGTTATGGTCCTTCTAAGAGTACTTTCAGGATTAATTGAGATCACTGTAGCAGGGCTCATCCTTCGATTTAATAGTATAGAGAAAGCAATCTTTTTAAATGGCATTCTCGCATTGATTGGGCCAACTATTTTTATATTATCGATCGTTATTGGATTAGTTGGTTTAACAGACAAGCTATCCATTCCGAAATTTATGCTAATTGGTACGGGTGCTGCTTGCATTTTAATCGGTGCGAGAATGTAGGAGGAATCAGGATGGAAGAGATTTTAGCTGTGTTGCCACCAGCCATACGTGAACGATTAATGAAGCTTCCTAGCGACATAATTAAAAGGTTGGAGGAAATACGGATCCGCATCCATAGACCACTTGAAGTGATCTATGCAGGCACACCCATGTATCCAAGTACAAACGGTGAAGAGGAATGGATTGTGCAGCCAAGTGAGGCGCAATTTATCTTAAATCAGTTAAGTCAATATTCCATGTATGCCTTTGAAGAAGAATTAAAGCGAGGATTTATCACCATTAAAGGTGGACATCGAGTGGGGCTAGCAGGTAAGGTGACGCTTGAAAAAGGTGAAGTGAAAACGATTAGAGATATTAGCTCATTCAATATTCGGGTCGCGAGACAGACGATTGGTGCTGCTGATTCGCTTGTATCTACGCTGTATGAAGGTGAATGGAAAAATAGCTTACTTATTGGTCCTCCACAAAGTGGTAAAACGACGCTGCTTAGAGATTTAGCCCGTATCATCAGTACGGGTGTTTCAACGGCTGGCATACGTCCATTAAAGATTGGGATCGTAGATGAACGCTCAGAGATTGCAGCAAGTATCAAGGGAGTGCCTCAGCATCAGCTAGGACGAAGAGTAGATGTGTTAGATGGTTGTCCAAAGGCAGAAGGAATGATGATGATGATTCGTTCCATGAGTCCAGACGTTTTAATTGTTGATGAAATCGGTCGGCCTGAAGACTGTTTGGCAGTACAGGAAGCCATTCATGCAGGAGTGAGAGTGATCTCTACTGCACATGGTTCGTCTTTGGAGGAAGTCGCTTCTAGACCAGCCTTACGTGCGTTATTTGCGGAAAAAGCGTTTGATAAGTGTGTTGAGCTAACGCGAGGGAAGAGTCCAGGACAAATTCGACGAGTGAAAAGCTTGAATCGCATGCAATCGGTGAAGGGATTATGAAGTGGTTAGGGGCCATACTCATCATTATTACCTGCACATGGATTGGTTTTGAACTGGCAAAACGAATTAGTAACAGACCAAAGCAATTAAGACAGTTAAAAGTCGGCATCCAGGCACTTGAAGCGGAGATGGTATATGGACTAACGCCGCTTGCTGAGGCAAGTTTCAGATTGTCAAAGCAACTGGGTTATCCCGTTAATCTACTATTTGAACGGTTTGCCGGGAAGCTTGAACTAAAGGGAGAGTCGGCTCATATAGCATGGGAACAAAGCTTAGAGGAAACATGGTCATTAACAAGCTTATTAAAAAGTGAGCGAGAAATCTTACGTCAATTTGGCCAGACTCTAGGGCAGCATGATCGGGATCAGCAACAAAAACAAATCAAACTTACCATGGTCCATCTTGAACGCGAAGAGGCTGATGCAAGAGACAATCAGATTCGTTACGAAAAAATGCTAAAAAGCCTAGGCTTTCTATTCGGTCTGCTGATTGTCATTCTGATGATTTAGTAGAAAAAAGGAGGGATGACAGTTGGCTTATGATGTGAATACTATTTTCCAAATTGCAGGAATTGGTATCGTGGTGGCGATGATTCACACGGTACTCAAGCAAATGGGGAAAGAAGACTGGGCGCACTGGGTCACATTGATTGGATTTGTCGTTGTACTTTATATGGTAGCTACCATTGTTGATGATTTGTTTCAAAAAATTAGAGGAGTATTCCTCTTTCAAGGATAGAGGTGAGCGTTGCGATGGACATCATTCAAATTGTTGGAATCGGTCTGATCGCAACGTTTTTAGCGCTTGTTGTTCGTGAACAAAAGCCAATTTTTGCATTTTTAATCACCTTGTTTGCGGGCGTCATGATCTTCTTGTTTGTTGTTGATGAGTTAGTGAAAATCATCCACCTACTCGAAGGAATTGCAAAAGATGCAAATGTACACATCATGTACTTGCAGACCATCCTAAAAATTATTGGTATCGCTTATATCGCAGAGTTTGGAGCCC
This sequence comes from Alkalihalobacillus sp. NPDC127517, assembly GCF_050276055.1. Taxonomy (NCBI): domain Bacteria; kingdom Bacillati; phylum Bacillota; class Bacilli; order Caryophanales; family Bacillaceae; genus Alkalihalobacillus; species Alkalihalobacillus sp. NPDC127517. The sequence goes on along the minus strand of NZ_JBNNQX010000004.1, from coordinate 171,991 downwards.
AAATTGCAAAGGATGCGGGACAAGCATCGATGGCTTCTAAAATTGAGCTTGCTGGAAAGATCTTAATTCTCGTATTAGCCATTCCTATTATCAAAGCAGTTATTGAAATGATTCTATCATTGCTACCAGGTTAAGTGAAGGGAGGGAGTAGCACTTGCGTCGTTTCATTCTGATTGTCGTGATGGCCATTCTCTTTTTCTTAACTCCGAGCGTGGTACAAGCTGCAGATGAAGTAAACCCGTCAGATGAAGAGGCCATTGCAGAAGACGGAACATTTATAGATAGACAAATTGAACGCCTTCAACTAGATGAAATTCAACAATATTGGGAGCAGGTATCTACAGAATACGGTGGGTTTCTACCTGAAAGCCAAAAGGGATCTTTTAGAGAATTTATAACTGGGGAAAAGCAATTTCAAATAAAGGAATGGGGAATGGGACTTGTGAAGTTTTTACTTCACGAGCTTATTGTGAACAGTAAGTTACTTGGCATGTTAATCCTATTGACATTGTTTAGTCAGATCATGCAAACCATCCAAAACGCTTTTGAAAGTCAAAATGTAAGTAAAGCAGCTTACGGGGTCACCTATCTTGTGCTGATGATTTTAGCCATTAATAGCTTCCACGTAGCAATCACATACGCAACGGAAGCCATTAATAGTATGATCCACTTTATGATTGCTTTACTTCCTTTGCTGTTAGCATTAATGGCTTCGATGGGTAGTATGGCATCGTCCGCTCTGTTTCACCCGCTCATTATTTTCCTTGTAAATACAAGCGGGATTTTAGTAAATCAATTCGTGCTGCCCCTTCTTTTTTTCTCGGCTGTGTTAGGTATGGTCAGTACACTGAGCGATCAATACAAGGTTTCAAAGCTAGCTGACTTTTTTCGAAACATTGCTGTCGGATTGTTAGGGATATTTATGACTGTGTTTTTAGGAGTCATTTCCGTTCAAGGTGCTTCGACTGCTGCAACGGATGGGTTAACCATACGGACCGCAAAGTTTATAGCGGGAAACTTCATACCGGTTGTTGGGAAGATGTTTACTGATGCAACAGATACAGTAATGAGCGCCTCAGTTCTTCTAAAAAACACAGTAGGAGTTACAGGCCTTGGCATTTTGTTCATGATCTGTGTGTTTCCATTACTAAAGGTTCTTTCACTGGGGATCATCTTTAATCTATCAGCAGCTATCTTGCAGCCGCTCGGTGGCGGTCCTATTATAGAGTGCCTATCCATTATTGGAAAAGCAGTCATGTATGTATTTGCTGCATTGGCGCTTGTAAGCTTAATGTTTTTCTTAGCTGTCACATTAATGGTAGCAGCGAGTAATCTTTCGTTTATGATGCGTTAGGGGTGTGAGGATTTGGGAATGCTGACAGGTTGGATTACAGGACTAGTATTGTTAATCATGCTTGCAATCATCCTTGAGATGCTACTACCGAATTCATCGATGAGAGGGTACGTCAAAATGGTGATTAGTTTACTGATCCTAGTTGCCATGCTGAAGCCAGTACTCTCCTTATTCACAATGGATTCAGATGAGTGGGTACGGAATCTTCAAGCGAGTGACCCTTACGAAACAAATTCAATTGAAAGTCAAATAAATTTGCAGAAAAGTGGGTTAGAAGAGGTACGAGCTGCATATATTTCTGAACAGGTGGCTGACCAACTAGTAGAACAAGCAGAAGAAACAATGCGAGACACCTACTCACTCGAATTTGCAAGTGTAGAAGTATTGCAAGAAACGGGACAGGGAGGTCAGGAAGATGAGGAGGCAGTAGAGATCCATGCGGTTGTTCGAGAGTCAGAGGAACAAATGGAGGAGCAAACAACTACACGTGAGATTCAAACGGTCCGAGTTGACCTCTCTAAGCAACCGAACGAAGAAGAAACTGTCGACCTGCTTCCGGTAAAAAAATATCTTTCAGAGAGCTGGGAGATTCCAGAAAGTAAGATCATGCTTTACTTGGAGGGAGGAGAACAGGTCGATGGGTGAAGAGCGTCCTAAAGGCTTCGGGTGGTTAAAGAAACTTGGAAGCCAGGAACAAGGCAAAAAGAAAAATTATCGGTACATCTTAATCTTAGGCGTTGTTGGGATCTTGTTAATGGTTACAAACCAAGTTTTTCAAGGGCCACCACAAGACCAAAGTCAATCCGTTATGCCTACTTTTCAGTCCAAAGAGGATGAGGATGCAAAGGAGGACGTGGAGGTCTTTAAACAAGATTCAGCAGAACCAGTCAGCATGACGGACTATGAAGATCGTTACGAGAATCAGCTACGAGAAACGTTGGAAGAAATTGTTGGCTTGAGTGAGGTGTCAGTCATGATTAACCTTGCTGAAACGGAAAAACAAATCTATGAAAAAAATTCGAGTTCTAAAAACCAGCAAACTAGTGAAACAGACCGTGAAGGTGGAACGCGCGAGGTAACAGATCAAACCATTGATGACCAGACAGTCATCGTTCGTAGTGGTGACAAAGAAGAACCGTTGCTCATTCAGACAGAGAAGCCCGGCATCAAGGGTGTACTTGTGGTAGCCGAGGGAGTAGAAAATGTACAAGTTAAAGCTTGGGTGGTTGAAGCGGTAAGTAGAGTACTCGATGTACCTGCCCATCGTATTTCAGTTATGCCTAAGAAATCTAAGGAGGAATAAAAATGGCTCTTAAAAAACAGACAGTATGGCTTTTAACGATGTTAAGTTTGATTATTGTTCTTTCGGTTTACTATGTCTCTTCGGGTAATACAAATTTAGCGCTAACGGATGAAGAACCTAAGACTGAGGAAAATGCTACAACTGATGACGAGACCCAAGTTGAAGTGCAGGTCACTCAAGACGGAGAAGTGGAAGGAATTCTTGAAGTGACTGGTGAAGATAATGTTGCTAATTACTTCACTGAGGCACGTATGCAAGTAGTTGATTCTCGTGCAAAGTTAGCAGAAGAATATATGGAAACATCTGCAGCTCCAGATGCAACAGCTGAAGAAAAAGTTGAAGCGCGCGATAAGAGTATGGCCATCATGAAACTAACTCAAAGTGAGGAGACACTTGAATCCCTATTAAAAACAAAGGGATACGAGAACGTGCTTGTTATAAGTGAAGAGTCAAAGGTTCAGGTAATGGTTGACGCGGATGAGTTAACATCGGCTCAAGCTAACGATATCATTTTGCTAACTAAGGAACAGCTGGGTCAAGCCAACAACGTTTCTGTTTCACATAACACAGGTGGAAGTAACTAGTCGTTTAGCATTCAAAGTCTGAGACATAACTAAAAATCAATTCGATAATGGCGAATGATTCGATTGCAGAATCATTCGCCATTCGTGGTTTTATTATTTTTTTGTAAGACGAGCGGAAGGAGAACCCGAGACTCCTGCGGTAAAATACGTGGCGAAGACACTGTAGCGGTGCTTTTCCCGCGAAAGGGGCTGAGGCCGTATCCGCGGAAAGCGAGGGATTCTCCTGTAGCGGATTTGTTGCTCTATTCGTGTTTGACTCGCTACATTCATGTTATCTCCCAGCCTCAGTCCTTTTGTATTCTTTTAATTCACCTACTTGTTGGTTAGACTGTAGGCACAGGATAGATGCATTAATGCATTCATCAAAGAGTCATGTTATAATACTTTAGGTGCAATTTGTTTACGAGGAGCGATAAGTATGGAATGGACAGACCTAACCGAGGGCGCAAAAGCAGTATTAGAGCAAACTCGTAATATTAAGAATGATCATATTCAAATTGTTGAATTTGAAGTAGGGTTTGAGGAGCAATTTGACGAGCAAGATGAAGATACCTACACAGTCTCCATCCAAGAAGAAGATTACGAGAACTTAAAAAGGTATACGAAAGAAAACGAATACGATGAGAAATACCATATGGCACGAAACAAAGATATCGTAAAAATTATCTTACTTGAAAATGGCAAGATTCCTGATAATCTTTCTGAATTCCCTGTGTTTCGCCAATACAAAAAAGACGCTCTAATCAAAGAGCAGATAGAGTCAGAGCAAGTAAGCGAAGAGCAAGAATAAGCGGATGGATCCTTTATTCAATGAATGAAGGATTTTTTATAACATAAAAGAACTTGTCTAATGTAGTCATTTTTTCTTACTACTTTGAGTGCAGGGGCCATGTTATAATTGTCGCAAGTGCTAACCAATGATGAAGGAGTTGTACATATTAACAATGAACGTTCAAGAGATTAAAGAATTAATAGAAGCAGTCAACCAGTCGGATATCGATGAATTAGAATATGAGCAAAATGGAAATAAGCTAGTCCTTAAAAAGATAAAAGCTGAAACCATTGTGCAGGCTGAAGCTTACCAGCCAGTTCGTCAAGTAGAAACTCAACAGCCTGTTGCAACTAAGGCGTCAGAGGCACCTCAAGAGGCTAGCCAAGCACAGCCTGAGAAAAAAGAGAATCTTCACACCGTGACATCTCCAATGGTAGGAACATTTTACTCTTCACCATCACCAGAGGATGGTCCATATGTAGGTGTTGGCGATGATGTGAAAGAAGATTCAATCGTTTGTATCGTTGAAGCAATGAAGCTTATGAACGAAATTGAAGCTGATGTGAATGGCAAAATTGTTGAAGTTGTTGCGCAAAACGGGGAGTTAGTTGAATACGGACAACCTCTATTTGTTGTGGAACTGAAATAATCTAGGAGCTGGGTTAAAGATGATAAAAAAAATACTAATTGCCAATCGCGGAGAAATTGCGGTTCGAATTATTCGTGCGTGCCAAGAGCTTGGAATCGAGACGGTTGCCGTTTATTCTGAAGCTGATGTAGATGCACTACATGTAAAGCTTGCTGATCAAGCATTCTGTATAGGGCCGACCGCATCTGGTCAAAGCTACTTAAACTTTACTAACATTATGAGTGTAGCCACATTAACAGAGTCTGATGCCATTCACCCAGGTTACGGGTTTTTAGCTGAGAATGCTGACTTTGCTGAAATTTGTGCAGCTTGTAATATTACATTTATCGGACCAAGCCCTTCTGCTATCAATCAAATGGGTACAAAAGATGTGGCTCGTGAAACGATGAAAAAAGCAGGCGTTCCAGTTGTACCAGGTTCAAACGGAATTATTGAAAGTCCTGAGGCTGGCCTTGAAATTGCTGAAGAGATTGGGTATCCAGTCATTATTAAGGCAACAGCTGGTGGTGGCGGAAAAGGTATCCGTGTAGCCAGAAATCCAAAAGAGCTTCGTAAAGGAATTAATATTACGCAACAAGAGGCGGCAACGGCCTTTGGTAATCCTGGAGTATATCTCGAGAAATTTATTGAAGATTTCCGTCATGTTGAAATCCAAGTAATGGCTGATACGTTAGGTAACACCGTTCATTTAGGAGAGCGTGACTGTTCAATTCAGCGTCGTCTGCAGAAGCTTGTAGAGGAAACGCCATCTCCTGCCTTAACTCCTGAAAAGCGTGCTGAAATGGGGCAAGCTGCTGTGGCAGCTGCACAGGCCGTTGATTATGTTGGAGCAGGTACGGTAGAATTCATTTATGATCATAATGATGGAACCTTCTTCTTTATGGAAATGAATACCCGTATTCAAGTGGAGCATCCAGTAACTGAAATGGTTACGGGGATTGATCTAATTAAAGAACAAATCCGTGTGGCCAATGGACAGCCGCTTTCATTTTCACAAGAAGAAGTGACGTTCCAAGGTGTTGCGATTGAATGTCGAATCAATGCGGAGAACCCTTCGAAGAACTTTATGCCATCTCCGGGATTAATTACGCGTTACTTAGTACCAGGAGGCTTTGGTGTACGAATTGATTCAGCTGCCTATCAAGGGTATAAGATCACACCGTTTTATGACTCTATGATTGCAAAAGTGATTGTTCATGCGCCAACACGTGTTGAAGCAGTTGAACGAATGAAACGAGCACTCCAAGAATTTGATATTGAAGGAGTGGATACGACCATTCCGTTCCACCTTCGATTATTTGATCATGAAGTTTTCCGCTCTGGGGAATTTAATACGAAATTCATTGAGCAATATGAAGTAATGCCATCCGAAAAAGAAAAACAATAATGTTAATAAAAGGAGGCCATTATGGAAGATAATCAAATTTTGGAACTAGAAGAACAAAAATCCGGCTTAGGGAAAGTTGAGATTTCTCCTGAAGTCATTGAAGTCATTGCAGGAATTGCAGCTCAAGAGGTTGAGGGTATCGCAACCCTACGTGGAAGTTTCGCGACGGATGTTGCTGAACGCTTAGGGCGCAAAAATCATGGTAAGGGTGTAAAAGTTGATCTGGATGAAAGTGGCATTATTGTTGATGTCTCAGTTGTTATCGTCTATGGAGCTTCCGTTCCAGAGGTAGCAAATCTTGTTCAGATGAATATTAAGCAAACATTACTTACAATGACTGCTATTCAACTTGAGGCGATTAATGTCCATGTTGTTGGGGTTCAATTTGAATCAACTGAACCAGCAAAAGATGAATAAGAGGGTTATCTAACCTGCGTGTAAAAATAGTCTGGCTGCATGTTGGAAAGCATGTACCCAGACTATTTTTGTACAAATTTCGCGAAAAATACATGAACGTCGACAAAACGATTTTCCACAGACAAAAAAGTGCGTTATACTAGACGTTCATTAGAATTTTTTTAAATGATAAGGAGTTCATATCTATGAATCGACGGGTAGCAAGACTGAGAGCTGCACAAGCTCTATACCAAATTGATGTAACGAAAACAGAACCAGATCAAGCAATGGAAAGTGTACTAAATGATGATGAACAGCCTAGTGATTTCTTTCATCAGCTGGTGCATGGCACGTTAGAACATAAAGAAGAACTTGATGGGTGGATCTCAAGTAATTTACAAGGATATACCATTGAACGCATGGGTCATGTTGATAGAGCCATTGCACGGATGGCGCTGTTTGAAATGAAATATATAGATGACATCCCGGCGAATGTAACGTTTAATGAAGCGATTGAACTTTCTAAAGCATTCGGGGGAGAAGAAGCCGGTCGATTTATGAATGGAGTTTTATCAAACTCAGTTGATATGATGAATAGAGAATCAAACGAGTAAGACCATGTATATCGTTTAATCACCCTGGCTTATGGGTGTCTTTTGTCTGCAAATTAACTACAACGGAGTGATTATGATGACAGCGGAATTAATGAACGGAAAAGAACTAGCAGCCTCTAAACAAGCAGAAATGAAAGAACGTGTTCAAGCCTTGACGGAACAAGGTATTGTTCCGGGGTTGGCCGTTATTTTGGTCGGAGACAATCAAGCGTCACAGACCTATGTGCGTTCTAAGCAACGTTCATGTGAAAAAGCCGGTATTCATTCAGTGCTGAGACACCTTTCTGCGGAGACAACAGAAGAAGAGCTACTTAACCACATTCGTGAATTAAATGAGGATCCAACAATTGATGGGATTCTTGTACAATTACCGTTGCCTAAACAAATCTCTGAACAAGCTGTCATTGAAGCCATTAGTCCTGCTAAGGATGTAGATGGATTCCACCCAATCAGTATAGGTAAGATGATGACAGGCGAAAAAACATTTTTACCTTGTACGCCACACGGTATTATTGAATTGCTTAAAGCCTCGAACGTTGACATTGCAGGTAAACATGCCGTTGTAGTGGGCAGAAGTAACATTGTTGGAAAACCAGTTGGACAGTTATTGTTGAATGAACATGCAACCGTTACGTATTGTCATTCACGCACTCCTGACTTAAATGCCATTACAAAACAAGCAGATATTCTTGTTGTTGCGGTAGGTATTGCTAAGCTAATCAAAAAAGAAGACGTAAAACCTGGTGCTGTTGTCATTGATGTTGGTATGAATCGTGATGAAAATGGGAAGCTTTGTGGTGATGTAGATTTTGCTGATGTAGAGGCCGTTGCATCTCATTTAACACCAGTCCCCGGTGGAGTGGGTCCAATGACGATCACCATGCTACTTGAAAACACGATTGAATCGGCAATTAATCGCTCGTAAGGAGGAATGACATGTCTGAATCGATTGTATCCGTTTCAGAATTAACACGCTATATCAAAGGGTTACTCGAAACAGACAAGCTCCTTCCTGACGTATGGATTCGAGGAGAACTTTCAAACTTTAAACAACATAGTCGAGGACATATGTACTTTTCCGTTAAAGACGAAAACTCACGTATTCAAGCTGTTATGTTTGCAGGTCATAATCGCTATTTAGCGTTTAAGCCTGAGAATGGGATGAAGGTATTAATTCGTGGGGAAGTAAATGTTTATGAACCTTATGGTCAATATCAGCTTTATGCTAAAGAGATGCAGCCTGATGGAATTGGAAACCTTTATTTAGCGTATGAAAAGTTGAAAGAAACGCTTGAAGAGGAAGGCTTATTTTCCGAGGAACGAAAAAAACCTATTCCAGTCTATCCGAAGCGTATCGCTGTTGTAACCTCTCCTACAGGTGCTGCCGTACGAGATATTCTCACAACATTAAAAAGACGCTATCCAATTGCTCAAATCACCCTGCTTCCGGCATTAGTGCAAGGAGATCAAGCGCCAGCCTCTATTGTACGAGCAATTACGCAGGCCGATGCAGCAGGTGTATTTGATGTACTAATTGCAGGACGAGGCGGAGGTTCAATCGAAGAGCTTTGGGCATTTAATGACGAGCAGGTTGTTCGTACAATTGCTGGTGCAACTGTACCAATCATTTCAGCAGTGGGTCATGAAACGGACTTCACCATTAGTGACTTTGTGTCTGACATGCGTGCTCCGACTCCAACCGCTGCAGCGGAACTCGCTGTGCCGAATCGTCTTGATTTGTTACATAGAACCTTAACCCAAAAGCAACGTCTTTTAGTCGGCATGCGGGAGAGAGTGAAGCATGAAAGAAGGCAGCTAGATCGCTTGCAAAAGTCCTACGCATTTAAGTATCCAGCGCAACTGATTCGTCAAAAGGAACAGGAACTGGATACACGAATCGATCAGCTTAAACGAACCATAAATCGTTTAGTGGAAAAGAAAAAAGGACAACACGAGCAGCTTGCTAAGAGTGTGCTTCAAGCTCATCCAAAGGAACGGATTAAACAAATGCAGGATAAGCTAACGCGCCATGAGCTTTCGTTAAAAAAAGAAACAAGTCAGATGATAAAAATGAAGCAACAGCGCTTCCAAAATAGCTTACAACAACTACAACTCCTTAGTCCGCTTCAAGTCATGAGTCGTGGCTATAGTCTGGCATATCAGCAGATTACCGGAGAATTGATTAAGTCTGTAGATCAAGCAGAACCAGATGAAGTATTAGAGTTACAAGTAACTGATGGAACGTACTTCTGTCAAATAACAGGAAAAGAAAAAAAGAAAATGAGGAGTGAATCACATGGCAAATAAAGAAGAAACCATTAGCTTTGAAGAAGCGATGGAACAGCTAGAAGAGGTTGTCGACAAGCTAGAACAAGGAGATGTGCCTCTTGAACAAGCCATTGAAATGTTCCAACAAGGTATGGATCTATCCAAACAGTGCCATGTGAAGCTTGAACACATTGAAAAACAAATGGACCAGATTCTGCATGAAGATGGTGAACTAGAAGAGCTTGATTTAAGTGGGGAGGACCAGGAGTGACATCAGAATTAGAACGCTTTATCGAATCATCTAAGGTAGAAATTGAAGCTCAACTTATACGGAAAATCGACACATTACAAACACCTGATTCATTAAAGAAATCGATGATCTACTCCCTGCAAGCAGGAGGGAAGCGCATCAGACCTGTTCTGTTGATGGCTGTCCTTAGAGGATTTGGCAGGCCAATCAAAAAGGGAATGGATGTAGCCTGCGCCATTGAAATGATTCACACCTACTCATTAATTCACGATGATCTTCCAGCAATGGATGATGATGATCTTCGTCGTGGAAAGCCTACAAATCATAAAGTGTTTGGTGAAGCAACAGCTATTCTCGCTGGTGATGCGTTACTCACATATAGTTTTCAATTGATTTCAAACATAGAAGAAGATCCTGCACTCATCGTCTCACTTATTCGTGAAATTTCACGAGCTGCTGGGGCACAGGGGATGGTTGGTGGACAGGTATCTGATATGGAAGGTGAGAACAAAGAGCTCTCTATCGAAGAATTGGAGCATATTCACGACCACAAAACCGGCGATTTAATTATTGGATCATTAATAGCTGGAGCCATTCTTGCCGAAGCGACGGAAGAAGATATTCTGCATCTTAGGCAGTTTGGAAGAGAGCTTGGCCTGTTGTTCCAAATTAAAGATGATATTCTAGATATCGAAGGCGACGCTGATACAATTGGAAAACCAGTTGGAAGCGATGTATCCAACAATAAAGGAACATATCCAAGTATGCTGGGAATGGATGGGGCTAAAGAAAAATTAACCTACCATCTTGAAGCGGCACTGACTTCTCTTCGAAACGTGCAAATGGATCACTCGTTACTAGAGGATCTGACAAATTATGTAGCATATCGAAATCATTAATAGTTGTTGGTCTCGGGCGATTCCACTTTGCTGGATCGCCTTTTTTCATGGATCGCAAGAAATGCTAAAGGATTACATTTGGGGTAACGCTTCAATTTTTGATATACTAAGAGCACAATATGAGATTAGATACAGATTACGGTTCGATAAGATTGACGAAAGTGGGGAAAATGTATATGAGGTTAGAGGACCTTCAACATCCGGCAGCCATTAAAGGCTATTCTAAAAAAGAGCTTCAAGAATTGTCTCAGGATATCCGGAACTTTTTAGTTCAGCAATTATCAGTTACGGGTGGACACTTAGGACCAAACCTTGGGGTCGTTGAGTTAACAATTGCTATGCATTATTTATTTGATAGTCCAAAGGATAAATTCATTTGGGATGTAGGGCATCAAGCCTATGTTCATAAGATTTTAACTGGTAGAGCGGGACAGTTTGACACATTACGTAAGTATAAAGGTTTGTGCGGTTTTCCAAAGCGCAATGAAAGTGAACATGACGTTTGGGAAACAGGTCACAGCTCAACCTCCCTATCTGCAGCTATGGGTATGGCAACGGCTCGCGATATTAAAGGAACAGATGAGAGTGTGATCGCAGTAATAGGTGATGGTGCGTTAACAGGCGGAATGGCGTTTGAAGCACTGAACCATATTGGTCATGAGCAGACAGATTTGATTGTCATCTTAAATGACAACGAAATGTCTATTGCACCAAACGTTGGAGCCCTACACAGTGTGCTTGGCCGCTTACGTACGGGTGGAAAGTATAACCGGGCAAAGGATGAAATTGAAAGCTTTATTAAAAAGATCCCTGCGGTCGGTGGGAAACTGGCTTCTACTGCAGAGAAATTTAAAGATAGTATGAAGTATATGATGATTCCGGGAGTTTTCTTCGAGGAGCTTGGTTTTACGTACCTTGGACCGGTTGATGGTCATGACCTTGATGATTTAATGGACAACCTTAAGTATGCTAAGAAAACAAAAGGTCCAGTGTTAATTCATCTTCTGACGAAAAAAGGAAAGGGCTATGAGCCTGCTGAAAATGATGCAAAAGGAACATGGCATGGTCTTGGGCCGTACCAAATTGAGTCCGGAGAAGTTGTTTCTAAACCAGGACCTCCAAGCTACAGCGGAGTTTTTGCCAACACCCTCATCAAGAAAGCGAAAACAGACGAGCGTATTGTTGGAATTACAGCGGCTATGCCCGGAGGAACAAAGCTTGATGCGTTTGGTGCAGCGTTCCCAGACAGAATGTTTGATGTAGGAATTGCTGAACAGCATGCAACAACGATGGCTGGTGGGCTAGCGACTCAAGGATTAAAGCCTGTATTTGCGGTTTATTCAACCTTCCTCCAAAGAGGTTATGATCAATTAGTTCATGATATTTGTCGTCAGAACCTTAACGTTGTCTTTGCCATTGACCGTGCAGGACTTGTAGGGGCAGATGGTGAAACTCATCAAGGCGTATTTGATATTGCTTATTTACGTCATCTGCCAAACATGACCATTCTGAATCCTAAGGATGAAAATGAACTGCAGAATATGCTTCATACAGCTCTAGAGTACGATGATGGTCCTGTTGCTGTCAGATACCCTCGTGGTAATGGGTACGGGGTACCAATGGATGAAGAGTTCAAAACGGTTCAGATTGGCAAGTGGGAAACCCTTCGTGATGGAACAGATGGCTGTATTCTAACATTTGGTACAATGATTCCTGTTGCCGAAGAAGCTGTTAAAGCGCTTGAAGCTGAAGGCTTATCGATCCGCATTGTAAATGCGAACTCTGTGAAGCCATTAGATATTGAACTTCTAAACAAATTAGCTGAAGAAGAGATTCCAGTTATGACAATTGAAGAAACAGCTCTTCAAGGTGGTTTCGGAAGTGCTGTGCTTGAGCATTTTAACGAACATGGCTATCACCATGTCCAAGTAAGACGACTGGGTATCCCTGATGAATACATTGAGCATGGAGATGTTCCACAACTTCTTGAAGAGATTGGATTAACATCAAAGAACGTGATGAGCCAGTTAGTGGAGTTTATTCCTGCTAAACAGAAAAGAGCATAACCTGTGAAAAAAGAACGAATTGATACATTATTAGTGGACCGGGGGCTAATTGATTCACGAGAAAAAGCCAAGCGTGCTGTGATGGCAGGCTTGGTTTACTCTGGAACCGAACGCTTAGACAAGCCTGGTATGAAGATTGATATTGAGGCACCTCTTGAAGTAAAAGGTCAGCTAATGCCCTACGTCAGTCGTGGCGGCTATAAGTTAGAGAAAGCTTTGAAGGTATTTGATGTAGATGTACGAGACAAGATTATGCTTGATATTGGTGCTTCAACAGGCGGATTTACTGACTGCGCTCTACAAAATGGGGCATCTCTCGTCTATGCGCTTGATGTTGGATACAATCAGCTTGCCTGGAAAATCAGGCAGCATGATCAGGTTGTTGTGATGGAGCGTACGAATTTCCGCTATGTCAAACCTGAAGACTTACAAGAAGGTTTGCCTGAATTTGCAAGCATTGATGTTTCGTTTATTTCCTTAAAATTAATCTTGCCAACCTTAAAGACTGTATTATGTGCAGGTGGCGACGTACTAGCTTTAGTTAAGCCTCAATTTGAAGCTGGCCGAGAGCAAGTAGGGAAAAAAGGAATCGTCAGGGATTCTGCCGTACATGAGCAGGTTTTATCAACTGTTAGTGAGATGGCGAATAATGAAGGATTCCATGTGCGTGCACTCGATTATTCACCTATTACTGGTGGAGAAGGAAACATCGAATTTTTAATGCATCTTACCTTACCCAATGAAGATAACGAAACGGTAAGGAAGCTAGATCCCTCAACCATTCAAGACGTTGTAAAACAAGCTCAACAGCTGAATGCAAAAGGATCTGAGACAGATCAAACATGATGAAGAAGGGACTAATGATTCTAAAATAAGAGTCAATAGTCCCTTTTTTTATTGCGTGTATACGGGTATAAATGCATAAATTGTGCATATTTCTTTATTTTTATAATGTGATCTTGTGCTTTCTTTTCTGATGAAATGGGTTCAGCTATTGTTTTAACAGGCATTTCATATCATAATGGTTGATAAGGAAATCATATGAAAAAGGTGAGTTTATTGAATAAAGGTCAACGACATATTAAGATAAGAGAAGTCATCGCGAATCAGGCCATTGAAACGCAAGAAGACTTAGTTGATTATTTAAAAGGATTAGGTTATAACGTGACTCAAGCAACTGTATCAAGAGACATAAAGGAATTACATCTTGTAAAGGTTCCAATGCAGGATGGTCGCTACAAGTATAGCTTACCTGCGGATCAACGATTTAATCCTCTGCAGAAACTAAAACGAAGTCTGACAGATAGCTTTATCAGTATCGACAGTACGGACAACCTCATTGTCATGAAATGTTTACCAGGTAACGCCAATGCGATTGGCGCGTTAATTGATAACCTTGATTGGGAAGAGTTAATGGGGACCATTTGTGGAGATGATACCTTATTAATTATCTGCAAGAACAAAAAGGATGGAGAACATATTAGTTCTCGGTTCTTAGACATGCTATAAGGTGGGGAATCGATGTTAATAGAACTTTCAGTGAGGCATTTTGCCATAATTGAAGAGCTGACCATTCCTTTTGAAAGTGGTCTAACCGTCTTAACAGGAGAGACAGGTGCAGGAAAATCCATCATAATTGATGCCATTGGTTTATTACTTGGTGGACGAGGTTCTGCAGAATTTGTTCGTCATGGAGAAACAAGAGCAGAGATTGAAGGGTTATTTGCAGTTGATGCTAAACATCAAGCCGTATTAAAAGCTGTTGAGCTTGGAATTGAGGCGAACGAAGAGCTTATCCTGCGCAGAGAAATTACGAGCCAAGGGAAAAGTATATGTCGTATTAATGGAAAGCTAGTCACACTTGGCATCCTACGCGAAATCGGACAATCTTTAGTGGATGTTCATGGTCAGCATGAGCATCAGTCATTAATGCAGCCGGATAAGCATTTGCGGTTTTTGGATCAGTATGCGACAAATAAGCTTAAAACCACATTTCAAGAATACCGTGAATTATATGAACGAGCTCAAAAAATCAATAAACAAATATCCGCTCTAAGCGAAAATGAACAAGAAACAGCTCAGCGAATTGATTTGCTTAGGTATCAATTAGAAGAAATTGAGAAAGCTGAACTGAAGCCAAAAGAAGACGATCAGCTTGAAGAAGATCGCAAACGTTTAGCAAATAGTGAAAAGCTCTACACGTTGCTTAGAGATAGCTACGAAAGACTTTATGGCGATGGACAGGCACTTGACGCCATGAATGACAGTGCGGCGAATCTTGAAACAGCGAGTGATTTAGATTCAAACTTAAAATCACTCCACGAGAGCGTTAGTAGTAGCTATTTTATAATGGAGGAAGCTGCGTTCTCAATTAGAGAGCAGATGGAGCAAATTGAATTTGATCCGGATCGTTTAGAGTTAATCGAGAACCGTCTTGCGGAAATCCAGCAGCTAAAGCGTAAATATGGAACAACGGTGGAAGAAATTTTAGAATATGCTTCGCGTATTGAAGAAGAGCTTGATACGAAACTTAATAAGGATGACCGCCTGCATTCCATGCATCAGGAGCTTGCAGGAGTCCTCCTTGACTTAACAGTGGAGGCAAGAGCGCTCACTAACATTCGTAAAAAAGCCGCCTTAGAGCTTACAGATGCCATTCATAAGCAGCTTCGAGCTTTATATATGGAAAAGACCATTTTTGAAATTAACATTAAAAGCTCGTCATTAGATGAAAGCAAGGGAATGTCTGCTTTTTCTGCAAACGGTGTGGATCAAGTGGAATTCTTTATCTCAACTAACCCTGGAGAACCCGTCAAACCTCTGGCAAAAGTGGCTTCTGGGGGAGAAATTTCTCGAATAATGCTTGCAATAAAATCCATTTTTTCTACGCATCAAGGAGTCACTTCAGTGATTTTTGATGAAGTAGACACGGGTGTTAGTGGACGAGTTGCCCAAGCGATTGCTGAGAAAATCTATACAATTGCAGCAGGTTCACAAGTGCTGGTCATCACGCATCTACCTCAAGTAGCTGCGATGGCTGATCAACATTTGTACATCTCTAAACATGAATCAAAAGATCGGGTCTCCACATCAGTAACAGGACTCAAAGAGCAGTCAAAGGTGGAAGAGCTTGCCAGAATGATTTCAGGTGTAGAGGTTACCGAGTTAACAAAGCAGCATGCACATGAATTGCTTGATCTTGCTAGCCAACACAAACATGCTTAAGTATTATTCATACAAAAGCTACCCAGTTCAGGGTAGCTTTTTCTCTTGGTTCCAGTTATAAATGTGCTATTTGGAGGCAACATTAATAGTACAGCCACAAGAGGTGTGGGTTGGGAGCTAGGAGAGTGAAGAATTTGAAGGTAGAAGGAGTGCGTATGGTGATCGGCATCTTGCTTCTTGCAGGAATGCTGTGCATTGGTTTTTGGAACCCATTAAAAGAATGGGCACATATCCCAACATCTATCTCTGTGTTTAAAGGGGAGTCAGTAACGCTAAAAGCACCAAGGCTCTTAACGGTTGACCAGACTCATGATGACACTACATTACACATTCAGGATACTGAATCGATTGCGGCGATGACTGCTGGAACTGAGGAAATTGTGTTTAAAGCAGCTGGATTTCCAGTTAAATCAACAACCGTAGATGTGCTTCCCGAGCAAAAAGTCATTGCGGGTGGACAATCGATCGGAGTAAAACTGAATACAAAAGGTGTATTGGTTGTAGGGCATCATTTAATTAAGACAAATACAGGGGAAGTATCACCTGGTGAAACAGCAGGTATAGAAGTAGGAGACATGATTACAAAAATTAACGGTGTCTCTATTGAAAAAATGAGCCAAGTGACTCAAGTTGTGCAACAAGCAGGAGAAAAGAACCAAGAGTTAAATATTGAACTGAAGCGGAATCAACATCCAGTGAATACAACGTTACAACCGATGAAAGCTAGTGGTGAACACTCGTATCGAATGGGGCTGTTTATAAGAGATTCAGCAGCAGGGGTTGGCACCATGACCTTTTATGATCCCCAGTCAAAGAAATTTGGTGCATTAGGACATGTGATTTCTGATTCAGATACTCATAAACCGATTGCTGTTCACGATGGAGAAGTGTTGCGATCCTCTGTGACATCGATTGAAAAAGGAAGTCATGGGGATCCTGGAGAAAAGTTAGCGAGTTTTTCTAAGAATCGAGAAATACTGGGTCAAATAAATAAAAATAGTTCGTTTGGAATTTTTGGTACACTTAACAAAGCGGACTTAAAAAATGATATTATGGATAAGGAACTACCTATCGCCTTATCAAATCAGATAAAAGAAGGACCAGCTAAGATTTTAACTGTGGTCAGTGGTGAGAAAGTAGAAGAATTTGATATTGAAATTGTAAATGCCATACAGCAAAAACAACCAGCTACCAAAGGGCTTGTTTTAAAAGTAACGGACCCTAAGTTGCTTGAAGCGACAGGTGGCATTGTTCAAGGGATGAGTGGAAGTCCAATTATTCAAGATGGGAAATTGGTAGGCGCTGTTACCCATGTGTTTGTAAATGATCCAACATCGGGTTATGGCTGTCATATTGGATGGATGCTAGAAGAAGCAGGCGTAACACATGATCTTAAACAGGCTAAAGCGAGTTAACTCGTCTAGCCTGTTTATTATTTTCGTATAGATAACTTATAATTAAAGATTATTCGACAAATTTATATAATTACTTATTTAATTAATCGAATTGGAACGAATAACGAAGAAAAATTAAGTATTTGTAAAAGAATAAGGATTATTTTAAAAAAATAAAGGACTTAGAATCAAACTGTCGAATTGATTACATACAGAAAACTTACAATTGAACTCAAGGAGGATATTTTGTGGATAAAATAAAAGTGTGTGTTGTGGATGATAATCGGGAATTGGTCAATTTACTTAGTGAATATATTTCGGCTCAAGAAGATATGACAATAGCCGGTGTAGCATATAATGGTCAAGAATGCTTGAGCTTAGTTGAAGACAAGAAACCGGATGTCTTATTATTAGATATTATAATGCCTCATTTAGATGGGCTTGCGGTGCTCGAACGTATTAATTCAGGTAATGGCCATAAGCCAAATATCATTATGCTTACTGCATTTGGTCAAGAAGATGTGA
This sequence comes from Alkalihalobacillus sp. NPDC127517, assembly GCF_050276055.1. Lineage (NCBI taxonomy): Bacteria > Bacillati > Bacillota > Bacilli > Caryophanales > Bacillaceae > Alkalihalobacillus > Alkalihalobacillus sp. NPDC127517. The sequence continues at coordinate 154,305 of NZ_JBNNQX010000004.1, read as the reverse complement.
CAAAAAAAGCAGTAGACCTTGGCGCTTCTTATTATGTGCTTAAACCGTTTGATATGGAAATTCTTGTGTCTAAGGTTCGGGAGATTGGTGGCAAAAAAGCAGGCTTTACGCAAAAAACATCAACTTTTACAATGAATCATGCACCTACAAGAACGGATAAGCGATTTAACCTAGATGCAAGTATTACTGCCATTATTCATGAAATTGGAGTTCCAGCTCATATCAAAGGCTACATGTACTTAAGAGAAGCAATTACAATGGTATATAATGACATTGAATTACTCGGATCCATTACAAAAGTTCTCTATCCAGATATCGGAAAAAAATTCAATACTACATCCAGTCGTGTGGAGCGCGCAATTCGTCACGCGATTGAAGTAGCTTGGAGCCGCGGTAACATTGAATCCATCTCGAGCCTGTTCGGTTACACTGTCAGTCAATCAAAAGCAAAGCCGACAAACAGTGAATTTATTGCGATGGTCGCAGACAAATTACGAATTGAACATAAGGTTGGCTAACTATTTATCAATTCAGGTTTAGGCTATTTTACATTTGTACACATAAGCTAGCTTTCAATGAGTATCACATACCATTGAAAGCTTTTTTTATTGTGTAGTGAAAAGGTAGAACTATTTCTCACTCCACATTTATATATATAAAGTATAACGATGATGTGTATATTGGAGGAGTATAGTGGATACGAATCTAAAAAAAGGACGTTTATGGTTCGCGTTATTAGGTATTGTCGTCATCCTTGTGTCCTGTGGGCCCTCAGTTAATGTAACTGAGGCATATTTTGTGGCACCAGAACCAGGTGATAAGGAGTTTTTAACTTATTCGGGTTTAAGCGATCCATTTACCTCAGGGGCTGAAGTGGACGAGACATTCAAAACTGTCACAGATGGTCGTGATGCAATATGGATGGATGACTATAGTGGGCGTTACGGTCCACTGAAAGACGGAGTAATTTGTGGGGCTTGGTTATGTTTAGAGCCTGCAAGCTTACCGTCCTCAGCTTATTTTGCAGAGGATGGATACATTTACGACAAACATACGCCTGGAATTTGGGAAGTTACTTGGGATGAAAACCAAGTGGAGCATTGGGAGTTTTATCCTTTTTATCAAGAAGATTCTGAGACATAACATGAATGTGGATAGCAAAACACGAACATAGCACAATATCCGCTACAGGAGAATTCCTCAGCTTATTTTACTAAAAAAACGAATGGCGAATGATTCGATCGCAGAATCATTCGCCATTTTTTTATTGATTATTAGTTATTTCTCACCCTCTATATTATAAGAAGATTATTTGCCTGTGGACGGCTCTGCTTTTTTTGGTCGTGATAGTCGGATCAAATTAAATACACTAGATAAGGCAATACCGATTCCAAGGATTAAATACAACGTATCTCGACCGGATGAAGACGTTGAAAGAAAATAGGCTGAAATGACGCCAATGGCAAAAAGGAAAATGAAGCTATGAAATGTAAGTAATAACCGTTTGGACAAGCAGATTCGCTCCTTTTCATTGAGTACGCCTAGTATAGCGTACTTTATCAATTAGATAAACGTAGAATGTTTATGTATTTGGTGCACATACTAAACGAAAAGATGTCTCGTGGAGGCTTATGGCAATGACTCAAATCATACAAGGACAAGCATTTGAAGGTAAACGAACAAAAGAGCTTCTACATAGAGTACCTGATCATGCTATTTTGCTATTGTGGCACGAGGATCTGGATTCAGTCACAACGGATACTCTTTTAGAGAAAAAGGTGAAGGCTGTAGTCAATCGAAGACCTTCAATGACGGGAACATATGAACATGAGAATATCATTCGTTTAATACAAGCAGGAATCATAGTGTGTGATGTGGCAGAGTGGGTCGGTTGGGACGGCGTGCTGAACGGGGAGACGGTGAAGATGAAAGAAAACCGGCTATTCATTCAACTAAAAGACGGATGTAGAGAGTTAGCAAGCCTTGATCAGTACACACCTGAGAAAGTTCATCTTTTGAATGAAAATGCGAAAACACATTTTCCAAATATGTTTGAATCATTTATTGAAAATTCACTCTATCATGCAAAGTGTAATGTCGTTGACTTTATGGAGCCAATGAAACTGCCTTCTTTGTTTCATGAGATCAAACATAAGCAAGTGTTAATTGTCGCACGCAATGGCAAGTACAAGCGAGACGTGAAGTCGATGAAGCGTTGGATCCTTCTAACGAGTCCAGTGATTGTAGCGGTTGACGGAGCAGCAGACGGGTTACTCGAATTAGGACTAGTCCCTCAGTTTATTATTGGGGATATGGATTCCATCTCCTCAGATGCGCTTCAGTGCGGTGCCAAGCTTGTATGCCACTCTTATGCAAACGGAGAGTCGCCGGGTCGCGCTAGAGTTCACTCCTTAGGACTAGTAGCGCAATGCGTGGATTTTGGAGGTACAAGTGAAGATGTTGCGATTCGAGCGATGCATGCTGCCGGTGCCGATCATCTATTTTTAATAGGTTGCCGTTTTGGTGTGAAGGAATTTTTGGAGAAACAGCGTCAGGGGATGGGCTCTACCATCTTATCACGTATGGAATCAGGTGATCGTATGACTGATTTAAAAGGCATTCACCTCCTTTTTGAAGGGACATCTTTTGTATCACAGGTTAAACGCATGCACCGTGAATTAAAGGAGGAAGCAAAAGAGTTACAAAAAATGGTCGGCCGCGGATACAGGCTGTTTGTTAGAAAGGGTGAAATTAGACATGACTAGAGTATCCATTGTCATTCCTGCTTATAACGAACAAGAACGGTTAGCAGCCACTATCGAGGCGGTAAGAACCATTCCATTTGAACACGAAATTATTTGTGTGAACGATGGCAGCGTGGATTTAACTTCGGAGATTGCTGAAGAATTGGCCGATCTGCATCTTCTTCTTCCAGAGAACAAGGGGAAGGGATATGCGTTACAAGCAGGTTGGATGCGCGCGAAGGGTTCTTATATTATTTGTTTAGATGCAGATTTAGCAGACTCGGCGAGTGAAGCGATTCATTTGCTTGAACCACTAATGAAAAAAGAGGCTGACCTAACCATTTCAAAGGTTCCACATCGCGGCCGCGGAGGGAATGGGTTTGTAAAATCAAAAGTTCAACGGTTGATTCATGAGCAAACAGGTGTCTGGTTAGAAGCCCCTTTGTCCGGACAAAGAGCGTTTCAAAGAAGATGGCTTAGGCTGCTGCTCAGCAAGAATTATACTGGTTATGGAATTGAAACGATGATGTGTTTGCACATGATTCATGGGGGAGCAAGGCTACTCGAAATTGAATCAGAGATGAAACATCGTGAAATGGGGCGTAACCTGACAGGCGTCATGCATCGATATAATCAGTGGCGTCAAATTAGAAAACAGTTAAAGGGTGAAGCACAATGATCTTATTGATGCTGACGTTACCCATTATCGCATTTACAAGTATGTGTGCTTTCTATGAGGCAAAGTGGACCGTACGTAATTATGAGCAAACGATTGTTCCTTACAGCTTAGGAGTATTTGTTGTATATAGCTATGCGGTTATGTGTGCCTTCCCACCAAATGAATCCGCTGTTTTTACTTATACGTCCTTAGGTTATGTTATTGGCATATGGATCATCGGATTTATTGATGATCGGTTTGGGGAGGGGGAACCAAAAGGCATTCGTGGCCATATTGGTGTATTTTTAAATGATCGAAGATGGACCACTGGATTAATAAAAGCGATAGGAACGATTTTCCTTGCAGGGGTGTATACTTTTTTAAGTCAACCTCAATCTGCCATCACAAGTATTATGATGTTTATGCTGCTTTGTCTGTTTCCGCATATTATGAATTTATTTGATACGCGCCCCTTACGAGTATGGAAAATCTCTTTAATGGTTTCAGCTGTCATTGTTGCTTTTATGCCGATTCCGAGGTTTTCAACCCTAGTCTATGTACTGACCATATTTTATTTGGTCTATGTGATGGAGGGAGAAAGAAAGGCTGTACTTGGGGACAATGGCGCTACAGCTACTGGAGCCATTCTTGCTGTTTGGCTTACACACGCAGGATCTGCGGAATTACAATCTTTTAGCGTAACTATTTTATTTTTGCTGTTGCTTGCTGCAGAACGAGTGTCGTTTTCAATGTGGATCGCAGAGCGACCATTTTTTAGATGGATGGATGGGATTGGGGTCATGAAGAAAGAGTGACCCTCTCCTATCCTTCTTTTTTTACAAAACGAGGGGCAACCTTCCCATTTTTGCGATCACGATGAAGGATAAATCCTCCGATAAATGCAAATCCGATAAAAAATAACACAATCCCAGCTAGAAATTGTAGCGAGATGGAAGAGAAAGGCGGTTGAATAATATGAAAAAATGCATCTCTCATCAACTTAATGCCAAACCCGGCCAAAAAAATAGGGATAAGAAGAATTATTAATGCCACAAATCGACCCATAAGAAGCCTCCTTGAAAACGTTCTTTCCATATTGTAGCGAAAAAAAGACAAGAAGTATATGCCTGAATGTTGCATGATTTTTAATTTTGAGTAATAATATAAGAGTAAGTTTTAGGACCTAGTCACAATTCGTGCTATTAACTGTTCAATAAATGTTCAAATTATCTGTGAAATCGCGTAGCCATAGGATTTAGGCAACCTGCGTGATATACTTGAATGGCGCATTTTGCTATGGGAGTTTTATGATGAATCGGTATATAAGACTAATAATTCATTATAAATTGAGAGACATTTTGCGAGTAAGCATGGAGACAAGAGAGAACATGCTACACACATTTTGACCTTCCAAAAGACTAAAGGAGGAATCGCGATGAATCTTTTCTCAACAATGGAAACATACGATTATGAACAGGTAGTTGTTTGTCAGGATAAAACATCCGGACTAAAGGCTATCATTGCTATTCATGACACGACCCTTGGCCCCGCTTTAGGTGGAACAAGAATGTGGAACTATGCAAGTGAAGAGGAAGCATTTGAAGATGCTCTCAGACTTTCAAGAGGAATGACATACAAGAATGCTGCAGCTGGACTTAATTTAGGTGGGGGAAAAACAGTTATTATTGGTGACCCCAGAAAAGATAAAAATGAAGAAATGTTTCGTGCGTTTGGACGCTACATACAAGGATTAAATGGCCGTTATATTACAGCAGAAGATGTTGGTACAACTGTTGCTGATATGGACATCATTCATGAGGAAACTGATTATGTAACAGGAATTTCTCCGGCATTTGGAGCATCTGGAAATCCTTCTCCCGTTACAGCATATGGTGTATTTGTTGGAATGAAAGCTGCGGCAAAAGCGGCATACGGAGATGAGAATCTTGCAGGCAAGAAAATTGCCGTACAAGGTGTAGGGAATGTATCCTATCAACTGTGCAAGTATTTGCACGAAGAAGGCGCAGAACTAATTGTAACGGATATCTATGAGGCTTCTGCAAAGCGTGCAGTTGAAGATTTTGGTGCAGCATATGTTACACCAGATGAAATCTATAGCGTTGCATGCGATATCTTCTCGCCTAACGCACTTGGAGCCATCATTAATGACGATACACTTGCTCATATTAAAGCGACTGTCATTGCAGGAGCAGCTAATAACCAATTAAAAGAAGAGCGTCATGGTGAGCGATTAAAAGAAATGGGTATTGCCTACGCGCCTGACTACGTTATTAACGCAGGTGGTGTGATTAACGTAGCGGATGAATTAAAAGGCTATAATCGCGATCGTGCTATGAAAAAAGTAGAAGGCATTTACGATAATGTGGCGAAAGTATTTGAGATTGCCAGACGTGATGGATTATCTACTAATGTTGCTGCGGATCGAATGGCTGAGGAACGTATTGAGAACTTACGACGCTCCAGAAAGCAATTCGTTCGCGATGGACATCATCTATTGTCACGTTCAAGAATCGGACAGCAAAAGTAAAAGGGTTTAAAGGAGGAGACACCATGGCAGAAGATTATGATCTAGTCATTCTAGGCGGTGGAACAGGTGGCTATGTAGCCGCAATTAGAGCAGCTCAAGAAGGACTCAAAACAGCAATCGTAGAACAAGAGAAGATTGGTGGGACGTGTCTTCATAAAGGATGTATTCCAAGTAAAGCACTGCTGAAGAGTGCGGAGGTTCTTAGAACCGCTAAAGAAGCAGAGGAATTTGGAGTAACAACCACAGGTGTCTCCTTTGATTTTAATGCTGCACAAAGAAGAAAACAAAAAGTGGTCGATCAGCTCCATAAAGGCGTTAAGTTCTTAATGGAACGCGGAAAGATTGATGTATATGAAGGAAAGGGTCGAATTCTTGGCCCTTCTATCTTTTCACCGACTCCTGGAACCATCTCAGTTGAGAGAAGGAATGATGAGAACTTAATGCTTATTGGTAAAAATGTCATCGTTGCAACGGGCTCGTCCCCTCGCTCACTTCCAGGGCTCGAAATTGATGGAACCCACATACTCACATCAGATCATGCCCTTACACTCGAGTATCTCCCAGCTTCTATGCTCATTGTAGGGGGAGGAGTTATTGGCGTGGAATGGGCATCAATGTTAAACGATTTTGGTGTAGACGTCACAATCGTTGAATACGGAGATCGAATTCTACCAACAGAAGATGCTGACATCGCAAAAGAAGCAGCTAAACAGCTTCAAGCAAGAGGCATTCAAATTAAAACCAATGTGAACATACAAACGGATCAACTTGTGAAAGAAGAAAATCGAGTGAAAATCACAGGTATGGTGGGTGATGAAGAGTTCACATTTGAAGCAGAAAAAATACTTGTTTGTGTCGGACGAGCTGGAAATACGTCGGACATCGGATTGCACAATACAGAAATTGATGTGCAAAACGGTTTTATTCAAGTGAATGAATTTGGACAAACAAAAGAATCACATATGTATGCAATTGGAGATGTCATTGGTGGGATGCAGCTTGCTCATGTGGCCTCACATGAAGGAATACTTGCTGTCGAGCACATCATAGGAGCAAATCCAGAACCAATTCATTACGAAACGGTGCCAAGCTGCATTTATAGTTACCCAGAAATGGCTTCAGTCGGTTTAACAGAGGACGAAGCGAAAGAGCGTAACCTTCCTTTAAAAGTGGGGACATTCTCTTTCCAAGCGATTGGAAAAGCTCTTGTACAGGGTGAGACAAATGGGTTTGTAAAGCTCATCGCAAATAAAGAAAATGATGATTTAATTGGTGTCCATATCATAGGACCGCATGCAACAGACTTAATTTCAGAGGCTGCTATTGCAAAAGTACTTGATGCAGCTAGCTGGGAAGTGGCTCATACGATTCATCCACATCCAACATTGTCGGAGGCTATTGGTGAGGCAGCACTAGCGGCAAATGGGCGGGCCATTCATGGATAAGCAGTAAGTAGAGGAGGAGAGTTATGATTACGAATAAACACCATTCACTTGGTTTAACAGACGAAACAGTCATTGATATGTATGAACATATGCTGCATTCAAGAAGACTGGATGAGCGTCTTTGGTTATTAAACCGTGCAGGGAAAATTCCATTTACAATCTCGTGCCAAGGACAGGAAGCAGCACAGGTTGGAGCGGCATTTGCGCTTGACCAACAGAAGGACTACATCCTTCCTTACTATCGTGATTTAGGCGTTGTTCTAACATTTGGTATGACTACAAAGGAACTAATGCTGTCAGCCTTTGCAAAAGCTGAGGACCCGAATTCAGGTGGACGTCAAATGCCTGGACATTTCGGGCACCGTGTAAAACGAATTGTAACGGGATCGTCTCCTGTGACTACACAGGTACCGCATGCTGTCGGAATGGCGCTTGCTGCAAAGATGGAGAAAAAGGATCTTGTTGTTTTTACTACATTTGGAGAAGGATCTTCGAATCAGGGAGATTTTCACGAAGGTGCAAACTTTGCAGGTGTGCATAAGCTTCCAGTTATCTTAATGTGTGAAAATAACAAATATGCGATCTCGGTGCCTGTAGAGAAGCAATTAGGATGTGCCAGTGTATCTGATCGTGCAATAGGGTATGGCATGCCTGGTGTGACAGTGGACGGAAATGATCCGATTGCTGTATATGCGGCTGTTAAGGAAGCGGCAGAACGTGGTCGTCGTGGTGAGGGTGCTACGTTAATTGAGACAGTTTCGTATAGATTAACACCTCACTCTAGTGATGATGATGACCGTGCGTACAGAACAAGAGAAGAAGTAGAGGAAGCGAAGAGTAAAGATGCGCTTCTTACATTCCGTGAGTATTTAGTTAAGGAAGGCTTGCTTGAAGAGCAGGCTGAACAAGAGATGGAAGACCGAATTGCACAAATCATTGACGAGGCAACCGAATATGCAGAACAGGCGCCTTACGCTGATCCTGATAGCTTACATCTACATGTGTATGAAGAGCAGGAGGGTTCATTATGACGGTGATATCTTACATTGAATCAATTACTCAAGCATTAAAAGAAGAAATGGAACGCGACGAAAAAGTATTTGTTTTAGGCGAAGACGTTGGCGCGCGTGGCGGTGTGTTCAGAGCAACAGCTGGACTATATGAACAATTCGGCGAGGATAGAGTTCTTGATACACCACTTGCAGAATCAGCGATTGTTGGTGTAGGTATTGGTGCAGCAATGTATGGCATGCGCCCTGTTGCAGAAATTCAGTTCGCTGACTTTATTATGCCTGCTGTGAACCAAATTGTCTCTGAAGCAGCGAAAATTCGTTATCGTTCAAACAACGATTGGCAAAGTCCAATCACGATCCGCGCCCCATACGGTGGTGGTGTACATGGAGCGCTATATCATTCTCAAAGCGTAGAAAAAATGTTTGCAGGAACACCAGGGTTGAAAATCGTTATGCCTTCTACACCATACGATGCAAAAGGACTTTTAAAAGCTGCGATTCGTTCAAATGATCCGGTCCTGTTCTTTGAGCATAAGCGTGCCTATCGTTTAATAAAAGGTGAAGTTCCTGAGGGAGACTATACATTACCAATCGGAAAAGCGGATGTGAAGCGTGAAGGAGAAGATCTGACGGTGATTACGTACGGTCTGGCTGTTCACTTTGCCCTACAAGCAGCTGAACGTTTAGAAAAAGATGGGTACTCCACTCACATCCTTGATCTTCGTACCGTTTATCCTCTGGATAAAGAAGCCATTATTGAAGCAGCATCTAAGACAGGGAAAGTGCTCCTTGTTACTGAAGATAACTTAGAAGGAAGCATCATTGGTGAGGTTGCTGCAATCATTGCGGAGAATTGTCTGTTTGACTTAGATGCCCCAGTTAAACGTCTTGCAGGACCAGACACACCTGCAATGCCGTATGCTCCAACGATGGAAAAAGAATTTATGATTAATCCAGATAAAGTGGAAAAAGCAATGAGAGAGCTTGCTGAGTTTTAATGCAAAGGAGTTGGTCGCATGGCAACTGAAATGAAAATGCCACAGCTTGGTGAAAGTGTAACAGAAGGAACGATTACCAAGTGGTTAGTGCAACCTGGAGATACCATCAAAAAGTATGAACCGATTGCAGAAGTCATGACGGATAAGGTAAGTGCAGAAGTGCCTTCCTCATACAATGGCGTAGTTAAAGAGCTTCATGTTCAAGAGGATGAAACGGTAAGTGTGGGCACAGTCATTTGCTCAGTTGAGACAGAAGAAGCTGCCGTTGAGCAAACAAATGCTAAAAAAGAGGAGAGTTCTGCGGGGCAGGTTGAGCCTAAAGCAGAAGAGAAAGATACGTCAAGTCGAACACGTTATTCTCCTGCTGTCCTTAAACTCGCTCAAGAACATGAGATTGATTTAACTCAAGTAGAGGGTTCAGGCAAGTCTGGTCGTATCACTCGAAAAGACCTAGAAAAAATCATTGCCTCAGGTGGACAGCAACAGGCAAGTCAATCTGACGCACCTGTTCAACAAGCGCAAGCAGTTCCTGAAAAAGCGAAGACCGAAACCACTCAACACGTGACAACGTCAGCTGGAGATATTGAAATCCCTGTTTCTGGTATTCGTAAAGCAATTGCTTCTAATATGGTTCGCAGTAAGCATGAAATTCCACATGCGTGGACGATGATTGAAGTAGACGTTACTCGACTGGTTCAATTCAGGCAAAAGAAAAAAGCTGCCTTCAAAGAAAGAGAAGGGTATAATCTAACCTTCCTGCCTTTCTTCATGAAAGCTGTAACAGAGGCACTTAAGGAGTTCCCAGAGGTAAACTCCGTCTGGGCAGGAGATAAAATCATCCGTAAAAAAGACATTAACCTTTCAATGGCTGTGTCAACCGAGGATGCATTATACGTTCCAGTTATCCATGGAGCAGACGATAAATCTATTAAAGGACTTGCTAAGAGCATTCATGAACTTGCTGGAAAAGTACGCTCAGGTTCTTTAAGCGGCGCAGACTCTCAAGGTGGAACGTTTACCATTAACAATACGGGTTCCTTTGGTTCCATTCAATCGGCACCAATCATTAATTATCCACAAGCCGCAATCCTTTCGATTGAATCGATTGTGAAGCGACCAGTAGTGATTGAGCAGCCGGAGGGAGACTCCATTGCGATCCGTCATATGGTTAATCTTTGCCTGTCTCTTGATCACCGAATCCTAGATGGACTAGTGTGCGGACGATTCCTTGCGTCCATTAAGAAAAAGCTTGAACAGTTCTCAGACGAATCAATCTAATGACTTCAAGCATTTCTATTGGTTTTTGCCGTATGACCATGTAAAATAATAGTCAAAGCAAGGCAAAAAGGAGAGAGCATACATGGATTTTAATTTCTTTATTAATGATGTAGTACAAGGTGCTAGACAGGAAATGGTTGAATCAGGGTACAAAGAGTTAACGACTCCTGAGGATGTAGATACAGCTCTTCAAGAAAAAGGAACAGCTCTTGTTATGATCAACTCTGTATGTGGCTGTGCAGGAGGAATTGCAAGACCTACAGCTGCTTACATGAAAAACTACGAAACAAGACCTGACCGTTTTCTAACGGTTTTTGCAGGTCAAGATAAAGAAGCAACGGCAAAAGCACGTGAATACTTCAAAGGCTATGCCCCATCTTCTCCATCTTTTGCATTACTTAAAGATGGCGAGATCCAAATGATGGTTGAGCGTCACGAAATTGAAGGTCACGAGCCAATTCAAGTGGTACAAAAGCTTGAACAAGCCTTTGATGAATACTGCAAAACAGCAAACTAACAAACTTTAGAGGCGGTGGACACCAACTGTTCACTGCCTTTCTTTTTGAACACTTGTTGGTAGGCTGACCATGTGATGTAAAATATGCTATAATAAGCCCGATAGAATTAAAGGAGTGTAGACAAACATGCAGGATTTATATGATCAAATTCAAGTGTATTTAAATATGGAAGAAGAAATTTCATTTAAGGAATTTCAAGATTTCTACAAGAAAGTCTTAGATCGTCTAGCAACTGAAGGAAATGATCTAGAAGAAGAATCTCTATGGAAAGTACTTTTTGTTGTAGAGAACGTGATTTCAAATGCAGAAGGTCGCGCAAACGATACAAAAGGCAGTGAGTCAAAGAAATATGCCAAAATGGCTAGCAGACTTCAACTGTGGGCAAAGAACTTTGGTGCGCGACTAGGAACAGCTGGTTACACAGAAGATGATATCAACGAACGCTTCAGCGAAATGTTTGCAGAAGGCGAAAAGCAACACTCATAATGATACGAAGGGAGGAAATGATTGACTGAACCCTCCCTTTAAGCTATACTTATTCATGTCGCAAAAACTACCGTGCGCCTATGGTGAAAGGGATATCATTCAAGATTCCGATTCTTGCGTTGTAGGTTCGAGTCCTACTAGGCGCGTACAACAAAACGCCCTGCTCTTCCAATTATGGAAGAGTGGGCGTTTTTTTTGTGTCGCTTGGGAGTGTGAATGAGGAACGGAATTCACATAAAAACGATAAGGGTAAGACCAAGAAGAACGACCTCAAAACCAAAAACCTCCACTGACATAAGGACAAAAATGAACATTTTTATTTTAGTAAGAACGTCCGGGTAGGAACCAAGGAGAACGACAGGAACATCAAGAACCGAAGCCCCTTACCAAGAATAACGCAAAATCTATCAAGAAAAAACGGGGGTCCCACCAAGAAGAGAGGGTCAATAGTAAGAACCCCGGCGGCCGGACCAAGATGGACCCATCAATACCAAGAAGAATAAACACGATACCAAGCCCCACGCAGCAGAGGCCAAGAAGAAAGAGTCTTAGACCAAGAACCTCCACTGACATAAGGACAAAAATGAACATTTTTATTTTAGTAAGAACGTCCGGGTAGGAACCAAGGAGAACGACAGGAACATCAAGAACCGAAGCCCCTTACCAAGAAGAACGCAAAATCTATCAAGAAAAAACGGGGGTCCTACCAAGAAGAGAGGGTCCATAACAAGAACCCCGGTGGCCGGACCAAGATGGACCCATCGATACTAAGAAGGAAAAACACGATACCAAGCCCCACGCAGCAGAGGCCAAGAAGAAAGAGTCTTAGACCAAGAACCTCCAATAAAAAAATGAAAAAAGAACCCCATTTCAATTATTAATTCGTGTAAGATATACATATTGGATAAAATAGGAAGGGGAGGATGCGTTGAAGGTCGTAACGATTGCTTTATGGTCAATTCTAGTGTTCTTCGGTTTTATCTTATTTGATTTTCACAGTGAGCTCAGTTGGTTTATCATTATTTTTTCTTCTCTCTGTTTTGGTTATGGTTTAGACATGTTTTTTAGACTGTATCAATCATTTAAAGTTTCACGTTCTAAGTAAGTCACGTGGCCTACTAAAATTCCCACACAAAAAAGCCTCTATGAAAGAGGCTTTTACTAGTTCTATTATTCCAACAATCCAACCATCTTCAAGCCGTGCTCAATTCCGTCTTCATCGACGGCTTTTGTTACATAGCGGGCTGCGTCTTTTACTACTTGAGGTGCGTTCCCCATGGCTACTCCATGACCAACTTCACTCAACATTTCAAGATCATTGCGCTCGTCTCCAAACGCATAGACCTGATCCATTGTAAAGCCAAGCTTTTCAATTAAATGTCTAATGCCAATAGCTTTTGAACCCTCGGCCGGAATGACATCAACGGAGGACGGATGCCAGCGCACGAATCGGATCGTATCAAATGCTTCACTATATTCCTGCTCTTCACCTTCTGTGCAGAACAGTAATGTTTGGAATAAATCTCGTTCTTTATAGAAATGTGGGTCATTTTCTGGCGGGAGAAACTTTAAGCTATTTAAACTTTCTTCCACTGCTGGATGATCAGCTATGTTTGAGCGCATTGTCTCATGATTCATATAAACTAGCGGATGATTGCGTGTAGCCGCAAATTCTGTTAATTTCTCAACAGCCTTTGAGTCTAGAGGGTTCGCATAAATGGTTTCACCCTTGTAGACGACATATTGTCCATTAAAGCTTACAAATGAATCAATACCAAGTTCCGCGCGTAATTCCTTAAAGAAAAATGGAGAACGTCCTGTGGCAATGGCTACTTCATGCCCTGCTTGTTGAAGTGCTTGGATCGATCTCTTTGTTGAAGCGGGTAATTCCTTTTCATGGTTGTATAATGTTCCATCAATATCAAAGAAGATCATTGCTTTTTCCATCGTATCACTCTCTTTATCTACTTTTTTCTTCTCTCACACTAACTTTATTATAGCAGGACATGAGTGTCAATGTAGGAACAGAAGAGAGACTTGAGCTGACGAGTCATTTGAAATCGTGGTATACTATGACAATTAAAAGGGATTGTAAAGGGTAAAACGAGGTGATGGTTTGGAGCATAATCATAAAACAGTTCATCATCGGACGTCGATGAGTAAAGAACAGTTGTCGAACCGGTTAAAGCGTATTGAAGGACAGGTGCGCGGGATTCAAAAGATGGTTGAGGACGATCGGTATTGTGTGGATATTTTAACGCAAATTTCAGCAGTGAACGCAGCGATGAAAAAGGTAAGCTTGCAGCTGCTTGAGGATCATTCCAAGCATTGTGTGGCCGACGCTATTAAAGAAGGTAACGGGGATCAAGCGATTGAAGAATTAATGAGCGTTGTAGAACGCTTTTCAAAGTCATAGAGAAAAGGAGCAAGACATTCTGGATGTCTTGCTCCTTCTTCTATTTAAGGATAATTAATGGATCCATCTTCAGTGTGATAGATTCCGAGTACGGATTGATCCTCGTAGACAAAGGTTATGGTTCCACCTGGTGCTTGTGCCTTTAGCTCAAGTTGTTCTGTGATCGCCTCTGCCATTTGTAACATGTGGAATTCTCGCTCTTCATCAGAAGGGAGTTTTAAGCCATCCGTTACAACGGCATACACGTAGCCCCAATCTTCACCATTTTCAAGTTCAACCGAGAGCAGTTGGTTTGAAAATTGGTTCTTTAGTGCAGCAATCTGCTCCTCGTGTTCATTGCTTGTTACTTCTGTGTACGATGGATCAGCAATTTCGTCAACGCCTTGCTCAGTTTCTGTTGTTGCTGTTTCTTCGTTTTTTTCTTCATCGGATTCAGTGTCTACAGAAGTCGCTGAAACAGAAGCTTCTGTTTCAGTAGTAGTGGTATCTGCTTCTACTTCATCACTTGAAGCTGTTTCGGAGTCTTCAGCAGCGGCTACATCTTCTGGGTCTTGAAGTACTTCTTCTGATTCAACATCATTTGTTTCTTCTTCAGTATCTTGTTGGTTGTTCGCTTCTTGTTCACTCACTTGTTTAGTGGGTTTGTCATCAACTAAATTGGTCTCAGCTGTTGTTTGACCACAAGCTGCGAGTAAAAGGATTGACATGGATACGAGAGTCATCATATATTTCATACTAAAAACCTCCTTTGTCCTTCTTTTATCATACATCAAAAGTCATAGTAAAAATAGATTGGATTCACAAGAAGAAAAGGAACCGATGGTTTTTCGTTTCTTCCTTTGCTAAACTGTGCGAAACTAGTAAAAAGGTTTAATTCATTGAAGAACGATCGAAATCTCCTGTTTTTCCTCCGGATTTATGAGTAAGATAGGTTTGACCAATAATCATCCCTTTATCTAGGGCTTTACACATATCGTAAACGGTTAACGCGCAGACGCTGGCAGCAGTTAAGGCTTCCATTTCTACACCCGTACTTCCTTTTGTTTTAACGGTGACTTGGATTTTCAATTTTGGGGTTGGGTCTTTTTCAATCCATTCAAACTGGATGTCTACACCACTAATTGGAATAGGATGGCACATTGGAATCATGGTAGACGTTTGTTTGGCCGCCATAATGCCTGCTACTTGTGCGACCGCTAATACATCTCCTTTTTTCATTTGATTCGAAGTGATGCCTTCATAGATGGCTTGATTGACTGTAATACTAGATTCGGCGATCGCTATTCTAGAGCTTTCTTCTTTAGTTGTTATATCGACCATTTTGGCACGACCTTGATGGTTAAAATGTGTAAATTCAGACATGTTGAGTAGCACCTCATTCATTTTTTGTTTGCAAGTTATTGTATCATAGATAGATTTTGTAGGAAGACAGGAGTGAACAACGTGGTAGAAAAACGTACACCGATTCCAGTTCATGAAGCCGTTCGTAAAGTGATGAGTGTTCCTATAAAGCAACAAAGAGAAGAAATCCATTTGCACGAAGCATATGGACGAACATTAGCCGAAGACCTTGTGGCTACACATCCAGTGCCACCGTTTGATCGCTCACCATACGATGGGTTTGCTATTATCTCAAGCAATTCAGAAGAGGCTACTCGAGACAATCCAATTACGTTTGAAGTGATTGAAACAGTAGGAGCAGGCTCTGTTTGCAAAAAAAAAGTACGATCTTATCAAGCCGTTCGAATTATGACCGGGGCGCAAATGCCAGAGGAATGTGATGCGATTGTTATGCTTGAATTGGCTCAATCCTATTCAAACGAAAAAGGTTCTTATATGACAATTAAACGGAGCTTTCCATCTGGGCATAATATTTCCTACAAAGGAGAAGACGTGACCGAAGGAACCGTTTTGATTGAAAAAGGAACAACAATTAATCCAGGTACGATTGCTCTTTTGGCTACGTTTGGGTATGAGAGCGTGAATGTAGCGAAACGTCCAACGGTTGGTGTGTTCGCAACAGGTTCTGAGTTACTAGAGCTTGGAGATTCGCTTGAACCCGGAAAAATTCGAAATTCCAACACACATATGCTTCTGGCCCAAATTGAACGTGCTGGTGCGATTCCTCATTATTTTGGAAGTTTGCCTGATGATTTTGAGCTTTGTTATGAACAAGTGAAACGTGCAGCTAGTCAAGTTGATATGCTACTGACAACTGGTGGTGTATCAGTTGGTGATTTTGACCTTTTGCCTGATGTTTATGAGAAGCTTGGCGCGAACGTATTATTTAACAAGATCGCAATGAGACCGGGCAGCGTGACGACGGTAGCCGTTTGGGAGGACACCTTACTATATGGACTTTCAGGAAATCCATCGGCATGTTATGTCGGATTTGAGTTGTTTGTCCGCCCGACCGTTCGAACGATGATGAATGATCCGTTCCCACATTTGCCAAAAGTGCAAGCGACCTTATCAGAAGATGTGCCAAAGGCTAATCCGTTTACACGCTTTGTGCGGAGTACGATACAGCATAAACAAGATCGTATCCACGTAGCGCCTAGTGGCTTTAACAAATCAAGTGCTGTTAGCAGCTTGGCCAAAACCGATGCGTTTATGGTGTTGCCTGGTGGATCAAGAGGGTTTGAGGCAGGAGATATAGTTGACGTGCTATTACTTGAAACAAATGGAGGCAGTGAGTGGCCGTGGGCATAAAGCCAGTAATAGTTCAAATTGTCGGCTTTAAAAATAGCGGCAAAACCACTCTTATGAATCAGCTAATCCAAGAGGCAGTAAATTATAAGTTAGAGGTAGGGACGATCAAACATCACGGACATGGTGGTGTACCAGATGTGCCTATCACACAAAATGACAGTGCCAGGCACTTTTCTCATGGAGCAACAGTGAGCGCAGTAGAAGGTGCGGGCTCACTTCAGCTTCAAGCGTCAGTTCCTGATGGGGATCTAGCTTCTTCGGTACAGATACTTGAAAACTGGCCGCTTGATCTAATCCTTATTGAAGGATATAAGCAATGGGCTTACCCCAAAATTGTCTTACTTCGGAGTGAAGACGATCAATCACTTTTAGATTTGACTCACATTGTAGCCGTTGTATTAGAAGATCAAATGGACTTAACACAATCCTATCCAGCATTTTTAAGAGACGAAAAAGCATCATACATACCATGGATCATGGACTACATAAGGAGGCAACGACTAAATGACTGACCCATTGTTTTGTGTAACTGATCAAGAATTAAGTATAGAAGCCGTCTCGAATATGGTCATACATCGTAATGCAGGGGCAATTGTAACATTTACAGGGACTGTTCGTGAGCTTACTTATGGTAGAAAAACGGTTTCCTTACACTATCAAGCATACCAATCTATGGCTGAAGGTCAGCTGAAACGAATTGGAGACGAAATTAAAGAAAGATGGTCAGATGCAACAACCGCGATCTGGCACCGGACCGGACATCTGCAAATTTCCGATATTGCTGTCGTTATAGCTGTCTCCACGCCGCACCGTAAAGACGCTTATTTGGCAAATGAATATGCGATTGAGCGGATTAAACAAATTGTACCGATATGGAAAAAGGAACAGTGGGAAGATGGAAGCGAATGGATCGGAAATCAACTTGAAACGGTTTCCGGTGTGCCAAAGGAGGGAAAAGAAAATGATTACCGTTAAATGCTTTGCTAGTGTTGAAGAGCAAATTGGCAAGCATACCCTTGAATTTGATTATCAAAAAGCAACTGTTTCAACAATTATTGATACAATTAAACAAAATTACTCCATTTCACTAGACTCCGTTATGATTGCTGTAAATGAGGAATATGCGAGTGTCGATACAGAAGTAAAAACAGGTGATGTCATTGCCTTCATTCCTCCAGTTAGTGGTGGATGATTATGAATACATCTGATCCGACCTTTGCAGGGGTTGTGTTAGCAGGTGGTGCCTCAAGAAGATTTCATGGACAGAAGGCTTTGGCTACTTTTAACGGACAACCTTTTTATCAAAGAGCTATTTCAATGATAGAACCTTACGTTGATCAGATGACAATCGTTGTGAAGCCTGAATTAAAAGAAAAATTAATTTTAAATGAAACCACTATAGTGATAGAAGATGAGCCTGAAATTGCAGGCTTTGGGCCACTTGCTGGAATCTATTCAGCAATGAATGCGATTCACGCAGATTGGTACTTGGTGCTTGCTGTTGATATGCCGCTAATGGATGCATACACAATTAAACAACTGATCAAGTGTACGGAAATTAAAGGTGAGCAAGCGCATATTCCATTTATAGAGGGACGCATTCAACCACTTGCAGCTCTTTATCATATATCGTGCAAAGAGGTTATCTATCATCAATTACTCAACAAGCACTACCGCATATCGGATTTGTTTCAAAAGGTACAAACAAAGCAGTGGTCTGAGAAAGATCTATCGGTTTCAACTGCTGTCTTTCAAAATGTAAATGACAGGTCTACCTATGAGCAATTGCGCAAACAAAGATCGAATGGTTAGGAAGGAGTGATCGAATGGTTTCCGTAAAAGATAGATTAGGACGGCCACTTCGAGATATTCGTATTTCTGTTACGGACCAATGTAATTTTAGATGTTCTTACTGCATGCCTGCAGAGATTTTTGGACCAGATTATGCATTCTTACCTAAGGAAGAATATCTAACGTTTGATGAGATTGTGAAAGTGGTAGAAGTGTCCGCATCACTAGGGGTGGAGAAGGTTCGAATCACGGGAGGGGAACCACTTCTTCGCAAGGACTTACCCGTTTTAATAGAAAGGCTTAACAAGGTTTCAGGCATTCAAGATGTAGCTCTTACGACAAATGCAGTGTTTCTACCTAAACACGCAGAAGCATTAAAAAAAGCCGGACTTAAACGTGTGAATGTGAGTTTGGATGCCATTGACGAAGATGTCTTTAAGAAAATGAATGGACGGTCAGTTGGAATTAAGCCTGTTTTGAAGGGTATTAAATCAGCACAATCAGCTGGACTTGGTGTAAAGGTGAATATGGTAGTTCAAAAGGGAGTGAATGATCATCAAATCATTCCAATGGCCGCCTATTTTAAGGATAAAGATGTGACGCTTCGTTATATTGAGTTCATGGATGTTGGCTGCACAAATGGATGGAAGCTGGATTCTGTGGTGACCAAAGCTGAAATTATTAATCTATTGGACTCGAAATTTGGTGTAAAGCCAATGGAAGCTGCTTATTACGGTGAAGTTGCTTCGCGTTATGAATTCATAGATAGCCCGGGGGAAATTGGGGTTATTTCATCGGTTTCTCATTCCTTTTGCGGGTCGTGTACTAGAGCAAGGGTTTCTGTAGATGGCAAGCTATACACATGTTTGTTTGCTACAAAAGGGCATGATCTTAAAGCGTATGTTAGAGGATCATCAGATGATGAGCTGGAACAACTTTTAAAAGGGGTTTGGCAAGCGCGTAAAGACCGTTACTCAGATGAACGAACAGAGCAAGCGGCAGCTAATCGACCGAAAATTGAGATGTCCTATATTGGAGGATAAGTGGAAAGAAGGAATGAAATCATGTCCGAGCATGTTGCTAAACAGCCAGTCGCTTGTTTGGTGATTACGGTAAGTGATACACGTACAGTTGAGACAGATAAGAGTGGCCAAGCGATCAAAGATTTGTTACAGAATGCTGGACATCTCGTGCTTGGCTATCAGATTGTCACAGATGATCGATCTATCATTCAAACAGCCATTCAAACAGGATTAGAACAATTCAAGATAGAAGCAATCTTGTTAAATGGCGGCACAGGCATCTCTAAACGGGATGTAACGTACGAGGTTGTTGAAGCCACACTGGAGAAAGAACTGCCAGGTTTTGGGGAATTATTCCGTTATGTCAGCTATGAGTATGATATCGGACCAGCTGCGATGTTATCGAGGGCGATTGCCGGAACAGCAAATGACACCGCCATTTTTTCTATGCCAGGCTCTACAGGGGCAGTAAAAGTAGCGATGGAGAAGCTCATCCTTCCCCAGCTCAGTCATGTAGTCAAAGAGATTCAAAAATAATGTTGGGAGAAATCCCGACTCACATGAATGTAAGCGCAAACAACTTAGTTTGAGCATTCATTTTCGAGGGTAAAATGATAAAAGGCATATTTTACTATGTAAATGAGTGTAAAAAGGAGTTGTGTAGATGTCGAAGCATATAAGCATTCAAGTGAATGATCAGTTGATCCAGGCATCAGAGGGTCAAACGGTTTTAGAATGTTTGCAGGCAAATGAAGTTGAAGTGCCAACGGTTTGCTATCATCCAAGTCTTGGAGCAATTGAAACATGTGATACATGTATTATTCAAGTTAATGGGGAGTATGTGAGATCGTGTTCAACTCCATTACAAAGCGGGGATAGGGTACAAACCGAAACGACGGATGTAAAAAAGGCACAGGCGATGGCAATGGACAAAATCCTTGTTAATCATGAGTTATATTGCACCGTTTGTGATTTTAATAATGGTGGATGCGAAGTACATAATACAGTTAAAGAAATGAAAATTAATCATCAAAGTGTACCATTTACTGAAAAACCTTACGAAATTGACCGTTCCAACCCTTTTTATCGTTATGACCCCGATCAGTGTATTTTGTGTGGTCGTTGTGTAGAAGCCTGTCAGAATGTTCAGGTGACAGAGACCCTTTCAATTGACTGGGAGCGAGAGAAACCGCGTGTCATCTGGGATAAGGATTCACCCATTAATGAATCTTCCTGTGTTTCATGTGGGCACTGTTCAACCGTATGTCCTTGTAATGCAATGATGGAAACAGGGATGGAAGGAGAAGCTGGTTTCTTAACAGCTATTGCCAAAAATACCCTTCGCCCGATGATTGAGACAACAAAAAATGTTGAGACAGGCTATGGGTCAATCCTAGCCATTTCAGATATGGAATCAGCGATGCGTGATGAGCATATCAAAAAAACGAAAACCGTTTGTACCTATTGCGGAGTGGGGTGCAGCTTTGATGTATGGACAAAAGACCGCAAAATATTAAAGGTTGAACCTCAGGTGGAGGCACCGGCTAATGGAATCTCAACCTGTATAAAGGGGAAATTCGGCTGGGACTTTGTGAATAGCGAAGAACGTCTGACGAAGCCCCTTATTCGTGAAGGAGATCATTTCCGTGAAGCGGAGTGGGAAGAAGCCCTTGAACTGATTCAATCAAAAATGTCACATATTAAAGAAGATCATGGGGCTGAGTCCATGGCTTTTATAAGTTCTTCTAAATGTACGAATGAAGAGTCTTACTTGATGCAGAAGCTAGCTAGAGGTGTAATTGGTACGAATAACATAGATAATTGCTCAAGATACTGCCAAACTCCAGCGACGATGGGGCTGTTTAGAACCGTTGGCTATGGTGGCGATTCTGGCTCAATAACAGATATTGAGCAGTCTGATCTTGTATTAGCTATTGGTACAAACACTGCTGAATCTCACCCTGTGCTTGCAACCCGTGTAAAACGTTCTCAAAAATTAAAAGGACAAACCCTTTTCGTAGCTGACTTACGAAAGCATGAAATGGCAGAACGCGCGGATCTGTTTGTTCAGCCCGCACCAGGGAGTGATCTGGTCTGGCTATCAGCTATTACAAAGTACATTGTAGACCAAGGCTGGCAGGATCAAGACTTTTTAGAGAATCGTGTGAATCAACTTGAAGAGTATATTGAGCACTTGGAGCCATTCACACTTGAGTATGCTGAAAAAGTAACGGGCATTTCCCAGGAAACACTCATTCACATGGCTGAAAAAATTGCGCGTGCTAAAACGGTCTGTATTTTATGGGCGATGGGTGTAACGCAGCATCTTGGCGGTAGCGACACAAGTACAGCCATCTCAAATCTGCTGTTAATGACCGGGAACTACGGAAAACCTGGAGCAGGAAGCTATCCTTTAAGAGGTCATAACAATGTTCAAGGAGCAAGTGATTTCGGAAGTATGCCAGATCGTTTCCCGGGATATGAAAAAGTAGCAGATGATTCAGTACGTACAAAGTACGAAAAGAAATGGGGCGTATCCATCCCTCGGGAGCCAGGTCTAAACAATCATGAAATGATTGAAGCGATTCACGATGGCAACTTAAAAATGATGTATTTAAAAGGGGAGGATATGGGTCTGGTAGATTCTAACCTGAATTATGTTCACTCAGCCTTTGAAAAGTTAGACTTCTTTATCGTACAGGACATTTTCTTGTCTAAAACAGCGCAATTTGCTGATGTTGTCTTACCGGCTAGTCCAAGCCTAGAGAAGGAAGGAACGTTCACAAATACAGAAAGACGTTTCCAACGATTGTATCAGGCACTTGAACCGATGGGAGATTCTAAACCGGATTGGCAGATCATCCAACTTATCGCTAATTCACTTGGCGCAGAGTGGACGTATACTCATCCAAGTGAAATTATGGAGGAAGCAGCATCTCTTGCTCCATTGTTTGCAGGGGTTAGCTACGATCGACTAGAAGGCTATAACAGTTTGCAATGGCCTGTTGCTGCTGACGGCACGGATCAGCCCGTTTTATTCTTAGATGAATTTCCATTTCCGGACGGCAAAGCAAAGCTTGTACCAGTTGATTGGACAGAGCCATTATCCTATGAAGACGAATATGATCTTCATGTGAACAATGGACGTTTACTTGAACATTTTCATGAAGGCAATATGACATATCGCTCAAAAGGAATTACGTCTAAAACACCAAACGTCTTCTTAGAAGTATCTCCAGAGCTAGCAGAGGATCGCGGCTTAAGTGACGGTACGCTGGTTCGACTAACGAGTCCATATGGGCATGTGAAAGTTGAGTGCTTGGTGACAGATCGTGTAAAAGGTAAGGAAGTATACTTGCCATTAAATGATTCTGGAGAAGGTGCAATTAATTATTTAACAAGCAGTCATGCGGATAAAGACACGGATACACCAGCCTACAAAGAAGTTTCGGCTAAACTTGAGGTATTAAGGGAGAAAGGAGACTCGCCTCTTCCAAGGGTAAATCACAGATACGGAAATCCTAATCCACAGCGCGGGGTTGAAGTAGAGCGGAAATGGAGAAGGAAGGACTATACCTTTCCTGGAGATGTCGTGAAGAAGGAGTCGAACCAACATGGCTAAAGCTACCACTACGATTAAACGCAACCCGATTAGTGAAGAGGAGTTTAAAGAGCAAGAGATTAAAGAAATTCAAGATCTTCTCGTTCAACATAAAGATGCGATTTTCGAAACGTTTGAGATTTTACAGCATATGCAGGATCGCAGAATCTTGCCTATGCTGACTGCTTTATTTAGCGAAGGCGATAAGGTGTTAGAGATTTTAATGAAAACGGTGGATAACCCAGAAACGGCCAGCTCCTTAAAAAATATGCTTCTTATGGCAGGAGTGCTTGGGAGATTAAATGTCGAGCAGCTTGAACCCCTTGTATTAAAATTGAATCAAGGAATTGCACGTGTGGCGGACTTTGAGAAAAATGGAGAACAACCTCATGCCCTTAGTCTTGCAAAAGCAGTTATGGACCCAGAATTTCGTCAAGCGCTTCATGTTTCCGTTGCGTTTATGAAAGGGCTTGGAGAAGACCAGGATCATAAGGAACGAAATACAAAACGTCCAAAACAACAAGTGAGCGATGAAGAATCAGAGTCATCTACTCATTCGAACGAAACCAAAGTGAATTCAAGATCTAATAGCTGGAAATGGACAGCGGCTATCGCAGGTTTTTCCATTGCTACACTTGTTCTCACCAACGTCAAAAAATAACCAACTAATGTTATCGTGTACGAAAGTAGGTTTAAATGAATGGATCCAGCCATTACAGCATCCCGAACCATTGTCCGATATATAGAAGGAAAGCCACACAAGGTGAGCGATCTAATCGTTTCAGAGTATGCGCTCACAATTAAAGTGAATGGTACGGAGCTAGTGACAATGGTTTGTACTCCTGATCACATTGAAGACCTAGTTGTAGGTTATCTCTTATCAGAAGGAATCATTCGTCGCTATTCTGATATCAAGCGTATGCGAATAGATTGGAAACAGGGGTTTGCTTATGTTGAATCAGACCGTGTAAACCCGTTGTTTTCTGACCTCAAACAAAAGCGCTATGTGACCTCCTGCTGTGGGGGTAGTAGAGAAGGATTTGTTTTTGCACAGGATGCGCTTTTAACGAAACAAATGAATCAGCAGACGGTTCATCTGACGCCTGAAGACTGTATGAATTTTATGGATCAGCTTCAAGAGGGGGCTGACACATTTAAACAAACAGGGGGCGTCCATAATACAGCCCTATGTAACTCTAAAGGAATACTGATCAATCGAATGGATATCGGCAGGCACAACGCGTTAGATAAGCTGTATGGATATTGTGTTAGACATCATCTTCCATTAACAGGAACCTTCTTGGTGTTCAGTGGCCGTATCTCTTCAGAAATATTATTAAAAGCAGCAAAAATTGGTTGCGAAGTACTTCTATCCAAATCAGCACCAACTGAAAGAGCTATTGAGCTTGCGGAACAACTAGGAATAACAACAGTAGGATTTATAAGAAACCAGTCATTTAATGTGTATACTTGTCCTGAACGAATCGGATAGCTTGGCTATTCGTTTCGTTTATTTTCTAACATATACCCTTTCGTCATGAATGGTCGTTTGGTATGATAGCCTATAAGACTTGTAATTGTGGAGTGAAGTGGATGGAACGTATACACTTAAATGATGACTTTAGACACCCGATAAGAGAATTTGATTCTAGCGCATTCCTCACGCGAATCTGTCGCACAACCTCCGAAACAAGGGTAGGGTTTATCCATTTAGAAACAAACGGAGTGATAGGCTCACATCAAGCAGTTGTTCCGCAGCTTTTGCTTGTTGTATCAGGCAGTGGAATCGTTGAAAGTGCCGGACAAAAACTACAGGTACAAGTTGGCGATTCCTTTTTCTGGGAATGCGGGGAGTGGCACCAAACGCGTTCACCACTAGGTATGAGTGCAATCGTGATTGAATCCAAGTCTCTTAATCTCAGTCTACTTCGTAAATAGATTGTTGTAGATTTGTGTAGATTTATGATATTATCTTTATGTTTAGAAAGTTATCATGTATGATGATTGAATGGTAATAATGAACAATTAACGTTAAATCAATACGATTGTATGTATGATAGGGTTAGAAGTAAAAAAAGTGAGGTTTAATTATGGAAACAAATACGCGAAAGCAAAGGCGTGGAAAAAAGAAGTCAAGGCGAGTCCTTAAGATACTCCTTTTGTTAACCACTTTAGTTTTGTTTGTCGTCTTAGGTGGAGCAACCTATCTATATGTGAAGGCAATGGGTGCTGAAAAAGAATTCCACGAAACATTAGATCGTGGTGAAAAGTCTGAGCTACGTACAGAAGCTGTTGACGTCGGTAAGCATAATTTCTCTGTATTATTACTTGGAGATGATGCACGTCCGGGTGAAGACCATGCTCGTACAGACGCGATGTTAGTTGCAACGTTTAACCGTACAGATCGCTCGATTATATTAACGAGTATTCCGCGTGATTCGTATGTGGAAATTGTTGGACGGGGAACACAAGATAAAATTAACCATGCAAACGCATTTGGTGGAATTGATATGACCGTTGCAACGGTTGAGAATTTTCTCGAGATTCCAATTGATTATTATGCAACAGTTAAGTTCGACGGATTTAAAGATATTGTAGACGCACTTGATGGAGTAGATGTAGATGTGAAGTATACGTTTGATTTTACTGAAGGCGGTAAAACATTAAACTTTACAGAAGGGCCTACGCAGTTAGACGGTGAACATGCGTTGGCTTATACAAGAGAACGGAAGAGTGCCAATAGTGGCGGTGACTTTGGCCGTGGACAACGTCAGGCTCAAGTAATGGCAGCGATTATTGATAAGGCTGCATCGTTCCAAAGCATTGATAATTTCGGACGTGTATTTGATAGCCTTGGGAATACATTACGTACTGATCTAACATTTGCAAATCTTGTTGCACTTCATGGATACGCTGGTTCAATTTCAGATATTGAACAAGTTCAACTTGAAGGAGAGCCGTTTAGAGGAACAGATGGTGTCAGCTATGTGCGTGTAGACGAAACATCACTTGCAAACATACAAAACCAACTAAAAGAGCACTTAGGATTACAACAGTCCTCAACCGCTCCACAATAAGGTAACAACTCACAAACCCTGTTTCTTTTTAGAAGCAGGGTTTGTTCTTGTAGAAAAGGGCTGTCGATTTCCCAATAATCAAGGCGACCATTTCATGCTACGCTATCACTACCAGTTGAACTGGTCCAATAAAAGGAGGCGGCTACATGAAAAGAAGAGTAGGAAAGCTAGTGGTGGGGCTTGTGTGTGTTACAGCTCTAGTAACAGTAACAGATTCTGCATCTGCAGCAGAAGAAAAGGTAAAGTACTTAATTGGATTTGAGGAAGAAGCAGAACTTGAAGCTTTCACAGAGGAAATTGACCAAGTTGGTTTGTTTTCTGTTGAAGAACAAAGTGTAGCTGAGGATACGTTAGATATCGATGTAGACATTATTGATGAATACGATTATATTGATGTGTTATCTGTAGAATTAGACCCTGAAGATGTTGATGTATTAAGTGAGGAAGAGGGTATTTCGTTTATTGAAGAAGACTTTGAAATGTCTATTCAACAAACAGTGCCTTGGGGCATTACACGTGTACAAGCTCCTGCTGTACATAATCGTGGAGTAACAGGATCTGGAGTAAGAGTCGCTATACTTGATTCAGGTATCTCTCAACACAGTGATTTAACCATTCGTGGTGGAGCTAGCTTTATACCGGGTGAACCAACAACAGCAGATTTAAATGGTCATGGTACTCACGTTGCTGGAACCGTAGCAGCTCTTAACAATTCAATTGGCGTCATTGGAGTTGCACCAAGCGCGGATCTCTATGCAGTGAAGGTACTCGGTGCAAATGGTAGAGGTAGTGTTAGCGGGATTGCTCAAGGCCTAGAGTGGGCTGCAGCAAATAACATGCATATTGCTAACATGAGCCTCGGCGCAGATGCACCAAGCTCTACGCTTGAGCGTGCAGTGAATTATGCGACAAGCCGTGGTGTCCTGGTCATTGCAGCAACTGGTAACAACGGTTCTGGATCAGTTGGCTACCCTGCTCGTTATGCAAACGCAATGGCTGTAGGAGCAACGGACCAAAACAACAGACGTGCAAACTTTTCTCAATATGGCACGGGAATTGACATCGTAGCTCCTGGGGTTAATGTACAAAGTACGTATCCTGGAAATCGCTATGCGAGTCTAAATGGAACATCGATGGCAACTCCACACGTATCTGGTGCTGCTGCGCTTGTGAAACAACGTAACCCATCTTGGAACGCCACTCAAATTCGCAATCATTTGAAAAATACAGCAACGAATCTAGGAAACTCATCTCAGTTTGGTAGTGGCCTAGTTAACGCAGAGGCAGCAACACGTTAATCGAATGCTTTGAAAAGAAGTGGCGTAAATGCCACTTCTTTTTTGACGTTTAATCATAGAAAAGAAGGGAATTGAAAAAAGATAAAAACAATAAATAGGTGATACGAATGATTTCCAAAAATGAAAAAGAAGACTATATTGATTTGCAGGCAGGTCGTTTCCGAATCTATTTCCGGAAACGTTATCGACTCATTACTACAGTAAATGATCTATTAATTGGATTCTTTTTTGTAGTGGGAAGTATTTTAAACTTCTTCACATCCCTCCAAATGGTAGGAAACTCCTTATATTTGTGTGGCAGTTTACTTCTAGCAAGCCGTCCGATCCTGCGTATAATGCATGACACCACATTAAGAGACGAAATGAAGCACTCAAGTAACTACAATCCGACGAAACGTCAAGGAAACGAAGAACAAGAAACAGCCAGCTCTACTTAAGTAAAGCTGGCTGGCTGCGATTCTATTGACTTAATTATAGAATAAAGGTATAGTAATAGATGTCGTAATAAGTTACATACACGATCCGTTAGCTCAGCTGGGAGAGCGCCACCTTGACAGGGTGGAGGTCATTGGTTCGAGCCCAATACGGGTCATCATTGTTTTTTGATTATTAGATAGCATCTTTCCGAATAGGGAGGGTGCTATTTTTTATGCTGTTGAAGGAGTCAGGTGGCGAAAAAGAGGCAAAGCTCGTAACAGTCAATTTTTATATCATTTGCTATGCTGAGGGGTTTTTCCCAAGTACACGCTTCTTATGTAGACATAATTAATAGATAATTGGATATACGAGCTTAAGATTTTTAGGGCTTTAGCCGATCTATACAATTGTGGAGAAATTAGATTTTTCTATAATACATATACAAAAGAGGGATTTAAATGAAAATAAAGATTGTAGCAATAGCTTTATTAGCAACTATACTCGTATTAGGTGCTTGTAGTACTAACCCAAAATCTATTGGCGATGCTCTAGTCGAAGAGTCTGACGTCAAGGCTGAGTCTCCAGCAGAAAAAGAAGTTGAACCGGAAACAACCTCTTTGGAAGAGTCTGTAGATTCAGAAAAAGAAATCGAATTATCTTATGTCATCCCTGATGATTTAAAGGACTCATTTAAAATGGACAAGAACAGAGTTTATACGTATGAAAGTATAAATGAAGTATTTACACAGTCATATGTCTCACAAGCAGACCAAGAAACAGAATGGGAAATATGGAACAATGGAGATTTTGATTATATCCATAATGAAGATGAGAACGGCTTATATACCGGCTGGATAGATGCTAATTATTATATTGATATTAAGTATCCAGTATTCATAGGTCAAGAATGGGAGCCGACATATGAAATTGAAGGTACATACAAAATTATTAATGTTGACGAAACGATAGAAACGAAAGCCGGGACATTCTCAAACGTTATTACAGTGGAAGAAGAGGCAGGTTACAAATTATATTATGCGGGAGGCATTGGTTTTATTAAATCTGAGCAAGACGGCAATGTAGTTACTGAACTTATTAAACTAGAGAAAAGGTAATATACATAATTGCTCACACTCAGCTCCATCAAAAAGAGGAAGCCCCAAGGCTTCCTCTTTCCGTTCTCTACTTCCGACTCGCAACCTTCTCCTTCACTTCGGCAATTCGTTTCATTTTATTATCCCAGCACGCTTGGCTTAAATCGACTGGATATTCTTCAGGCATATGCAGTCGTTTGTATTCATCCCATAGAAGTTCGAGGTTTGTTTCTACATACGTACGGATCTCAGCTAGATTCGGCAATTGATACACACATGTGCCATTTTCAAAAATAGGGTGGTGCAGCTCGATGGCTTCGAAGGTACGGATCGCTTTTTTTACATAGGTATGAACCGGGTGGAACATAATAAGCGTCTCCTCTGAATTTGGCTCTTCTGATTCCATCGCGATGTAATCTCCTTCAGACTTACGAGTGAGTGTATTGATGATACGGAACACTCGTTTGAGCCCAGGTGTGGAGACCTTCTCTGGATTCGCACTAATTTTTATGGTATCGACCATTTCTCCATCTTCTTCGATCGATACGAGCTTATACACGGCACCAAGTGCAGGTTGATCGTAGGCTGTGATTAGCTTTGTACCAATTCCCCAGATGTTGATCTCTGCACCTTGTGACTTCAGGTTCATGATCGTTTTTTCATCAAGGTCATTTGATGCAGCGATTTTCGTCTCTTGGTAGCCGGCCTCATCAAGCATCTTTCTCGCTTTTTTGGAGAGGTAGGCAAGATCGCCACTATCCAATCGGATGGCTTTAAATGTAATCCGGTCTTTTTCTTCATCCGCCACTTTGATTGCATTTGGAACACCTGACTTTAACGTATCGTAGGTATCCACTAAAAATGTACAATCTCTATGTGATGTAGCATATTTTTTGAAGGCTGTGTATTCATCTCGGTAGGCCTGAACCAAGGAGTGTGCATGTGTCCCTGCAACGGGGATACCAAATTTTTTGCCGGCACGTACGTTTGAAGTTGCATCAAACCCAGCAAGATAAGCCGCTCTTGTTCCCCAGATGGCTGCATCCATTTCTTGAGCGCGGCGTGTTCCGAACTCCATTGCGATGTCGCTCCCAATCAATTGTTTAATTCGGGCCGCTTTGGTTGCAATTAATGTTTGGTAATTCACAATGTTTAATAGCGGTGTTTCAATTAGCTGAGCTTGAATGAGTGGGGCTTCAATCCGCAAAATCGGCTCGTTGCCAAACACTAATTCTCCTTCTTTCATGCCTTTCACTGTACCAGTAAATTTCAGGTTCGCTAAGAAATCGAGGTATGCTTCTTCATATCCTAGTTCACGAAGGTAATCGATGTCACTTTCGGTAAACTGAAACTGATTTAAAAATTCAATTACTCGTTCAAGACCGGCGAAGATGGCATATCCATTTCCAAAGGGAAGCTTACGGAAGTAAAGTTCAAATACTGCTTTTTTGTCCTCAAGGCCATCCTTCCAATAGGTCTGTGCCATATTAATTTGATACAGGTCTGTGTGTAGCATTAAGCTATCGTCTACAAATGTTGTACTCATAAATGAAACCTCCTAAAGTTCTTGTTTATACGATTGTTGCGCCAAGTGAACCCTTAAAATGTTCAAGTGCCCATGTATGTCCTGCAGAATTGAAGCTTGCAACGGCATTCTCATGAATCACAATCTTAAACCCCTTGTTATACGCATCGACGGCTGTATGCAGGATACAAATATCCGTACAGACACCAACTAAGTGCAATTCTGTAATCTGACGTTCGCGTAATTTTAATTCTAGATCCGTCCCGGCAAACGCACTATATCTCGTTTTATCCATCCAATATACATTGTCTTCATGTTTAGTTGATTGATACACATCATTTAATTGACCGTAGAGCTCTCTTCCTTTTGTCCCTTCTATATTATGAGGAGGAAAGAGGGAAGACTCAGGGTGTAACAAATCATTCTCTTTATGTAAATCAACAGCAAATACTACATAGTCATTACGCTTCATAAATTCGTTTGTAATCGTTACAACAGCCTGTTCAATCTCCTGACCAGGCTTTCCACACGTCAGTAATCCATCTGTATCAACAAAATCAAAGGTATAGTCGATGTTTAGCAAAGCTTTCATAGAAATCCCTCCATATTAATATTTGGCCGTGTATATCGGTTTTAGCACTTCCATTTCAACGAAGGTATAGAGCTGGGTAGGTGTCTTTGATGTGCGCTGTGTGGTTTGACCAGGTACAGCTTCAAGAAAAGGAAGTGATTTGATCTTTCGGATAAAAGCCTGATTGCTTACGATCGCAGGGTCATCCGTTACAGTGAGTAAAACTGCTTGTAATTCAGAAAATGTAAAGGTATCTGGCAAAAACTCTTTAGCTACGGTGGTTTGTAACAAATCTGTTTTGATTTGTTGGATCGCTGCTTGAATAATCTCATCGTGGTCAAATGCTAATTTTGATTCTTGTACGAGCTTCTGCAAGTGACTCATTGAGAAAAGCTGCACCTCGGCCGCATCATCATTTGCCTGGCGCATAGAGACTTTGTTTTCTGAAACAATGGCATAGTGAGCATTTGAGATAATCCAGCCTCTGGGATCACGTCCTGGTTGATCATATACCCCGAAATGCTTAAGATGAATGTCTTGAATGTTTGTTTCTTCATGGAGTTCTCGTTTAGCTGCCTCAAATGCCGTCTCTGATTCTTGAACAAACCCTCCGGGCAAAGCCCATTTACCTGCTTCAATGTTTGGCTCGCCCTCTGCATTTAGAGCAGTCCGCTGAATCAACATAAGAGCAAGCTCCATCTTAGGTGGCTTATACGCTTGTTGTTCCGTTGCTACAATAGTGAAAACGGCAATATCTGATGTATATCCATCAGGTGTTCGGTACTTGTTGCTATCATATTGCTCAAGAGCGTGACGATTTGTAGACATTCAAACCTCCTGCGAAAAATACTATTAACACTTTGTTAATTGTTAATAGTATATATCATCCTTCAACTGAAAATCAAGTATGAATGTTTTCTTTTTGTATCATCAAAAAAGATCCGATAAGCGTTAAGCTATATCGGATCTTTTTATTCATGAATTAACCAGTTTGTTTTCTCTGAAATTCTTCTTTTTCGCCAGGTTTTGTTTTATATGAGAACAAGCATTTCTCTTTTAACCATAAGGCACCATGATAAACGGGTTGAAAAAGAAAGCATGGAAGGACGATACAAACAATAATTGTACCTACGTAATAAAGTGGACTCATGTAATAAGTTGTCCAACCGACCAGCTGAACGGCTTTTAACACAAGAAGTTCAACAAAAATATGCAATGTATAAATGGCTAATGAATAGGATGAAAGCTTTGTTAGGATTGTGCCCTTTCCTATATTCGGATATTGGACACATAACGTACCTAATGAAAAGGTGAAGAGAGGTAGTAAAATCCAGGATAGCCCGAGATGATAATAATACGTTGCAACATAAGCACCTGCAATAAGAAGCGTGTAAACCCACGGAGCCCGGTAGCTTACCTTATCTTTTGTATAATTTAATGTGTACCCAAGTACAACGTATAGAAAGCCGAATGCGAAGCTTTTATAATAAAAGAGCTGAATGGAATCAAATAATCCTATATTCTCAAGCCCATATAGTGCGACTGCTAGTGCAAAAATGCCTAACGGGTGTACGCGCAGTCGAAGCAATCCGTACAAGAAAATTGCTGAATAGAGTAATAGAATAAGGAAGTAAAGCTGAAAGGACCCAATAGATCCATTCAGGACATTCAGTGCATTCCACTGGCTAAGCTGCATTTGAATGGCTTCTAATACAGACTCACTTAGCATGTATGCGCTCGTCGCCTCTATAACAACCCTTGCCACCATATAGAAAAGGGAGAATACGATAAAATAGGAGAGAATCTTCTTTCCGTATGTGATGAGATAAGAGGGACCTTGATCAGTACTTTTGTGAAAAATAATAAATCCCGCAGCCATAAAAAAGAAGGGACTTCCGATATCTAGTAGGTATCGATAGCTATAATAGTTAGCCCAGGTCGCAATGTCATGACTTGAAATTTGAGAGGTGACGTGGACAGTAACGACGAAGATCGCACAGATGAACCTAAAGACATCAATGGAGTGATAGTAGGTTTTAGGTACGTTCATGATCCACATCCTCTAGTTGACTTATTTGTAGTGATTCAAATGAATCTTCATATACAATTAATCATGAAGGGCTTATGCGCTTAAAACAAGGTGGTTTGTGTGAAGAATTTGTAAAGGAAGGTAGTGGCAAGATGTTCAATTATCGACCATTAACAGAGGAAGATGCGAAAGAGTATCGTCATATTCGGTTAGAAGCGCTAAAGAATGCTCCAGAAGCGTTCGCAACAAGCTATAAAGAGGAACAACACGTGCCTGTTGAAGAGTTTGGGTTACGGTTAAAGGGAGAGGGAGCGACAACGTTTGGTGTGTTTCACACCACAGAGTTAGTAGCCGTTGTCACTTTGCTGTTTGAACAAAAACAAAAGCTGCAGCATCGAGCAATGCTTGTCGCGATGTATGTCCATCCTGATTACCAAAGAAAGGGTATTGGTAGAAAATTACTCCAATATCCAATTCAGTTTGCAAAGTCTAATGATGATATTGAACAGCTCTATTTAACCGTCGTCTCCACCAATGTACAAGCCAAAAAGCTATATGAGTCTCTTGGTTTTAGGTGTTATGGGGTAGATAAGCGTGCTTTAAAACTCGCTAGTGGAATGTACTTAGATGAGGATTTGATGGTTCTTGATTTGAAGATGAGTACATAATTATTTCGTCTGGCTTTGATTACTAGATGTACCTGTACTGGACGAACCAATTTACTCGGTTAAACTAAGAATTGAGAGTAGAGAATTAGTTGTCGAACGAGAGCCTGATGATGTTGAAGATGAGTAAGTAAATAATATAAAGTAAAGCACCCTTTACGTAAAGGGTGCTTTACTTTATAATCGGCGTGGGAGGCTAGTGTATGAAAAATTCGATTAAAGAACTACGGAAAAAGCACCTCTGGTCTCAGGAAGCATTAGCACAAAAGCTAGGAGTATCAAGACAAACAATCATCTCCATTGAAAAAGGGAAATACCATCCTTCATTACCACTTGCGATTCAAATGGCCAGGTGTTTTCATTCAACCGTAGAAGAAGTGTTTCATCTTGACGAAGAGGAGGGTAAATGATGAATGACATGAGCGTAAGGTCGTATCGAATATTTTTTATTATCGCTGCGATATTCTTTATTGTATTCGGAGTTGGCTTAATTGTTTTAAATGTCCTGTACAATCACAAGGTTGTTGGACACGAATTTACTTGGATAACCCTATCAGTAATATGTGCCGTACAAGCGTATCTTGTACCTCAATTTATCGTAAACGATGAACGAGTGAAACTCATTAAACAGAAGGCGATGTCTACTGGCTACTTTTTTATCATTGGTTATTCTGTGATCTTTATGATTTTACTTCAAACAAAAGTTATACATTTAACTGCTATCCAATTACTTGGGATATTTACCGCTCTAATTGTATGTACAGTATTTCTTTTATTTGTATTCTTTTCAAAACGTTATTAAACGTTAAATTAGGGTAATGAAACGAAAAAGGCTTCATAGGCTTACATAAAATCATTTGAAGGGATTGGATCATTTGGATCTTATCGTTCCTATCTGTTTAGCCGTAATCCTTGTTTCGAGCGTATCTGTTGTGGCGTTAATGCTTAGTAAAAGAGATTTACCTCTAATTACAAAATTCATACCAATCTTTATCATGGAGTTTGCTGCGATGGGGTTTATCTATTATGGGTTTATCGTACAGGAGGATATCACAAACCCATATGCAATTCTCGGTTTCAGCATGATCTTCTTAGCTGTCATTCCGTTAATGATCATTTTATTACCACACTCAAAAAACATGAACAAGAAGGGGAGAGGTTTCAATTGAAACCTCTTTTTTTGAATGAGTTTAATCAATTAATTATAGAGGAGTGATGTGTTGATGAAACGGTCATTTTTAGTAATTTTGCTTGGAGTCATTTTTACTGCTTGTGGTAGTAATGAACTTGACGATCGTTACTTTAGCGGTGAATCGGACAGTTGGACTGGGGAAATTCTTCTTGAGTTAAAACCAACGACTGAGCCAACGTATGAAGACGCACACGTAGAGCTTACGTATCACGGAGAAGGTATGGAGCCAGATAGGATCGAAGTAAGGACAATTAAACAATATAATATACCTGAAACATATGGTGATGTTTCTGCGAACGATGATGGCGTTTTTTACAAAAGGTACGGGAACTACGGATTAGAGGGTGCTTATGCAAATGGGGGAAATTTCGGGTTAATGATCACGTGGTATGAGGGGGAAGAAACGATTTATTTTGAGGAAGAGCTTGATTAGCTGTTTTCTAAATGTGGTTTCAATCTTAATGTGAAGGAATGATCCGATGAAGAAGTTGTTCAACTATAACTGGCAGGTTCGTGATGAGTGGTTTGAATGGTGTGAACAAATTCCCCCACACCTATTAAAAAAGGAGCTAGGTGGCGGCGCCGGAAGTATACTGTACACTCTATTTCATATTGTTGAAGTGGAGCATAGCTGGATACGCGGGATCCAAGGCAAAGAAGATGTCGTTTATGAATATAAGGATTATGCAACAATGGAAAAGGTCAACTCTTTGTCTGAACATCTGCGTAATGAGAATGTGAATTTTCTAAATGAACCCTTTGACCTCTACAAAAATAAACAGATTAAAGTCCCATGGGAGACTGAGTTTTATACAGGTGACGCTATCATTCATCACATCATTGTTCATGAAATTCATCATATAGGACAGCTCTCCATCTGGGCAAGACAGCTTGGATTTACCCCAGTGTCTGCTCATTTTGTTGGACGAGTATGATCTATAGATTTTGTGAGATGTGGAATCTAAAAGAATGTGTAACGACCTAGGATCGTGTTTATCTTTTGGGGGAGAAGGTAGCCATATAATAAGACAATTTGTTAGGAGGAGTTCAAGATGAAGAAGAAATGGTTAGCGATTGTTCCAGCGGTTGCGCTTGTAACAGCTCCACTTCCACTACAAAACGTGTCCGCTTCCGATGATCAAATCGTTCAAGAATCAGAGTTACCTGAAGAATTAATGCCAGTGCTTGATATTGCAGCCGAACATCAACCAACGTTAAAGCTAGGCAGCATTGATAGCGCAGGAAATGAAGTTGCATTTGTTCAATTTACTCTCAGTCAAGTAGGTTTTGAAACGCATGTGGATGGTATGTATGGCTCACATACAGAAGAGCAAGTTCAAGCGTATCAAGCCGAGCATGGGCTAGCTTCTGATGGAATAGTAGGAGTAAATACTTGGATGGCGTTTATGTCTGAGTATTCAAGTGTTTCTTTCCCCTTAGAAACGGCGATTCATTATGCAGAAGAAGCACTAGATAATGATGATCTCGTTTTTAGTGGAGACGGTGTTTTGCACGAAGATTCTGAAGGGAATCATTATTATTCACTCAGAGCTCAAAGTCAAAGTTTAATTGATGGTGGCGGAACAGGCACCGTTGGATTCTACAATGTTTACAAGAATGGTGATGTGATTGAGGCCGAACCAGAATCATAAAAATTAGATTAAATAACGAATGGCGAAAGATTCGATCATTGAATCTTTCGCCATTTTTTAATTGATTTTTAGTAATTTTTCAGTCTTGTTTTAATGAAATAGAAGGTGGAAGCGGGTGTCGCTTTAGTTATGTACTCAAATCAGACTGATATTGCTAGTTACCTTAACGATAAAGGTCTGCCTTTTACTAGGCAAAAGGTGCATTTATCTTACTCGTAACTCATTTCTTGAACCTGATCTTACACTTGGCAAGCGGTAGTTTTTTTTTGTGAGACAACCGGTGGAAAATATTCCACATTAGATGGACTTCTAAATATAGACCTTAGTTGTAGAATGAACTTTTTATTTACAGGGTAGCTATAATACAGGAGGCGGTATCACTATGAACAAGTTTAGAATGGCTGCACTTATATTTTGTGCAATAGCTATAGTGGCAATGATCATTAATTTATTAATTGGAAGCGCCAATCCTTGGTACGATATTATATTTCGAGTTGCGTTCTCTGTTGCAACATTAATAGCGCTCAAACTAGCGTATAAAGCTGATAAACAAAAAGGTAAGAATCGTCTTGCATTAGCAATAGTTGTTAGTTTGCTCCCTCTTTTTCTCATCGTAACAGTGATTATAGACATTATTAACCTGTAAGACTTCGTGTTTGGAATCCTATTAAACCTTGTAGAAAAGGTCACGCGCCGATTCCAGGGTTCAAGCGTATCGTCAATTAATAAAAGCGGGAGAAATTGCTTTTACAGATAGAAGGGGAAACCGAAAATATGGATAGAGAAAAAGGCGAAGAGTACATTGATGTTGAGGTTTTAAACGATATAGTGTACATCACAGAATTAAAGCTTGATGGCCATAGAATCATAGTGAGCCGCTTTGAAGGAAAAACAAAACACTACGCCAGGCTTCATAATGAGGTTAGGTTACGACAATGTGCCCGGAATTTTTGGAACAAGTGTTTAAAGAGGGAACCATGCTTGCTACATCTCCTAAATGCTGATGTTTAGGGGTTTCAAGTAGAGTATGAATGACCTCCTGTGGAAATGCATGATCTAAGGCTTTTGTTAGAACGGCTGCAACCTGTGATTTAATCATTTATTTTCTCCTTTCAACATAAAAAAGCCCCCGCCTCTAAAAATAGAGACGAGAGCATCGCTTCCCGTGGTACCACTCTAGTTGCCATCCATTGATGACCACTTTCTGTTTGTAACGAGGTGTCTTCCCCGTATTTCCCTACGTTATTTCAGGAAACTTCTCCAAAGTGCGGTTCATTCAACCGTGTTTGATTAGGCTCACACTATCCCTAACTCGCTTCACTACATGGCTTGAATTACTCTCTTTGTCATTGAATGTGTCTGATGAATTTAGCTTATCGTACATTCATCCTCAGATGAAGTCAATAGCGAACCAAAGAAAAACATCTTGCGTAAATAGGCAGAAGCCCTATAATAGACCTTGTGTAAAATTCGGATAAAAGAAAAAGTCTCTCTTGATACTAATTGACTTTCGTGAGACTCGAGGGTCGGTAAAATGCATAGAAAGAGAGAGGTTAGATATGGTTGGAAGCTTAAAAGAACAGTGGTTTGGCAATGTAAAAGGAGACATCTTATCAGGTATCGTTGTCGCCTTAGCCTTGATCCCAGAAGCCATTGCGTTCTCAATTATTGCTGGGGTCAATCCAATGGTAGGGTTGTATGCGTCATTTTGTATCGCGGTGGTTATTTCATTTGTTGGGGGCAGAACGGCGATGATTTCTGCAGCAACAGGTGCGATGGCGCTTGTGATGGTCAATTTAGTTTCGTCACATGGGATCGAATATATGCTGGCAGCGACAATCTTGACCGGGGTCATTCAAATTATTTTTGGGATATGTAAATTTGCAAAACTGATGCAATTTGTCCCACGAACGGTGATGACTGGTTTTGTAAATTCATTAGCCATTTTAATATTTATGGCTCAAATTCAACACTTTATTGGGGAAACATGGGTGATGTATCTACTTGTAGCAGTAACGCTCGCAATCGTGTACCTGTTTCCTTATGTAACAAAAGTGGTACCTTCAACGCTTGTAGCAATTGTTGTTGTGACAATTATTGTTTTATCATTAAACATTGGCGTTCGAAATGTAGGAGATATGGGAACGTTAACCCAAAGTTTGCCTACATTTATTCTGCCAAATGTTCCTTTAAATCTTGAAACGTTGTGGATCATTTTCCCTTATTCCTTTGCACTCGCAATTGTTGGGTTGCTTGAATCGTTGCTAACCGCAAATATCTTGGATGACATGACGGATACACCAAGTAATAAAAACAAAGAAAGCCGCGGCCAGGGAATGGCCAATATTGTGTCGGGATTCTTTGGAGGTATGGCTGGGTGTGCCATGATTGGCCAATCAATGATTAATGTGAAGTCAGGTGGTAGAGGCAGATTGTCTACGTTTGTAGCAGGGGCCTTTCTCATGTTTATGATTGTTGCCTTAGGTAATGTGGTCGTCCAAATTCCAATGGCTGCCTTAACGGGAGTGATGATTATGGTGGCAATCGGTTCATTTGATTGGAGTTCGTTGCGCACACTGCACCGATTACCCCGGACGGATGCGATTGTGTTGGTTGTCACTGTAGCGGTTGTGCTTACGACCCACAACTTAGCATATGGAGTGTTGTCAGGTGTATTACTCAGTATGATCTTTTTCGCATCAAAGATCTCCAAAATCCACGTAACCAAAAGCGTAGATCGTGAGCGAAATGCTCGCCTGTATCAAGTGGAAGGTCCATTATTTTTTGCTTCAGTGACACCTTTCTTGAAGCAATTTGATACAGAAGAAAAAGTTGCTGAGGTTTTTATTGATCTCACGCATTCTCAGATTTGGGATGACTCTGCTGTCGGAGCTCTTGATCGATTAGAAGCAATGTTTACAGCAAATGAGATTCAAGTAAACTATCAAGGCTTAAACAAAAAAAGTGCAACACTGCTTAAATCGCTTGGACGTATCACAAATGGATAATAGCTAATATGACTAAAACCAGACTCGGATGTTTATTTCTGAGTCTGGTTTTTTTGATAATAAACATGTTTAATTACATAAAATGGTATGATAGATGTAAATTTTTAAATAATTAAAGCCAAATGGCCGACTGTTACGTCTAATGTATAGTGATCGAACGTAGGAGGTGCAACGTTCTTGAATGTGAAATTAATCAAAAAAGCGCAAAGAGGCAATTCAAAGGCTTTTTTGGAATGTTTTCAAGCATATGAGGTGGAACTATATAAAATGGCCTTTATCTATATGAAAAACGAGGAGGATGCCCTTGAAGTTGTTCAAGAGACGGCGTACCGTTCCTTTAAAACCGTTTCAAACCTAAAGGAACCAAAATACTTTAAAACGTGGTTACTTAGAATTGCAATAAATGCCTCTGTAGACTTACTTAGAAAGAAAAAGATAGAAGTTCAAATGGAAGATCATATGAAAGATCACTTATCAACAGATATAAACGAAAATATAGACTTACAAATGACTCTGAAAGACTTACTTGATCACCTGAATGACTCTGAGAAAAGCGTGGTCATCTTACGTTTTTATCAAGACTTAACACTTTCCGAGATTTCAAATGTACTTGATTTATCGGTAGGAACTGTAAAAACCATTCTCTATCGTGCATTAGAAAAGCTCAGAAAGAACGCAGAAAGAGGTGATTTTAATGAGTAATAACATAAAAGATGAAATAAATAAAATTAAAATCCCTAAAGAGCTTAGTGAGAGAAGTATCATTGGCATTAGCCAAGCAAAAGGAAAATTTCTATTTTACACATTTCTATTGCTTTTTTTGATGATCAATACGTATGCATACGGAGCTGTCTATTACTATTATATACCTTGGAAAACAGGACTTCTAAGCACGTTAACAACGATTTTCGTTTATCTTTTAGGCGTTATCCCTTTAACAGCATTCTTATCTGAAAAGCTTTCAAGTTATCTTTTATTTAAAGTACTCCGAGATCAAAAGAGCTTTATCATTTTTACTACATTATTAATTCTCATCCCTATTGTTCTTTTTTCCGTAAAAACAATAAATGAGAATCAAGAGAAACCACTAGACAGTTTGTTTAACTACCATTCCACAAACTTTGAGTCGATGATCATTGAGGTATCCTCAGATGAAGTTTACGTAACAAAGGACGCTACTGATGCGGATGAATTCATTGATTTTTTAAGTCAGTATTCAATTAAAAAAATGCATGATTCCGAATGGGGTGGAGATGTATCAAAAGAAAATGGCGTTCTAATTACATTTTATAAGAACAATCGAGACACACCGATTATGCTTAGTTTGTACGAAACCCGTATACATCTACTAGTTGGAAACTATTATCATGTAACAAGTACTCCTGTTGACATGAATCATCTCAAAGAGAGGGTTAGATCTACTGGTAACTATCATAGAATAAATGGTTCTTCAGTCGATTTTGACGAAATACCAGATGAATAAGGTACTTCAGACTTTGCTCTCCATATAGTTGGTGGGTGAGGTCTTTATTTGTCTTTAAGACTAGTTTAATACTAATCTTTTTTGGTAAAATGAACCATATAAACAGTGTGAGGGAGTGACTGGATGAGCCAAGGTGTGACGATACAAATGGGTGAAGTCTCTTTTCAGTTGAAGGAGAAGCATGA
Source organism: Alkalihalobacillus sp. NPDC127517 (assembly GCF_050276055.1). NCBI lineage: Bacteria > Bacillati > Bacillota > Bacilli > Caryophanales > Bacillaceae > Alkalihalobacillus > Alkalihalobacillus sp. NPDC127517. The sequence goes on along the minus strand of NZ_JBNNQX010000004.1, from coordinate 112,879 downwards.
TTTTAGTTGGTTGCAAAAGCTAGGAACGGTATGTCATGTGTTTGATCAGCAGGACTCAGGTAATATTAGCTTCGGTGTAATGAGAAACGGGCGGAAACAATTTATTAAATATGCAGGCGCAAAACCGATTCATTTTGATGGTGAACCAAAGCAAGCAGTTGTACGTTTAAAACAAGCTGTCCCACTCTACCAGACTTTAGCTCATGAGCATCTCATTACACTTCAAGAGCACTTTGAGTTAAAAGACGGATACGCGGTAGTATTTGATTGGCAGGAGGGCGAGTGCCTGCACCCTCACTGGTCCTTTCCTCCGCCTGAAAAGTATGAGCATCCGAACTCTCCTTTTTATCGCTTTAAACAACTACCAGTGCAAACACGTTTAAACGCACTCTCGGCCATCTTCACATTTCACGAGCTGGTAGAAGAACGAGAGTACATGGCCATTGATTTTTATGATGGAAGCATTCTCTACGATTTTATAAACGATAAAACAACCATTTGTGACATTGATTACTATGAGTTGGGGCCAGTTCATAATGAAATGGGACGCATGTTTGGCTCCAAACGATTTATGGCACCGGAGGAATTTGATCGAGGTGCTTTGATCGACAAACAAACGAATGTATTCAGACTCGGGGCGACTGCATTTTGTCTGCTTGGAGGCGAACTTGATCGATCCATTGAAAAATGGGAGGCAAGCGCCGCACTTTGGAAGGTCGCATGCAAGGCGGTTTCTGAAAACAAAGATGAACGATATCCTACGGTTCAATCGTTTATAACATCTTGGAATCAAGCACTGGGGGAGAGCTTATGAAACGTATTCAAGTGGTCTATGTTTTTGTTTACAACAAACAAAGTGATCAAGTCTTACTTGTTAAAAACATGAATCATCCCACCTGGTCATTACCGGGTGGGCGGGTAGAAGGGACTGAGACCCTGCCTGAAGCTTGCGTCCGTGAGGTGTATGAAGAAACCGGATTAACAGTCGAAGTGAATGATGTTGTCAGTGTAAATGAAATGTATATCGAAGAGCATCATGCCATTCTCACCACGTTTAAAGCGACGCTAATGTCGACTTCGGATACCATCCACATTCACGATGTCGCCACCATCGAGCAAGCAAGGTGGATGAGTCTGGAAGAGGCAAATCAAAAAATCCCTCATTATGGAGGGATCGAGCGGTTTTTGGATCAAGGAATTCCTTACACCTTTCATGGTGAGCTATCGTTTTAATTCGGTTGCTGATTGTCTTTTCTTACTTCTCTCTTTAGCTAACAGAACAAATTGAACAATGAGTGCAGCTAGAAACAAGGCGCTTGCAATCGTCATTAGTTGATCGTGTGAAAGTGGAGGGAATGAACCTGTTACTGTAGCTACGATGCCTAAATACATAAGTGCAATTATGAAAAAAAGTATGTTTGTTACTTTCAATGGCTTACCTCCTACTTCTTGTTAGCTTAAGTATAAAAGGGTTGTTTGAACGATTCAATAGGAAGGTGGAAATTAAAGGATGAATGGGAGTAGGACGTAGTAATTGCTACGTCTCTTTTTGGTTGAGATTGGGCTTCGGGTGTATGGAGACGAGAGTTAGAAATACATCGGGCTGAGAGCAAAATACATCCATCTCCACCACTCTTAATTAATTAGATCATTGACGTATACAGTTCAACTGTATATACTCAAACTATTCAGTTGAACTGTATAGGAGGCACCATGAAACGAAGTAAACATTTACCTTTAACAGAGACAGTTTATTACATTTTGCTTTCTTTGTTAGAACCACGGCACGGATATTTAGTCATGCAACGTGTGGAGGAGTTAAGTGGAGGGCAAGTGCGTATGGCTGCGGGCACGTTGTATGGAGCGTTTGAAAACTTGGTAAAACTTGAGTTTATTGAGCTTGTTCCGGATAAAGGGAGACGCAGAAAAGTCTATGAAATTACTGATGTAGGAAAAGAAATTCTTGCTCTGGAACAAGAACGGATGCGGACGTTGCTTCAAGTGACGGATCAGTTGTTAAAGGAGGAGAGAGATGAGGAGGTTTAAATTTTTTACTGATTTAACGAAGGAAGAACAATGGTTAAATAAAATGGCGCGTCGCGGATATCAATTGATGTATCGTTCTTTCGGTTATCGATTTAAAAAGGGAGAACCGAAAAACACAACCTATAAAATAGATTATCGTAAATTTAAACGTAAGGCTGATTTTATTGATTATGAAATCATGTTCAAAGATAGTGGGTGGAGAAGGCTACCTTGTCCTAGAAGAAACGGTCACCACTATTTTGAACGCATGGATGAGAGGGCTACGGAAGATATCTTCTCTGATCAGCAGTCAAAAGCTTCTCGCTATAAACGCATTTCCGATTTATACTTAACTCAGTTTTATATTTCCATTCCTTTAATTTTTATCTTGTATATAGCTGATATGCTTCCGAGAAATATCAACCCTGTTAATTGGTATTTAACACCTGGACTATGGGAGATGGAAGGGAACTTATTTTGGTTTGCATTCCTATTTGAAACACCGTTTGCCTTAATGAGAGGGTTAGCTGTTTATTTTATTATCATTACCATTCTTTTATGTGGTGCCTACGGTCTACGCGCCAAGAAACAATACGAAAAGGAGGCAGCATAATGCGACGTTAAAAGCAACTGATTCAAGGTCCACCACCTACCAGCCTTTTAGTCAAACGATTATCTAAAAAATGGGAGGGTGTAAAATGAGATCAACCGATGAAATGATAAAGCTAATAATAGATGTAGCCAACCAGGACGAACGAATTCGAGCTGTTGGAATGAATGGGTCGAGGACAAATCCGAATGTTTCAAAGGACCAATTTCAAGATTATGATATTGTGTACGTTGTAACGGACGTATACTCGTTTATTCAAGACCCAAGCTGGATTGATCAATTTGGCAAACGAATTGTGATGCAAACACCGGAAGCCATTGACCTGATCCCGCCATTAGACGATGGAACATTTGCTTATCTCATGTTGTTTGAGGATGGGAATCGAATTGATTTGACGCTTGTGCCACAGTCGATGGCAGACTCGTGGAATGGCGGGGATGAGCTTGCTGTCTTGTTACTAGATAAAGATCAGAAGCTACCCATTCTACCACCATCAACGGACCAAGCCTATTGGGTTCAGCCGCCGACGCAAAAGTTATTTGATGATTGCTGCAATGAATGCTGGTGGGTCGCGACCTATGTTGCAAAAGGGTTATGGCGCGGGGAGCTAACGTATGCATATGACCATTTATCGATTGTGAGAGACATGCTTATCCAGATGATGAATTGGAAAATAGGAATACGTACTCATTTCTCGCTCAGTACCGGAAAGAACGGAAAATATCTAAAACGGTTTTTATCTGAAAAAGAATGGAAGCGCTTTAGTGGAACGTATCCGAGGTTAGAAACACATGAAATATGGACATCGCTCTTTGTCCTTTTAGAGGAGTTTGCTGCCTACGCTAATGAGGTAGCGTCAGCATGTGACTACACGCAACACGTTGTGGAAACGAATAAGGTTTTCGCATACCTCAAAGAGGTTCAACGAGATAGTATGTCAGATATTGAGTAATGCCAAGCCCTACAAAAATGTAGGGCTTTTTTCATATAAATAAGTAACGACCCCTTCCAAACACCCGAACGAAAAAAATAGGCCAAGCATATTCTATGAATGGAGTGAAGCGTTCCCTTCATATCTTTCTAGTAACCATGACTCGTTTTACTAGATCATAAACAGGAGAGAAAGGAAGGATTTAATTGAATATTAAAATGGATTTTTTGCCTGTCTCAGCAAGCAATCGTCCTGGGCGTGCGTTAAATGCAACGTACATCACGCAGCATGAGACGGGAAATACGAATGCAGGAGCAAATGCAGAGGTGCACGCTCGCTATATAAAAGGGGCCGATGCGAGATCTCGTTCTGTTTCATGGCATTACACTGTAGATGACACACAAATCATTCAGCATCTTCCAGTAAACGAAGTCGCATGGCATGCGGGGCCAGATGGAAACAGTCAGTCGATCGGAATTGAGCTTTGCGTGAATTCTGATGGGAATTTTCAAAAGGCAAAAGAAAATGCAGCATGGCTTGTTCAGCGATTAATGAAAAACTTAAATATTCCATTATCAAGAGTAGTGACTCATAAGCACTGGACTGGTAAAAACTGTCCGGCTCGCTTGTTAAATGAGTGGGAGGACTATAAGCGACTTATCCAAACTGTTCAATCAGGCCCACAAACGGGCGGGGTGCAAGTTCCAGCACCGACACCAACACCAACACCAAGTCCAACACCAACACCTGCGCCAAAGCCAGTTGTGAATCAGTTTATTGCTAATGCACAATCATTTCTAAACTCGCGCGACTATCCGAACAAAGCGTCGTTTACACCTCTAGTTGTGGATGGAATGACTGGCCCAAGAACACGCGTGGCGCTTGTTCGTGTGTACCAATATTTTGCTGGGGTCAACATTGATGGGATATTTGGACCGGTTAGTAAGCGTGCTGCGAATACACTTCGAAGAAACTCTACTCATCAATGGTGGGTTCGTTTGTTGCAATCAGCTTTAAACACAAAAGGCGCACGAATTGCTGTGGACGGAGCATTTGGCCCGGCAACGGATGCCGCAGTACGTACATTCCAGCGTAGCGCAGGCATTGTAGTAGACGGGATCGCAGGGCCAAATACGTGGGAGAGACTGTTACGCTCATAGCTTTACCTAAAAAAGACCTGAGCTCATTCTCAGGCCTTTTTTCTTAATCAGTAAATAATTCATGGTTATCGATATTTTCTAATGGTTCACTAAATGCTTTTGTCGCTTTTACTTGCTCATCCTCATAAATGTAATAGTGATAATCTCCATGAATACCGTTCAAATCTAGATAGATTTCTAAAAAGTAGGGGTATTTCTCTGCTTCACGGTCGTACATCGAGGTCATGTGAATGTTCTGCATGCGTGAAGCCCCATCTTTGTTAAAATGTTCTGTCACAGCTTGCTTTAGTTGATAGTGAGTATATGGATTTCCATTTACATACACGTAAGTCGTTAGTATAACAATAACAATGGCTAGTAGTACTCCCCATTTTAAGCGTTTCATAAGATTTCTCCTTACAAAAAAGTCGTCCTTATCATCTCATACTTGTTCTAAGCTCTCAACCGTTTTGAACATCATGTACTCATTTGTGGTAGGATGTAAGGAGTTCTATATTTATGTTTGGAAATGAAGGAGATTTTGAATGAAGAATTTTAAGCTCACAATTCAGTATGACGGAACACGTTATAAAGGCTGGCAACGTCTTGGAAAAGGCGAAAATACGATTCAAGGAAAAATTGAAAATGTGTTAACGGAAATGGCGGGTCATTCTATTGAGATCATCGGTAGTAGCCGAACCGATGCGGGGGTCCATGCGCTTGGGCAAGTGGCAAATGTTAAGCTTAACTTGGACGTAACTATTTATGAATTACAACATTATTTGAATCGGTATCTACCGGAAGACATTAGTGTAACGAAAGTAGAAATGGTTCATGAGCGGTTTCATGCTCGTTACAATTCTGCGGACAAGATCTATGTCTATAAAATTTGGAATGAATCATACAGTCATCCTTTTTTAAGAAAGCTAAGTATGCATGTAGCGGAGCCTTTAAACATGGAACAAATGAAACAGGCGAGTTCTTATTTTATTGGTGAACATGACTTTACTGCCTTCTCTAATGCCAAATCAAAAAAGAAATCAAATGTACGCACGATCCGGTCGATTGATTTTTCAACGAAGGATGGCTTGTTGGAGATTCGTATAAAAGGTGACGGCTTCTTATACAACATGGTTCGTAAAATTATTGGGACACTGATTAAAGTTGGATCCGGCGAGATGAAAGCGAAAGCGATTCCTGGCATTCTTGAATCAAAAGAGCGGGAACACGCGGGGTTTGCGGATGCAAACGGGCTATATCTTGAGACGATCGAATTTAAATAAGAGGGCTGAACGGGGAGGTACATTGGTATCTTCCCGTTTTTTTGTTGTTCACAAAAATATCTTCATGTATCCCTATTATTTTTTGAAAAAAGGGGGTATAGAACAGGAGATGACAATTGACTAGGAGGTCATACGTTGAAGTCAACAGGTATCGTTCGAAAAATTGATGAATTAGGCCGTATTGTGATTCCTAAGGAACTGCGGGGCACCTTAGATATAGACATTAAAGATCCTATGGAGATTTACGTGAATGGCGAGGAAATTATTTTAAAGAAGTATACGCCAAGTACACAATGCATGCTGACAGGTGAGATTAACGAGCAAAACATTTCACTTGGAAATGGGAACATTGTGCTAAGTCCAAAAGGAGCCTCAGAGGTCCTGGAAAAAGTAGAAGAGTATTTGAAGTAAAACACAGCTAAGCTCTTCTGAAACGGTATGACACGTTCCTTTTAAAGGTCGTGTTATACCGTTTTTTTGATGGAGAACCTTTTGGTAACATAGATGGTATGATTGTAAATATAAACGTAAATAGAGAATCAATCACATGGATCTATTTAAGATAGACAGAACGGGGGAATGGATGCACAGATGGTTGATAGGACCAAAAGCCAATCATTAAACTACTAAGGGGAGGAAGAATCACATGATCCGACCGGCTCAGCGTGCAGATATGGACATACTTGTTTCAATTTGGCTTACGGCCTCTTTTGAAGCTCACGACTTTATTGCCAAACTGTATTGGAGAGAGCAACAAAGAGCAATGAAGAATGAGTATCTACCTCAAGCACGTACGCTTGTGTTGGAAAGTAGAGGAGAAATCTGTGGGTTTGTTTCACTAATGGATACTCAAATAGCTGCACTTTTTATAGATGTAGAGCGTCAAGGAAAGGGCTATGGGAAGCAATTACTTGATTGGGTACAGAATGAGTATTTGTTTTTAAGCTTGCAGGTGTATGCGAAAAATGAGCGAGCGATTCAGTTTTATAAACGTTCTGGCTTTCAGATTGTTTTTGAACAAATGGACGATGCGACAAGTGAACGTGAATATGTAATGGAATGGAAGAAGGCGGCTAAGTAAGTCGCCTTCTTCCTTTTTAAATGAGCTCGATGCTTTTTAAGTGGTTAAACGTAATGGTTTTGCGTGTATCCTTACTTTCTCGAACGGTTACTTGCTTTTGCTGGGGTTCTACTCGTTCTACAGTAGCAATTAGTTTGTAATCGTATCCGTCTTCCCAATACACAATGTGCACAGGGGTAGAATGGGTTAGGGAGTGCATTGCAACCCTTCCAAGCTCTTCTAACTCTTGTCCGTCAAGCTCAGGGGGAGGACTATGCTTTTCGCGCTCGTTTTGCGCACGAATGGCTTGTTTGTGTTCAGGAAGCATCATTCGACTGCCTTCCCATAAAAGATTGCCTCGTTCTAAAAAATCACTCATTTGTAATGTCCTCCAATTTTAGCTGCACGCTCTCTCGCTTGACCAGCAGGTAGGAGAGAGGAGGCGCGAAGCAGGGCTGTTTTGCCAAAGCGTGCTTTAATTCGGTCCATCGCTTCTCCAAGCGCCCGGTCCTCTTGCTGCTGCTTGTGGTCAAACAAATCTAGCTGTACAGCATCTCCATCAGATAGTTTAGACAGAGCAATGCCTACCCGGCGAACAGGCTGACCATCCCAAAATCGGTCGAGCAGCTGGCAAACGTACCTATATAAGGTGAGGGAGGCGTTTGTTGCATAGGGCATCGTAAACTGACGATGAAACCCTGTCCGCACTTCATAGCTTGCACCTGAGACACTGAGCGAAACGGTTGATCCATGTACATGATTTTTACGGGCGCGCTGACAAACCTCTTCACATAGCTCGAGCAACACGGTATGAATATCAGCCTTTGTTGCATAATCATAGGGCAGTGTCATTCCGTGACCGATCGCTTTTTGTCCATCATGCGTGGAGAGTTTGACTGGAGAGTAATCAACTCCATTTGCGTTCATCCACAGTACTTGACCATGTATGCCCCATCGCTTCTTAAAAAACTCCACCTTAGTCGCTGCAAGCTGCCCAATGGTGCGAATGCCTCGGTCATAGAGATGGCGCTTCATTTGGCTGCCCACGCCAAACAGATCTTCTACAGGTAATGGCCAAAGCGTTTCTTTAAGCTCCTCAGCTTTCAATTCAAAGATGCCTTCCTTATTCTTTTTGGCGAAATGATCACAGGCAAGCTTAGCTAAAATTTTGTTTTCACCAATGCCAACACGCGCTCTTACTCCGCATTGTTTCCAAATGTCTTGTTGAACTTTTTTTGCAATCTCATGAGGGGAACCGAAAAGTCGCTGAGAATGGGTCACATCCATAAACTGTTCGTCAATCGAATAAGGTTCAACTAAGTCCGTGTACGTTTTAAGAATAGCCGTGATTTCAATGGAGACCTCAATATAGTCCTGCATATGCGGCGGAACAATAATTAAATCACTACACTTTTGTTGCGCTTCCCATAGACGCTCGGCATTTTTGACGCCAAAGCGTTTGGCTTCCTTTGAAGCAGCCAATATCACGCCACTCCGACGATTCGGATCACCAGACACCACTAAGGCCTTCCCTCGGTAGTCCGGTCTTCTAGTCACCTCAATTGATGCATAAAAGCTTTCCATGTCCACTAAAAAAATGACTTTCTTCATTCTCGTTCACCTCTTGGCGAATATATGTTCTTATTATATGCGAATGAATGTTCTTATACAACTAGAAAAAAGAACCAGCTGGGGTTCTTTTTAAAAGGAGATTTATTGTTTTTGACGTTTGCGAGAAAGATAAATCAAAAGCGCACCCATAATGATAACCATCAGGCCAACAGAAACAGCAACAAGCACGATGGGCATCATGCCTACGCCGGATGATCCGCGTGTGGTAAAAAGAATTGATTGAATCCACATTGATTAACCACCTCTTATCGTAAAAAAGTTCCTAATACAACTATGTCCAAATACAAGGAATTCATTCTTTTACGATAGAGAGAAACGTTTGGTGACGATCGACAATCGAATCCAAAATCCAATGGCTGCACTCGTTAATCCGATGATAATGCCAATCCAAAAACCAAATGGTCCTAAATCTGTTTGAGTAGCGAGTAACAGGCCAGAAGGAATCCCAATCCCCCAATAAGACACTAAGGCAATAATAAACGGTACGGCCGCATCCTTATAGCCTCGAAGTACACCTTGCAAGGTAGCCTGTGCAGCATCAGAAAGCTGATAAAAGATCGCAAAGATAAAGAAGCTCATGGCAAGCTGAACGACATTCGGATTATCCGTGTACAAGTATGAGATCGGTTCTCTAAGAAAAAACAGAATAACGGATGCAATGGAAATAATAAGCATGGAAGCGGATATCCCAATTCGACTGTACTGTCTTGCGTCTTGGAGACGCCCTGCGCCAATCTCATAAGCAACCACAATCGTTAAGCCCATCGACATACTAAGTGGAATCATAAATAAGAGCGACGAAAAATTTAAGGCTGCCTGATGGGCGGCAATAATATCTGTTGCAAACATCCGACTGACAAGTAAAGTAACAAACGAGAAAATACTCGCTTCAAAAAAGATAGAAAGCCCCATTGGTAAACCAAGGGAAAGCTGCTCACGCCAAGCTTTTAGAGAAGGCCTGAACCAGGTAGAGAAAAGCGAGAAGGAACGTATGGTTGGAATGGAATAGGTCATAAACACACTTAAGAGGAAAATAATCCAATATGTGATACCGGTTGCGTAACCAGCACCAATTCCACCAAGCTCGGGTAAACCCAATTTACCAAAAATGAGTCCATAATTGAGAAGCGTATTAATAGGTAAAGTAAGAAGTAAAATCGTCATTGTAATCCGAGTAAGTCCTTGCGCATCAAAGAAATAACGTAAAACATTCGATGCGAAAAGTGGAAGCAGACCAATGGACAATCCAATTAAGTAATGCTTTGCTACATGGGATACCTCAGCTTCCAAACTCATAAATTGCAGAATTGAAGGAAGAAATAAGAAGCCAGCCAAATAAACAAGTAGTGCCAACCCGACTGAAAGATAAAGAGCTTGAATTACGGATCGAGAAATAGAGGATTTCTCACCCTTTCCAAGCAGCTGTGCAATAATTGGTGTAACAGCCATCAAAATACCGTTAAAACCTGTGAGTATCGGTGCCCAAAGGCTTGATCCAACTGCAACTCCAGCAAGGTCGGTTGTACCGGCTCGACCGGACATCATCGTATCAATTACATTCATCGCATGCAGGCTGATTTGAGTGACCATAATGGGCCAAAGAATTAACGTATATAATTTCAATTTTTCCTGATAGGTTTGTGCGTGATACATCATTCAACTCCAATAGGCACAAAGGAAAACGTCACGATTACTCGTAACGTTTTCCTTGTAGCCATTTATCATTAATTAATCTGGTTTAGATTCCTGTGCTTTTTCTTGATCTTCTTCTTGTTGAAACTCTTGTTCGGCCGCTTCGAGCTCTGTTTCTGAAACATCTCCGGCTATGACACGAACAGTCGGCTCAATTTGTTCGCTTCCTGCTTCAACAAAGGACTGTATATGATAAATGCCATCCTCGTTGAATGTTGTTTCGAGTGAATACACACCGGGATCAGATTCCTCTGCGTCGATTAGTTCCCCTGTAGCGCGATGACCATTTTTCCAAATTTCAAACGTTACACGATTGGCATCGGTAAGAGGCTCGGCGCCGTAAGTAACATATACTTGTAGCACAACAGGTTCATCCAAAGCCGTTTCACTTGGTGCGTGTATTTCAGCCTCAAGCGTATCAAGGGAACCGGGCCCTTGCTGATCTGATTGATTCTGCCCAATAGCGCAGCTTGCAATCATGAAAAGGGCAACAATGGAGAATGCGAGTAGTCCTTTTTTCATGATAAACACCTTTCCTAAAAAATAAATCCTTTCATTGTAAGGAGTTAGTCTTATTTATTCTAGCATAGACTATAACCTTTTTTAAACTATGTATAATATCGTCTCTGCTACACACGATAACAGAAAAGAGGTGAAAAAGATGTTCAAACGAAAAAAACAAAATCATACGGGGTATATGATCGGTGGAGCAGCTGGCGGATTTTTGGCAGCGGCAGGTCTTTATGCCTTAACAAACACAAAAGCCATTAAGAAAAAAGCAATAGATTATAAAGAAGAGAGTCATGATATGACAAATGCCATGATGGAATCAGGTGACGATGTTCTTTCAGGATTAAAGGATGTAGTAGAAGCAGCGATTCCACATTCTGACGCAAAAAAAGAAACAACAAAACCTGAGCTTGCAAAGGTTATTCAAAAAACATTGGACCATGATCCATTTTAAAAGGAATCATTTTTCTAGCTCAAGCCTATGCTTGAGCTACTTTTTGTCGAAAAAGAAGAAAATGTGGCTGGCGGACAATGGTTATTGGTTGAAAAACGGACCACATAGCGGGTATCCTTTATAAACAAAAGAAATAGAAGTACGGGGAGGAGCCTCTATGGAACGTTTGAATCAATATATAGAAAAAATAATAAACCTGGACTGGATAAATATTGGCTTATCCATTGCTATCTTTTTAGTGTTCTTGGTTTTTAGAAAAATGTTCACAACTCTAACAAAAAAGGTAGTATTGGGCTTATCAAAACGTACCTCAACGAAAGTCATTCGAGATGTTTTAAAATCCTATGAAAAGCCATTACGCTTCTTATTTGTAGTGATCGGTACATATCTTGCCTTACAATACTTAGAGTACTCAAACATAACGCTTAGGCCTTTTGTTCAAAGCTTATATCGGTCATTCATTATCTTCACCATAGGGTGGGGCTTATATAATTACATGACTTATTACTCAAATGCGGTTACGAACATTGCAAAAAAAGCAGAGCTACAAGAAGAAAGTATGCTTATTCCTTTTGTTTCAAAGATCCTTCGAGTATTAGTGGTGATTGTTACCTTTATCATTATTCTTGATAACTGGGGATTTGACATTAGTACCTTTGTTGCTGGTCTAGGAATTGGTGGACTAGCCTTTGCCCTTGCTGCCCAAGACACAATTGGTAACTTCTTTGGTGGAATTATTATTATTACGGAACGTCCATTTAAAAAAGGGGACTGGATTGAGACACCAACGGTCGAAGGTGGAGTAGAGGATATTACGTTTAGAAGCACAAAAATTCGCACCTTCTCCGATACATTAGTTGTTATTCCAAACTCTACGCTTGCAAATGAAGCCATTACCAACTGGACAGAGATGGGAAGAAGACGTGTTTACTTTAGCTTAGGAATCAGACAATCTACCTCTAGTCAGAAGCTACAAAAACTAAGAGATCGGATTGATCAGGAGCTACAATTATTTGAAGAAATCGCAACAGACACGGTCATTGTTAGGTTTGAAGAATTTGCTGAATCAAGCTACAACTTGATGGTCACCTATTTCACAGAAACCAACCAATGGGCGCCGTTTATGGAGATACGAGAAAAAGCCCACTTCCGTATTCTTGAAGTACTAGAGGAAGAAGACATTCATGTATCTGCACCGGCTAATCTAGTCATGTCCGAGGAGCCACTTGATGTCGTAAACCATGAAGTGAAAGAATAGAATGTGAGAAGAGTGATCCAACGCGATCGCTCTTTTTTTTGTTCTATAACGAGACGGCGACTTGCCCGTGACTCTAGCCCTATTTATATGCAAAACGTAAGAATTAACAAAAAAAGAACCGATAAAAGGAAGAAGATTAGTATAATAAGAGTATTCTGACCAAAGGGGCTTCATCATGCGCTATACGACCATAGAACTGACGCAGGCTAACGAAAAACTAGGGAAACAAATTTATACAAGTGATGGCAGGGTATTGCTAAATGAAGGCGCATCCCTGACTCCAGCATTAATTAACCGTTTAAAACGCTTGGGGATTAAGGCAGTGTATCTTCAGGACCCCTTTGACAAGGAAATTAAAAAAGAAGACCTTGTTTCAGAGGAAGTAAAAAGAGAAACATTTGCTAATTTAACAGAGTCTTTTCAATTTGTACAAGAGGGGCAAGGGTTTGAATTAAAATCGATTCAACAATCTGTGAAGCAGATTGTCGAAGAAATCCTTGGACATAGTCAGTCATTATTAAGCTTAACTGACATGAGAACGGAGGATAACGGGCTGTTTGTCCATTCTCTAAATGTGTGTATGATCTCGACGATTGTTGGCGTTCGTCTCGGATTAACAAGGGCCAAGCTGTATGAGCTTGCAACGGGAGCCTTGATGCATGACATTGGGAAGATGGCTTCCTCAAAAGATGATGAACCCAAAGTCGTAATGGGGGACGACCATACATGGAGAGGATTTAATGTCTTGCGTAAAAATAGTGAGATGAGTGCCCTCTCCGCGCACATTGCATTATCTCATCATGAGCATGTTGATGGAGGTGGGGTCCCTCGTCAGTTACTTGAAAAAGATATTCATGTGTTCGCCAAAATTGTTGCGGTCGCAAACGCGTTTGACCATCTAATCAGCCCACTTAGACCTGGTGGACGGATGCTGCCACATGAAGCGTGTGAAATTATTATGGGCTTAACGGGAGTGCGCTACGGTCATCAAATTGTGTCACATTTTCTCAAAACAATCGCTTTTTATCCGACCGGTATCCAGGTGGTATTATCGACAGGCGAATACGGGGTAGTATCTGCGCAAAATGATGGCATACCTCAAAGGCCGTTTGTACGAATTTTTAAAGTAGAAGGCCACGGACATGGGGACTTCCAAGCTGTAGATATTAATCTACTGAAACATCCAACCGTTTTCATTGAGAAGATTGTTGACTAAACATAGTGGTGAAAAGTTAATGTGAAGCGTAACGCAAAAAGCAAATGACTCTGTGAGGGATCATTTGCTTTTTGTATTTTTTTTACTTTAGAACTCTTGGCAGGCGTTACATGCCAGACACCCCTCTAACCTAAAACAAAGAGTATGATATACTGACACGGCAGAAACGTGAAAAGGAGTTCTTTTGTTTTGACAATATTTATTCAGGTAGTCCTGCCCGTCATTTTAATTTTTATGATTGGATACATTCTTCAACGTGTGGCCAAGGTTGATATCCGCCCTATTTCTACCATGGCGATATATGTGATGACACCTTGTCTTGTATTTAAGACTTTTTATGAGACAGAGTTAAATAGCCAATACAGTTATATGGTTCTTTTTTCTTTTGTGTTAATGTTTCTCATCATTTTTATGTGTAAGATTTATACGAAAATCCGCAAGATTGATCTATCCACGGAAAATGCACTCATTTTATCGACGGCATTTATGAACACCGGAAACTACGGTACACCGATTATTTTATTTGCGTACGGGGAGGCAGGATTTCAATTTGCTATCTCTGCTATGGTGCTTCAATCCATCCTAATGAATTTCTTTGGCGTCTATTATGCGGTTAAAGGAAAAGCCGGTATAAGAATAGCGATGCGGTCTGTTGTGAAAATGCCTGCTTCTTATGCAGCTGTTCTTGCTCTCATTCTTAATTTTGCTCAAGTGAACATACCTGACAATTTGTTTGGAACAGTTGATCTGATATCAGATGCGGCGATCCCGATGGTTATGGTCATTTTAGGTATGCAACTGGCAATGATCAAGTGGGGGAATTTCGACTGGGCCAATATTACATTTAGCGTAATCCTGCGTATGTTCATTTCACCTATTCTTGCATGGGGACTGGTATCACTCATGCCGCTCGATCCATTACTCGGTAAGGTACTCATTGTCTCTGCTGCGATGCCATCTGCGGCAACGATTGTGATGTACGCTGTCCAATTTCAAGCGCAGCCAAAGCTTGTTTCAAGTGTAACGTTGATCACAACCCTGATCAGCATTCCAACGATCACAATCTTAATTATGATCCTTGGATGATAAGCGTTGCATTTTTACAGTTAAATCTTTATGATTGTGAGTATACTGAACGTAATTGCTAGGAGGATAAAGTCATGAATCAAATGGATGCAAATGAAATTATTAAGTTTATCTCTGAAAGTAAAAAGAAAACACCTGTAAAAGTACATATTAAAGGAAATCTTGAAGGGATTTCTTTTGGCGGAGAAACAAAAGCCTTTATAAATGGACAAACTGGGGTTGTTTTTGGTGAGTGGGACGAAATCAACGCAGTCCTTCAAGAGAATCAAGCAAACATTGAAGACTTCGTTGTTGAAAACGATCGTCGTCATTCTGCTATTCCACTTTTAGATCTTAAAGGAATTGAAGCACGTATTGAGCCGGGCGCGATTATCCGTGATCAAGTTGAAATCGGAAAAGGCGCAGTGATTATGATGGGCGCAAGCATTAATATTGGAGCTGTCATCGGTGAAGGAACAATGATCGACATGAACGCTGTTCTTGGTGGACGTGCAACAGTTGGTAAGAACTGCCACGTTGGTGCTGGATCTGTTCTTGCTGGTGTGATTGAGCCACCTTCTGCTAAGCCTGTTATCGTAGAAGATGATGTTGTCATTGGTGCAAACGTTGTGGTTCTTGAAGGCGTAACAGTAGGTAAAGGAGCCGTTGTAGCTGCTGGAGCCATCGTTACAGAAGATGTACCTTCTAATACAGTGGTTGCTGGAACACCTGCACGCGTGATTAAAGAAATTGATGAAAAAACAAAAGGTAAAACAGAAATTAAACAAGAACTTCGTCGTCTAAACGACTAATAGAAATGTAGATAGGGAGAAGCCTTGTCGCCAGTACAGGTGACAAGGTTTTTCTGTATTCGATTTATTGAGGAGTGATTACGTGTCAAATTGGAATGAGCGAAATCAACAAGCACTTATGAATACATATGGTAGATTGCCGCTAGTCATTGAACGAGGTGAGGGTGCTGAATTAATCGATGAGGACGGGAAACGGTATCTTGATTTTATTACCGGCCTTGCTGTGAATATCTTAGGTCATTCACATCCTGACATTGTTCAGACCCTAAGAGATCAGGGCGAAAAGTTTCTGCATATCTCAAACCTGTATGTGAACAAGCCGGCCGTTGAGCTTGCTGAACGATTGATTCAAGAGACGTTCCCCGGTCGAGTGTTTTACACGAATTCAGGTGCTGAAGCGACAGAGGCTGTTGTTAAGCTTATTCATAAATGGACAAAAACACAGGAACAAAGAGATGGAATCGTCGTTCTTAAAAAAAGCTTTCACGGTCGTACGCTTGGTGCACTGAAATTAACGAGACAGCCTGGCGTATACCAGGACTTTCCTGTAAGTGATTTTCCTGTATACGATGTTGAACCACATGACTTGGAAGGCTTGGAAACCATCTTACGCGAACAGAAACCGGCCGCGCTTTTAATGGAGCCTGTTTTAGGTTCTGGAGGAGTTCTCCCTCTAGAAGCCTCGTATATCGAGCAAGCGGCGGCGTTATGTGAAACGTATGGTGTGCTTTTCTGTATGGATGAAATTCAAACAGGCATTGGACGAACAGGCGAGCTTTTTGCGTATCAGCATACAACGGTTCAACCGGATGTTGTTCTTTTTGCAAAAGGGATCGGGGGAGGACTTCCTCTAGGTGGGATCATTGTAAAAGAGGCCCACAAGGACTTGTTTAAGCCGGGGGATCACGGGACAACCTTTGCTCCATCTCCACTTAGTGCGGCTCTCGGTAATACAGTACTCAAGCTACTTCTTGATGATGGCGTGCTCGATAACGGAAGACGTGCATCTAAGATACTATTAGATGGACTTGAAGGGTTAAGGGAAGAGCATGCAGATAAGATTGATTCAATTCGTGGCTTAGGAATGATGATTGGTGTGGTCACAAAGCTTGAACCGAAATCAGTCAAGTTGATTCAGCAAAAGCTTCTTGAGAGAGGGATGTTGGTGGATGTCACACAACAAACAATCATCCGGTTACTGCCACCTCTCATTGTAAGTGATGAACAAATGAATGATTTCTTAACATTGTTTAACGAAGTATTACAAGAGGTGACAGAATGAAGACCGAAGAATTAACGGCTCTAAGACGTCGGTTCCACCAAATTCCAGAGGTTGGGTTTAAAGAATTTAAAACACAGCAACTCATTTTGGAGATACTTGAACCACTAGCCCAGGAGTATTGGAAGATTAAGCTGTGGCGTACGGGTGTACTCGTGTATATAAAGGGATCAGACCCAAAGCAAACCCTCGCATATCGAGCGGATATGGATGGATTACCGATTGCTGAACGTTCAGGAATTGAGACATTTGCTTCAGAACACGAAAACATGATGCATGCGTGTGGTCATGATTTTCATATGACCATTGCCTTAGGTGTGCTTTCTCACTTTTCAACACAGCAACCGAAGGATAACCTCGTTTTTGTGTTTCAACCGGCAGAAGAAGGGCCAGGTGGTGCGAAACCAATGCTCGATGAGCAAGTGTTGAAGGATTTTTGGCCAGACCAAATGGTTGCGTTGCATATTGCACCAGAGCTTCCGGTAGGAACTGTTTCAACACGTGAGGGGTTACTTTTTGCGAACACTTCAGAGCTTTTTATTGATCTAAAAGGCAAAGGCGGACATGCAGCCTATCCACATACGGCACGTGATATGGTTGTAGCAGCTAGTCATTTTGTGACACAGCTACAAACGATTGTTGCTCGTAATATTGATCCACTTGATTCTGGCGTCGTGACAATTGGTGTGATTCAAGGTGGAACGAAGCAGAACATTATTGCAGAGTCAGCAAGAGTGGAAGGGACCATTCGAAGCTTGTCGATTGAATCAATGATTGAAATGAAACGTCGGATCGAGGCAATTGCTAAAGGGATCGAGGTTGCTTTTGAATGTGAGCTGACAATTGACTATGGAAGTAATTACTGTCAGGTTTCAAATGATCCGGCTATGACAAAGGAATACATGAACTTCGCCGCACAAAATCCAAACGTGGATCTTATTGAGGCGCCAGCAGCTATGACTGGAGAGGACTTTGGTTACTTCCTTGAGCAGATTCCCGGATTTATGTTCTGGTTAGGGGTCAACAGTCCATACGGCCTTCACGATGCTCGTCTGCTCCCGGACGAGGCTGCTATCCAAATAGCTGTTTCTCATTTAATCGAGTACCTTACATGGAAGATGGAACAGGCATAAAGCGGCGATTATTGTTGTACTATTTTACTCGAAACTGATGATGAAGCATCATGCATAACTGTTAGTCCAGAGGGCAACCTAGCTACGCACGAACTTTATCTAAAGGGAGGAAATAGATATGGCGCGTATTGGCGTTGAACAATCATTAACAGCTGTTAGCGAGGAACTCACATCTAAAGGGTATGATGTGGTATCACTTAAGCAAGAAAGTGATGCAACCTCTTGTGACTGCTGTGTCATCTCTGGCCAAGATCAGAATGTGATGGGAATTCAAGATCATGTGACAAATGGAACAGTGATCAATGCAGATGGGATGTCTGCAATGGATGTTTGCCAAAGAGTGGAGCATACATTAACCAACCAAACTCATTCATAATGTGTACACAAAAAACCAGGTGAATTCTCACCTGGTTTTTTAAGATTAGTCTTCGTCGTTTGTTGATTCAGCTTCGTCTAGCTGACTTTTTTTCTCCATTGCCTGCTTAATAGCCTGGCGAATGCGACGTTCGACTGTCCATTGATGCATATTTTCTGTTTTAGCAATCACTCGAATGGTAACGAGAGAAGAAGTTAAGTCTTCCACACCTAAAACATCGGGACCTTCTTTAATAAACTCTTTCACCTCTCCAAGCTCAAGACAAGCTTCTTGGATCAGTTGAATTGTTGTATCCATATCATCATCAAATGGGACACTGACATCTACTAAGGCTCGCATGTTTCCGCGTGAATGGTTATGAACATCTGTTATATTTCGGTTTGGAATAAACGATAAGGTTCCATCAAATCCGCGCACTTGTGTTGTTCGTAGACCAACCTCTTCAACTACACCATTTAAGCCGGCAATGGTTACATAATCGCCTACATCTACTTGTTTTTCAAGTAGTAAGAAAAAGCCTGTTACAACGTCACTTACTAGACCTTGCGCACCAAAGCCAATCGCTAGTCCAACGACACCGGCTCCTGCAATAAGTGCACCTGGAGACAATCCAAACATCTCAGCAATAAACGTGACTAAAATAAAAATAAGCACGTATGAAAGAATATTTTTAGTGAGTTTTTCTAAAGTGTGACTTCTTCCTGCAGATATATTTCGTTGATCTTTCATCTTAGCAAATGCTTGTGAAATGACCTTGCGTCCAATGGCTCTTGCCACATAAAAGGCGATAAAGGCCAAAACTAATTGCCCAATTAACAAAATTCCGCTCTCAAGCAGTGCTCCGACATTCAATTCATCTAACCAATTACTCATTTTCTCCATCAGCTCCTACACAATCAGCAATATATGATAACGTCTTAAATCCTAGCATAGGCACATGAGAATCTCAAATGAAGTGGTAGGAGCCATATCATTTCCTTACTCGTTAAAAAAGAAGTATACTTATGTTGAACAGTGTCGTTTATTCAAACATTTACTGGGTAAACTACATCTTAGAACTTGTCATAAAAGAGATCACTATTTTACATTAATTCTTACATAACATTGACTAAAAAATGTGGCTCTTTTATAATAACTAAGGTAAAAAAGCATTGATTCACTTGAAGGAGGAATTAGTATGTCTGATAAACGTATGGTAGGTAAACAAGCACCTCGATTTGATATGGAGGCTGTATTCCCGAACAAAGAATTTGGACGAGTAAGTCTTGAAGAAAACATGAAAAACGATAAGTGGACAGTTTTATTCTTCTATCCAATGGACTTTACATTTGTATGTCCAACAGAAATTACATCACTAAGTGATCGTAATGATGAATTCGAAGATCTTGATGCAGTGATCGTTGGGGTTTCAACAGATACGATCCACACGCACAAAGCATGGATTAACACGTCTCGTGATGAGAATGGTCTAGGCGACCTGAACTACTCTCTTGCTGCTGATACAAACCACGCTATCTCTCGTGAGTACGGTGTACTAATCGAGGACGAAGGAATTGCTTTACGTGGATTGTTCATCATCGATCCAGAAGGCGAATTAAAATATTCCGTTGTGAACCACAATGACATCGGCCGCGATGTTGATGAAACACTACGTGTACTTCAAGCACTTCAAACTGGTGGACTTTGCCCAGCAAACTGGAAGCCAGGACAAGCAACTCTATAAATAATGTTGAGTTGTATGAAAAGGCCTAGCCATTTGCCGTTAGGCCTTTTCGTTTACATAAATAGAAAGGGAGATGATCATATGGCTTTAAAACTACGTTCGCAAATGCCTGCACTAGATGGTGCGACTGAATGGTTAAATGGTGAAGTAACTAAGGGAGACTTAGTCGGATCAAAACCGACACTGATTCATTTTTGGTCTATCAGCTGTGGTTTATGTAAGGAAGCTATGCCAAATGTGAATGAGTTTCGTGACACGTACAAAGATCAATTAAACGTGGTGGCGGTTCATATGCCGCGTTCTGAGAAAGATCTGGATCTTGAAGAAATCAAAAAAGTAGCAGCTGAGCACAACATTGATCAGCCAATCTTTGTTGATAGTGAGCACAAGCTAACAGATGCATTTGAAAATGAATACGTGCCGTCTTATTATGTATTTGATGAAGAAGGGCAGCTACGTCATTTCCAAGCAGGTGGCGGCGGGATGAAAATGCTGACAAAGCGTGTGAATCGCGTACTAGGAATAAAAGAATAGAACGTAAAAAGAAGCAATCATCCAAGATGATCGCTTCTTTTTTATTATACTTCCATGATAATCGGTAGGATCATCGGCTTACGTTTTGTTCTTTCATACAAGAATGGTCCAAGTGTATCGGCCAATTCATTCTTAATTTCAGACCATTGCGTGGTTTTACGCTCCATGATTGTATCCAAGTGTTTCGCTAAAAGCTTTTGAGCTTCATATATTAAATCACTTGATTCACGCATGTAAACGAAGCCACGTGAGATAAGATCAGGTCCAGCTGTCACTTTGAATTCTTTCATATTTAAGCTAACAACAATAATGACAAGACCTTCCTCTGATAAAATGCGTCGGTCACGCAGAACGATGTTTCCGATATCGCCAATTCCGTTTCCATCAACATAAACAGAACCTGATGGAACCTTACCTGAGATACCTGCTTCATCCGGATGTAAGGCAAGTACATCGCCATTGTCCATAATAAAGCAGTTTTCTGCTGCAACGCCGCAGTCCTGAGCAAGCTTACTGTGCATTTTGAGCATCCGGTACTCACCATGAATCGGAAGGAAATATTTTGGTTTCATTAAACGAAGCATTAGCTTTTGTTCTTCTTGTCCACCATGTCCAGACGTATGAATGTCACTTAGGGGACCATGAATCACATTCGCACCAGCGCGGTACAGTTGATTAATTGTTTTACTTACGCTTAATGTATTACCCGGGATAGGCGAAGAAGAGAATACAACCGTATCACCAGGAATAATTTGAATTTGACGATGCGTACCAAAGGCAATACGAGAAAGAGCGGCCATTGGTTCACCTTGACTACCCGTACAAAGAATGACAACCTGACTATCAGGAAGCTTATTCAGCTGAGAATAGTCGATAAACGTACTCTTAGGTGCATTAATGTACCCAAGGTCTTGTCCAATATTAATTGCCGATTCCATACTACGACCAAAAACAGCTACTTTTCGACCGTGTGTAACAGCCGATTCAATGACCTGTTGAAGGCGGTGTATATTCGATGCAAAGGTAGCAAAAATAATACGACCATCTACCTTACGAAAAACACCATCAATGCTTTCTCCAACCTTACGTTCAGACATTGTGAACTCAGGAATCTCACTATTTGTACTATCTGAAAGCAAGCAAAGAACACCATCTTCACCGATCTTAGCCATCTTTGTTAAGTTAGCAGGCTCTCCTACAGGAGTGAAATCAAATTTAAAGTCACCCGTATGTACTACATTACCAGGAGGCGTTTTTACAACAATTCCATAGGCATCTGGGATACTATGAGTTGTTCGGAAAAAGGAAACAGATGTTTTTGTGAACTTAATGACATCTTCTTCTTGAATTTCATGGAGTTTTGCTGTACGCAGCAGGCCATGTTCTTCAAGTTTTCCTTTAAGTAGTCCTAAAGCAAGTTTCCCACCATAGATTGGTACATTTACAGCTTTCAATAAGTAAGGCACTCCACCGATGTGGTCCTCATGACCATGTGTGATGAATAGACCTTTAATTTTATCTTCATTCTTAACAAGATACGTATAATCAGGGATAACATAATCAATACCAAGAAGTTCGTCCTCTGGAAACATAATTCCGGCATCTATTAAAATAATCTCGTCCTGAAATTGAACAGCATAGGTGTTTTTACCGATTTCTCCCAAACCACCTAAAGCAAATACGGCTGTTTGGTTGTTTTTAGTTTGCTTCATTTATTACACGTTCTCCGTTTTAAATGCTTCATTTGCTTGCTCATACTCAAGATGAGCTCCAGAGAGTTTTGTTACAAATTCAATATTATACTTGCGATCAATTAGCTTTTTACGAACATCTGCTTCGGACTCGCCTTCAACGTAAACGGTTTGCGTCCATTCACGAACAGGAACCTCCGTTGGTGATTCTTGAAAAAATACTTTAAATATACTCATACTTACCTCTCCTTAGACATTGTTTAACACCCATTATAAAGCAATGCCCTGTTTATTTCATTGATTCTTTTCTAGAAAGCGAAATTAAATTCAGGTTCGCTTTCTAGTTGTCACCCAGTTTTCTCAGTAAAACAGGCATTTAAACCTCAAGAAGACGACTTTTCGGTAATAAGTTTTTGCAGCTTTTAATGAGTTTTTGTTTTAATTTACGTAACATCGTTTAGGCTCCTTTCCAAGTTCATACACGAATACATTCTTTTAAGGTTAGTATGCGAGACTACTAACCAAATCTTGCAGGTAATTTTTTCTTGCGAAAAAACAAAAAAAGACGAGGGCCATCGCCTCATCTTTTACAATTTATTATGATAGATCTACCTTTAAGGTATCTTCAAATTCTTCAATCCGATCATAAAACATAATGCCATTTAAATGATCTAGCTCATGTTGAAATGCAATGGCGGCAATGCCCTTTAACCGCATTTTAATTTCTTCGCCTTCTATTGTCGTTGCTTTTACTGTAACTCTAGCATAGCGAGGCACTAATCCTTCGATTGGGCGTTCAACAGATAAACAACCTTCGCCATTCTCAAGCTGTGTTTCTTCAACAGAATGACTAATAATGCGAGGGTTTATTAATCCGAGGCTGTATTCGTTATCCCATTCATCGATTAAATGAAGAGCAAACATTCGTTTAGAAACGCCGATTTGTGGCGCGGCAATTCCGATTCCAGGCCGAAGATCATATTTCTCAGCTACTTCAGGATCCTGGCTGTTAATTAAGTAATCAAGCATTTCATTTAATGTATTTATATCCTCTTCGGAAGGGGGGAGGGCAACAGGCTCAGCTACTTTTCGTAAGACTGGGTCTCCTTCGCGCACGATGTCTTTCATGGTTAACATGTCATTCACTCCTTTAATCTCTAGCTATACTTTAAAAAGAAGTCGGGCAAATAGCAAGGATTAAAGAAAAAATCTATGTAATAAGGGGGGGCAACCCCTTATTGTGAACCTTGCTTATTTGTAGCCTCCACCAAGCCCGCAAGCTCCAACGATAATTAATAGGATGAATAAAACAACGATTAAAGCAAATCCGTTCCCGCCTTTTTCATGACCATAGCCGCCTACTGGTCCACCATATCCGTATCCACAAGGATCATAACACTCATGACAATGTCCACCATATCCGTATCCCATTTGTAAAACCCTCCTTTGTTATATCGCCTAATAGACGATTCACTCATACCATATGCACAGGCAAAAAATGTGGCTGGACGAATGCCCATACTCTTTGCCCTTATTTTAATTGACGGACTTTCTCGAAGTGTGTCACACTTTAAAAGATGTTGAATGAGGAGGGAAAGAATTATGAAGAAACTAGTAGGACTTTTCTCTGTCATTTCTCTAGGTGCGATGCTTGCTGCGTGCAACTCTAATCCAGAGAAAACAGTTTATGATCATTTAGAGGCCGGGGTTGAAGAAGAATCTGCTTATACTGAAAATCAATCATTATTGCAAGAGGCGGAAGAACAGGAACAACAATGGTATGAAGAAGTGATTGAGCTTGGAATGGATGATTACGATCAAATTGTCTCACTTACGGATCAGTTGATTTCATCTGTTGACGAAAGAAGAGGTTTCTTAGCAGAAGAGAAAAACGGAATTGATGCAGGACACGAAGAAGCGATTAAAGCCGAGCCTGAAACTGAAAACATTGAAAACGAAGAGGCAAAAGGGCATGCAGAAGAAGTTCAGGTGGCAGTAGAACAACGGTACGAAAGTTACAACTCCTTACACGATTTGTACGCGGAATCATTGGATCTTGACCAAACTTTGTATGAGCTGCTTGCACAAGAGGATTTAAATGTAGAAGAGCTTGAGGATCATATTGACCAAGTAAATAGTAAGTATGATGAATTGAAGGAAGCAACAGAGCAATTTAATCAACAAACGGATACATACAACCAAGCAAAGCGATCGTTTTATGAGTCTGCTGATCTAAATGTGACATTCGACTAATACAATTCACCGAAACTGTACCAGTATAAAAGGATGTGCTGTATAACACAGATGCATCTTTTTAACAGTTTTTGAGTGAAGAGACAAGCGTCACCATTCTGATTAAAACAAAAGAATTGACTGAATTAACACTGGTAATGTAGACTAGATGAAGTAACAGAGTGTATCAGTATTTTTTAATTGCAACTAATACAGTTATACTCTAAGTTTTTGTTGTTCTTAGCTCGCAATTGTCATAATTTCAATCGTGCAACAACAGATACAAATACGTTTCATTATGGATGTTTCAGGTTATGGATAGCTAGACATTGGGTATCCTAACTGAGTGAACTTTGTATGTTCTTGCACGCCAATAAAGTTAGACGGTCGCGAACGTTGAATATGAAAGGATGAGGTGGACAAATTGGGTACAAAAACCATTGAGCAAGTAGAAGAGCAATTTGAAACCTTCCAAATTCTAAATGAGGAAGGCGAAGTCGTTAATGAATCAGCTATGCCTGATTTAAGCGACGAACAATTACAGGAGTTAATGCGTCGTATGGTTTATACGCGTATCTGGGACCAACGTGCCATTGCACTTAACCGTCAAGGGCGTCTTGGTTTCTATGCACCAATGGCCGGACAAGAAGCATCTATGCTTGGTTCGCATTTTGCATTAGATAAAGAAGATTGGATTCTTCCTGGTTACCGTGATATTCCACAACTTGTATTCCACGGCCTTCCGCTATATCAAGCGTTCCTATGGTCACGCGGACACGTTGCGGGAAGTGAATTCCCGGATGGCTTGAATGTTGCTGTTCCACAAATCATCATTGGAGCACAAATTATTCAAACTGCTGGTGTAGCTCTAGGACTTAAGCGTAAGAAAAAAGAAAACATCTGTATCACATACACTGGTGACGGTGGAGCATCTCAAGGGGATTTCTATGAGGGAATGAACTTTGCTGGAGCTTACAATGCACCTGCAGTATTTGTTGTACAAAACAACCGCTTTGCGATTTCTGTTCCAGTTGAGAAGCAGTCTGCTGCAAAAACAATTGCACAAAAAGCTGTTGCTGCTGGTATCGAAGGAATCCAAGTAGACGGAATGGACGTACTAGCGGTATACGCAGCAACGTCTGAAGCTCGTAAGCGTGCGCTTGCTGGTGAAGGTCCGACATTAATCGAAACGTTAACGTATCGTTATGGTGCTCATACGATGGCAGGGGATGACCCAACACGCTACCGTACTTCTGAAGAGGATGATGAGTGGGCGAAAAAAGATCCACTTATTCGTTTCCGCAAATTCCTTGAAGCGAAAAAGCTTTGGAGCGAAGAGCAAGAAAACGAAGTAACTGAAAAAGCAAAAGAAGAAATTAAAGAAGCAATCAAAAAAGCGGACCAAGAGCCTAAGATGAAGGTTACTGGAATGCTTAACAATATGTTTGATGAAGCTCCTGTTAATATTCGCGAGCAATTGGAAGAATTTACGGCAAAGGAGTCGAACTAAGTCATGGGTAATTGGACAATGGCTCAAGCAATTACGGATGGTCTTCGTAATGAGCTTAAAACAAATGAAGATGTACTTGTTTTTGGTGAAGACGTAGGAAACAACGGTGGAGTATTCCGTGTAACTGAAAATCTTCAAAAAGAATTTGGTGAGGATCGTGTATTTGATACACCACTTGCTGAGTCTGGTATTGGTGGTTTAGCAATCGGTCTTGCGCTAACGGATCACCGTCCAGTTATGGAAATCCAATTCTTCGGATTTGTATTCGAAGTATTTGATTCGGTTGCTGGTCAAATGTCTCGCTGGCGTTACCGCTCAGGTGGAAAGCAAACAATGCCGATTACAATCCGTTCACCTTTTGGTGGCGGTGTAAAAACACCTGAAATGCACGCAGATTCACTTGAAGGTCTAATGGCTCAAACGCCTGGACTTAAAGTGGTTATTCCTTCTAATCCATATGATGCAAAAGGATTAATCATCTCTGCAATTCGTGATAATGATCCAGTTGTGTTCCTTGAGCACATGAAACTTTACCGCTCATTCCGTCAAGAGGTTCCTGAGGAAGAGTACACAATTGAGCTTGGAAAAGCAGATATTAAGCGCGAAGGTAAAGACATTACGATCGTTGCTTATGGTGCAATGGTACAAGCTTCTCTTAAAGCGGCTGAAGAGCTTGCTGAAGAGGGAATTGAAGCAGAAGTTATCGACTTAATGACAATTAGCCCGTTTGATGTTGAAACAGTCATTGCATCTGTCGAGAAAACAAGCCGTGCAATTGTTGTTCAAGAAGCACAAAAGCAAGCAGGTATTGCTGCGAACGTGGTTTCTGAAATTACAGAACGTGCCATTCTTTCATTAGAAGCGCCAGTTCTACGTGTAACAGCACCTGATACAGTGTACGCATTTGCAACAGCTGAAGATCTTTGGTTACCAAACCACAAAGATATCGTTGAAAAAGCAAAAGAAGTTATTAACTTCTAATTATAAGAGTTAAAGCTCTAAACAAAAAAGGAAACGAAACCGTGTGGCAAGGCTTAGGTATGACCAAATCATGTCCGAATCTGTCACAAGGTGTCGTTCTTTCCTTTTAAGCATGGTGAAATCAAGGTATAATGAAGGAGGCGCTTAAGCTTGGCATATGAATATAAACTTCCTGAAGTGGGAGAAGGTATCCACGAAGGTGAAATCGTAAAATGGTTTGTTAAAGCAGGAGACGAAGTAAAAGAGGATGATATTCTTCTAGAAGTTCAAAACGACAAATCCGTTGTTGAACTTCCATCTCCAGTTGATGGTAAGATTATTGAGGTTAAAGTTGAAGAAGGAACAGTTAGTGTTGTAGGAGACGTTATCCTTACAATTGATGACGGTTCTGGTGATGCTGAGCCTGCTAAAGAAGAAGCAAAAGAGGAAGCTCCAAAAGAAGAAGCGAAAGAAGAAAAGTCTGAAGCATCTTCTAAAGAAGCTCAATCTGAAGACGAAAACGACGATAGCCGTGTGATCGCTATGCCTTCTGTACGTAAATACGCTCGTGAAAAAGACGTTAAGATCCAAGCAGTTAGTGGTTCTGGTAAAAACGGACGAGTTGTAAAAGAAGATATCGACGCGTATCTATCTGGCGATCAGCCGTCTGCTGAGTCTACTGAAGAAACAAAAGAAGAGAAAACAACTTCTTCTGCATCTACATCTGCACCAGCTGCTTCTTCTGAAGAACTTGAAGAGCGTGTTCCACTTAAAGGAATCCGTAAAGCAATTGCAAAAGCAATGGTTAATTCTAAACACACTGCTCCACACGTTACGCACTTAGATGAGATTGAAGTAACAAATCTTGTTTCGCACCGTAAGCAGTACAAAGAGCAAGCAGCTGAGCAAGGAACGAAGCTAACGTACCTTCCTTATGTTGTTAAAGCATTAACATCTGCAATCAAGAAGTATCCAGCTCTTAACGCTTCAATTGATGATGAAGCACAAGAAATTGTATACAAAAAGTACTTCAACATCGGTATTGCTGCTGATACAGAGCAAGGTCTTGTTGTGCCAGTTGTGAAAAATGCTGATCGTAAGTCTATTTATGAGCTTGCTGATGATATTAATGATCTAGCTGTAAAAGCTCGTGATGGTAAGCTTTCTGGTGCTGAAATGAAAGGCGGATCAATTACGATCTCTAACCTTGGTTCAGCTCGTGGTCAATGGTTTACACCAGTTATTAACCACCCTGAAGTTGCAATCCTTGGTATTGGTCGTATTGAAGACAAAGCTGTAGTGAAAAACGGGGAAATCGTTGTTGCAACAATGCTTGCACTTTCATTCAGTTATGACCACCGTCTAATTGATGGAGTAACAGCTCAAAATGCAGTCAATCACGTTAAACGCTTGTTAAACGATCCGCAATTACTTTTAATGGAGGGTTAAACAAATGGTTGTAGGAGATTTCGCTAACGAAGTAGACACACTAGTCATTGGTTCAGGTCCAGGGGGATATGTTGCAGCAATTCGTGCAGCACAACTAGGACAAAAAGTAACAGTAGTTGAGAAAGCGACAATCGGAGGAGTTTGCTTAAACGTTGGGTGTATCCCTTCTAAAGCGCTTATCTCTGCTGGTCATAAGTTCCATACTGCTAAACATTCTGATGATATTGGAATTGTAG
Source organism: Alkalihalobacillus sp. NPDC127517 (assembly GCF_050276055.1). Classification (NCBI taxonomy): domain Bacteria; kingdom Bacillati; phylum Bacillota; class Bacilli; order Caryophanales; family Bacillaceae; genus Alkalihalobacillus; species Alkalihalobacillus sp. NPDC127517. The sequence continues at coordinate 84,069 of NZ_JBNNQX010000004.1, read as the reverse complement.
CTGAAAATGTTTCAGTGAACTTCGATAAAGTACAAGAATGGAAATCATCTGTTGTAAATAAATTAACAGGTGGAGTACAAGGACTTTTCAAAGGAAACAAAATTGACTACGTTCAAGGAGAAGCTTACTTCTCTTCTGAAGATACGGTAAAAGTAGCAGACGAAAACAGTGCGACAACGTACAAATTCAAAAACTGCATCATTGCTACAGGTTCTAGCCCAATTGAACTTTCAGCATTTAAGTTTACTGACCGTGTAATCAGTTCTACTGGTGCACTAGCTCTTAAAGAAGTACCTAAGAAGCTTGTTGTAATTGGTGGAGGATACATTGGAGTTGAGCTTGCAGGTGCTTACTCTAACCTTGGTTCTGAAGTAACAATCATTGAAGGGGCGAAACAAATTCTTCCTGGATTTGAAAAGCAGATGGCTAAGCTTGTTGAAAAACGATTGAAAAAGAACAATGTGACGATTCACACGGATGCGAAAGCACTTGGTGTTGATGAGTCTGCTGATGGCGTAACAGTAAAAGCTGAAATTGGTGGGGAAGAGCAAGCAATCGAAGCTGATTACCTACTAGTAACAGTAGGACGTAAGCCAAATACAGATGAGCTTGGACTTGAAGCAATCGGTATTGAAATGACTGACCGTGGTCTAATCAAGATTGATAAACAAACTCGTACAAGCGTGAAGAACATCTATGCAATTGGTGACATCGTTGAAGGACCAGCTCTTGCACACAAAGCTTCTTATGAAGGTAAAGTGGCAGCTGAAGTAATCGCAGGCGAGAAGTCTGAGATTGACTACTTAGGAATTCCGGCCGTATGTTTCTCTGATCCAGAGTTAGCGACAGTTGGTTACACTGAAGCTGAAGCAAAAGAAGCTGGTTATGATGTAAAAGCATCTAAATTCCCATATGCTGCAAATGGACGTGCTCTTTCTCTTAACGACACTGAAGGCTTCATGAAGCTTATCACTCGTAAAGAAGATGGCCTTCTAATTGGAGCTCAGGTTGCTGGTGTTAATGCATCTGACGTCATTGCTGAGCTAGGACTTGCAATTGAAACGGGTATGACAGCGGAAGATATCGCTCTTACCATTCATGCGCATCCAACACTTGGTGAAATCACGATGGAAGCAGCAGAAGTTGCTCTAGGTTCTCCAATTCACATCATGTAATTAGAAAAGCCTCCCTCATTGGGGAGGCTTTTTTTAGCAATTGTTCAAATGGGCACTGACGAGCGTTCTAAGCGACTTACTCGCAAGATCGATAACTAAAGTTGCGAAATGAGGTAAAAGATCTTCAGGGGCCTGTCTGTACGGTTAGGCATGTGATTTGAACGTAGGATAAGGATCAAATAAAAATCCTCATAGATAATTTCTATGAGGATTTTAAAATATGGGGAAGTGTATGTGAAACACTTATAGTTGTCCAAGTTTTAGGTTCAATTCAAGAAGATTAGATAAAAGAGTTAGGATCTCTTCCTTTTTATTTATACCTTCTATTCTAAGAGAGACATCGTCACCATCTAGGCATAAAATGGTCGGGAACTGTTCGACATTAAAGTATTGGATCTTTTCCTGTTCAGAGGAGTCAACAATAACGAGCTGAGGCATTTCATCAGGATGATTACTGGATAATTCAATAAGAGCATCATAGTAAATCGTTTCTTGTTCTTTCTCTGGGTTATCAGCATCGGAGAATAACACGGCTACCGGAGTGTCTTCATCAGCTTCTTCAATAGGGTTCGAGGCAGAGGTTGACGCAGCAATACAGCTTGTCAGGAACAATAATGCCACTGTACAAATGAGATATAGCCATTTATTCACACTCACTCACGCCCTTCCGATCCATCACTTTTTTTAAGTTTATCATGTTTTATTAAGTTAAGAGACGAGGTAACATAATTGTAATGAAATAGAAATAGATAGTAAGAAAAAAGCCGAGAATTCGTTGGAATTCTCGGCTTTCTTTATTTATTTTTTATTTTTCAAGCTATCAATTTTAGCTTTTCTAAACTTTTCTTTTTCTTCTTTTAATTTATTTTGTTCACTTTTAAGTCGTGCGCGTTCTTGACGAAGTCTTTCTTTATCTTGAGCAAGTAATGGTTTTTCTTCTCCTAATGACTTCATGAGAGCAATAACCATTAAAATCATGATAAAGGTGAAAGGAAAGGCTCCGATGATGGCTGTCGTCTGTAAGGCGGTTAATCCTTGTTCTGATGTAAGCAGAACGGCTGCTGTACCTGAGATAATTAGACCCCAAACTAGTTTAACGACATTAGGAGGGTTTAACATGCCATTTGTTGTTTGCATTCCTAACACAACCGTAGCTGAATCGGCAGATGTAACAAAAAATGAAGCGATGAGAATTAATGCAACAATCGATACAAACATAGTTAATGGAAATTGTTCAAGCAAAGCAAATAAAGCAACTTCTTCTCCTGATGATGTAATCATATCACCAAAATTACTTCCTAAACGTTCAAGTTGAATGGCAGCTCCACCAAATACAGAGAACCATAATGCACCAAATAAGGCTGGAACGGCAATAACTCCAATTACAAACTCTCTAATTGTACGGCCTCTAGAAACACGGGCGATAAATGATCCGACAAATGGCGACCATGAGATCCACCATGCCCAATAGAATAAAGTCCAATCTTGTATCCATGTGTTTTCTGCATCATAGATATCTAGTGAAAAACTCATGTTAATGAAATTCTGTAGGTAGTTACCGATACCTTGTGTGAAAACACCCATCATATAAGCGGTAGAACCTGCAAAAAGTATAAACAACATAAGGGCAATCGCAAGATATACATTTAGATTACTTAAGTAACGGATACCCTTATCAATTCCAGTTAATGCAGAAATACTAAACAAAACGGTAACGATGATAATCACAATTAAATTAAGAACTGTCGGGTTCATATTAGAGATAGCTGGAAATAAAAATCCTAACCCTCCGGATATTTGTGCGGCACCAAATCCTAGTGAAGTTGCAACACCAAATACAGTTGCAATTACAACAAACACGTTAATCGTCGTACCTAATCCACCGTCTACTCTATTCCCTGCAATTGGTCGAAGTGTAGAACTAAACATAGCAGGCTCATCCTTACGGAACTGAAAGTAAGCAAGGCATAGTGCAACAACAGAATAGATGGCCCAAGGATGAATTCCCCAGTGAAACATTGAATATTGAATGGCTTCAGCAGCAGCTTGATTTGTGTCTGGATCTGCTCTAAATGGTGTGTGGAAATGACTAATTGGTTCAGCTGCACCCCAGAACACGAGTCCTATTCCCATACCTGCAGTAAATAGAAAGGCAAACCATGTAAGGAAACTGTATTGTGGTTTCTCATCAGGTTTTCCTAACTTAATTCTGCCATACGGACTAAATATTAAGTAAATACTAAATGCAACAAAAGCCGTTGCAGCTAGTAAATAAAACCAACCTAATTGATTTGTTAAGAATCCTTGGATAAGGGCAGTAACAGAATCTAGGTTATTCGGGAAGATAACCCCCCATAGAATAAAGGCTAATGCGATAATTATTGAAATTGTGAATACTGATGTTGTTTTTTTCAAATTCTTTTTCTCCCCTTTGAAAGATGTGCAACGTTCCCTACGCTATCATACTTGTGATATAAGTACAAACCGAACATAGGAGCAAAAATGGACTTATCAGACTGTTATTTACCACCAAATCGACGATGTTAAACATTTTTGACGAATTATTATGAGTGATGTCGAATCTTATTATTTCTTTTTTTACCGAATCAATTCTAAAGTGTGTAACAATGATGAATCATTCTGCGAATACTTGTCGCAATAAGGAATTTTTTGTTAAGATTACTTGCAACTCAAACGGATAAATAGAGGGGGAATTTAAATGAAACGAACGATGTTTTTAAGTTCGGTTTGTGTGCTGATGCTTGCAGCGTGTCAAACGCAAGCGGATCAGGAGATAAATGAACCGGAAGAAGGACAAGATCAAGAAGAGAATGTAGAGACAACGACGGATTTGGAAGCTGATGATGAGCAAGAAGAGGAACTAGAGTCAGAGGAATCGGAAGAGCAGGAAGCGGAAACAACAGAGCAAGAGTCAGAAGAAGTAGAAAAGGAATATAAAATCAATGATGTGATTTGGACTGTTGAACCAATTGAGGATGCAGATTCAGAAGTTGTGCTTTTAACCATTGATGATGCACCGGACCAACACGCTGTAGAAATGGCTGAAACGCTAAAAGAGAAAGATGTCTCGGCTATCTTTTTTGTGAATGGACATTTTCTACATACGGATGAAGAAAAAGAACGATTAAAAGAAATACATAATATGGGCTTTGAGATTGGCAATCACACAGCAACACATCCTGATTTGAAGGCAATCAGTGAGGAAGAGCAACGAGAAGAAATTGTGAGCGTGAATGATCAAGTGGAAGAAATTATAGGGGAGCGCCCTCGCTTCTTTAGAGCACCTTTTGGTTCAAACACAGATTTTTCAAAGGATCTGGTTGCCGAAGAGGGAATGACGTTAATGAATTGGACGTACGGTTATGATTGGGAAGTGGATTATCAAACGGCGGATGCATTAGCTGATATTATGGTAAATAACGAGTTTGTCCAGAATGGGGCAAACCTGCTAATGCATGATCGGGAATGGACGAATGAAGCACTTTCAGATATTGTGGATGGATTAAGAGACAAAGGATATGAATTTGTTGATTCGCATGCGATTGAATAAATAAAAAAGAGTCTGGGACAAAACTGAAAATAAAGTTAAAAATGGCGAATGATTCAACTATCGAATCATTCGCCATTCGTATTTCCTGTAGCGGATTTATTGCTATTTGCGTGTTTACATTAATGTTTTACCCAGCCCCACTAAACTTAGTATGTTTTTTAATTATCTATTGTATGGCGTGCTGTTCTTTAATTACGAGTAGTGTTTTTAGACTTTCATCCTCAGGGCCTTGTACAGGCAATCCTGCTTCAAGGTTTTTTTGAACGTAAGCTAGATTTTCGCTAGTAATTACTTCACCAGGAATTAAAATAGGGATTCCTGGAGGATAAACCATAATGAATTCAGCGATGATCCGTCCTGCTGATTCTTTAAAGGGGATAACTTCAACATCCGCATAAAAAGCATCTCGTGGTGAAAGGGCAAGAGTTGGAACATCCGGTACGAGAATGGAGATATCGTTTGGTTCATGAATTTCATCAGCTTTAAATTGTTTGGCCATTTCTTGAAGAGCCGAAATCAATATTTGTATCGTTTCTTCTGTATCGCCAAAGGATACAATACACAGTATATTATATAAGTCTGAAAGCTCAACTTCGATCTTATATTGTTCCCTTAACCAAACCTCTGCATCATGACCTGACATCGATAACCCTTTTAACGAAACAATTAGTTTTGTTGGGTCGTAAGAGTAGGCGGATTCTGATAAGAGAAGATCATCTCCTAAACAGTTTAACCCTTCAATAGCATTAATTTGATTGCGCGCATGTTGAGCTTGATCTATCGTCTTTTGAAGAAGATCATGCCCATTAATCGCCAGTTGCTTCCTTGCTGCATCTAGTGATGAGAGAAGCAAATAAGATGTAGACGTTGTTGTCAGCATGCTAATAATGGATTGAACTCTTTTAGCAGAAACAAGCCCTTCTCGAACATTTAAGATCGAGCTTTGAGTCATCGAGCCTCCAAGCTTGTGCACACTTGTTGCGGCCATATCAGCCCCGGCTTGCATAGCTGATAAAGGAAGTTTCTCATGGAAGTGAATGTGTACACCGTGAGCTTCATCTACAAGTACTGGTATGGAGTACGAGTGAGCAAGCTCAACAATGTGTTCAAGATCTCCTGCTACGCCGAAATATGTTGGGTTAATCACTAACAATCCTTTTGCATCTGGATGCGTATCAAGTGCTTTTTCAACAGAGGATACAGTTACACCGTGAGAAATTCCATGTGTTTTGTCAATCTCAGGATGGATAAACACTGGCATAGCACCAGAGAAAATAATGGCTGACATAATGGATTTATGAACATTTCGTGGTACAATCAATTTTTCTCCAGGTTTACAAACGGACATGATCATTGTCATAATGGCACCACTTGTTCCCTGAACAGAGAAGAATGTTTGATCGGCTCCAAATGCTTCAGCAGCTAGTTCCTGTGCTTCTTTAATAATACCGGATGGGTGATGCAGGTCATCAAGTGGTGCAATGTTTATCATATCAATAGATAAGGCGTTATCGCCAATAAACGCTCTAAAATCAGGTTCCATTCCAGATCCTTGCTTATGGCCAGGTATGTGGAATTGAACGGGTTGGTTTTGTGCATGTTCTCGAACACCTGTAAATAAAGGTGTCACATGTTGTGATTTGGGCAAATTGCACACCTACTATCTATATAATGTCGGCCACATCGGGCCAATATAAAGGAAAACAAAATTGAGTATACCAAATTAAAAGATCTTTGTAACTAGGAAGATTAGGAAGGATGAGCTAGATGAACATGCCTATTTCATTAGATTGGTCAAAAGAGGAAGTAGTTGATGTCATTCATTTTTTTCAAGGAGTAGAGGAGGCATATCAAAAATCAGGAATTGCCCGAACAGATTTAATGAATCGTTATCGACGCTTCAAAGAAATTGTTCCTTCAAAAAGCGAAGAAAAACAGCTGTGCAAAGAATTTGAAGAAGAAGCTGAAGCTGAGGTTTCTTGTTATCGTGCGGTTCAGAAGGCAAAAGCGGGGGAATCGGACCGTATACGCATGCCTTAGTAAATGTGAAATGGCAACCACCGACAAGGGAGGTCGCCATTTTTGTTTTCATAAATTACATACTTATTGAATGAACCTTCTGAGCTTCTTGATACAAAGGGTAAACAGTTTTGAAGGTTTCTTCGATTTTTGAAAGCAACCCAGGTCCGTCTGTTAAGATAGGGTCATTTCGATCGATAGTTACCCCACAAAGTAATTCAGCTTTTTTTACATCTCGTAAGCGAACAAACATGTCTTTAAGATCTGACTCTGTTAAATCTTCATGCTTTAGCGTTTCGGGCTTCATATGATCAAGAGACCATGAGAAATTTCCAGGAATGGTTTGTTTCCATTTAGATACATCTGTTAAAAGCTGATTTGCGAAGCTTGATTTTACTTGTGCCTCATAAATAACTGCAAACCAGATAAAAAGGTGAGATTCATAAAGTCCAACTTGGAAATGAGGCATCATTTTATAGCCTCTTTTATTTGCTGCAAAAGCAACCCACGTATCATTTGGAGGATTCACTTTACGTCTGGCATGCTGAGCGATATGAGTGAAAAATTCGTCGCCTGAAATGGTACTTAGTGTAGGAACGACCTCATCTGCTATCGCTTGAAAGGAAGGTTGAATGTTTCCGCGTATACCTTCCATTCTTGCTTCGAGACCATCTATGTGAAACACGTTAAAATCTTTTTGAGTAAATCCTTTAAACAATTCTAAGCACTCCTTTTCGGGTGGATCGGATGATTCTATCCTATCATAAAGCCCGCAAAAATTGATGAATGATGCTTGTGAATCCCTTAATGAATTAGTATTGCTTTTCATCATTAGAAAATGTATAATAACCTTATAAGTCAGAATTTTTAATTATTTGATTTAGTGTTTTGAAAGGAGTGAGAGAGATGGAGAAATTAATCCATCCTGTTCAAGAAAGAGATGAGGCGCTTCGTCTTCCAGTTTTACAATTGGAATTAGATTATGAACTAATGACACTTCACGATGCTATCGTCAAAGAAGACACTTCTGCAATTGCACAAAGCAAGTTACACTTGCTTGAACTTAGAAAAGAATGGTTAGAGCTTCAAGACCCAAAAAGTTGTATACGTAAATAGAAATGAAAGCGTAATCATTTTGATGGTTGCGCTTTTTTTGATTAGAGGGCCTGCATGAGTGTTCATTTAGTGATGAATATGTCATAATGATGGTGTAATTAGGAAACCAACGTAATTTGACCTTACTTTAGGGGGACTTATAATGGCTGATTGGAATGAACTTGGAAAAGTAGCTCGGGACTGGACATACGAGGCAGCAGAACTAATAAAAGAAGCCTTAGCGAATCCTTTTAAGGTTGAAGCAAAATCAGGGCCAGATGACCTTGTGACGGAAGTAGATAAGAACACAGAAGCGTTTTTTTATAATAAAGTGAGAGAAACCTTTCCTGAACATTCATTCTTAGGTGAAGAGGGAACGGCAGAGAAACTAGAAAATACGGACGGAATTATGTGGATCATTGATCCCATTGATGGAACGATGAATTTTGTTCAACAAAAAATCAAGTTTGCGATTTCCATTGGGATTTACGAAGATGGTGTCGGTAAGGTTGGTATCGTTTATGACGTAATGGCTGATGAAATGTTTTACGCAGTCAAAGGTGTAGGAGCATATGTAAACGAAGTGGAGCTTGTTGCTGGAAAAGAAAGACCTTTAAACGAGTCGATCATTTCATTAAATGCTAGATGGTTAACAGAAACGAATCACCCACACGCAAATCCTCTTCTAGCACTTGTTAGAGATTCAAGAAGTGTGCGTTCATACGGTGCGGCAGCGATTGAACTTGCCTATGTGGCCGCAGATCGTTTAGATGCATACGTAAGTGTGAATTTGTCTCCATGGGATTATGCGGGTGCACAAGTTTTACTAGATGAGATGGGGTACCGGGCATCATCATTCTCAGGAAAACCACTCTCTCTTCTTGATGGAGGAACGGTAATTGCTGCGAAACCTGCATTGCAAAGAGAGATTGTATCTGCTTACGTAGGGGAGGAGAATTAATGAAAAAAGTTGGCTTTATTGGACTTGGAACAATGGGGCTGCCAATGACAAAGCATTTACTTGACTCTAATTTTGAAACCTTTGTCTTAAGCCGTAGTCGTGGACCAATTGAAGAAGCGATGGCTTATGGTGCATTAGAAGCAGAGACGCCTAAGGAACTAATGGAGATTTGCGATATTGTGATGACATGTTTGCCTGTTCCGAAGACGATAGAAGAAGTGTATGAAGGTGAACATGGCTTAATTGCAGGAGCATCACCTGGAAAGATTGTGATTGACCATTCTACTGTGGATCGGCAGACAAATGAAAGAGTATTAAACCTCCTGAAAGAAAAGGGGGCTGAATTTATGGATGCACCTGTAAGTGGTGGTCCAATGGGAGCAAGTGCTGGAACACTAACGATTATGTGTGGCGGAGATGAACAAACCTTCTTACGGGCTGAGCCTGTGATGAAGTCGTATGGGGCGTATATTGTCCACGTCGGCCCAATCGGTAGCGGAACCGTTGTAAAGTTATTAAACAACATGTTAATCGGTGTACATCAAGCGGCTCTTGCTGAATGTTATGTAATGGCTGAAAAAGCAGGTGTTGACCCAGCGGTAGCCTATGATTTAATTCAAAAAAGTGCCGGATTCTCAAAAAGCATGGATTGGGCAGTTGATGCGATTCTTGATCGAGAGTTTGATGCAAGATTCTCAATCAATCTCCTTCACAAAGATATCGGACTAGCTTTGAGTTTAGCAGAAGAGATTAACATGCCACTTGATATGGTTAAGCTTGGTGCAGAAAAAGTGGCCTTAGCTAAAGAGAAGTATGGTCACCAGGATGTTAGTGCAATTGTTAGACCACTCGAAGAAAAAACGGGTGTCACGTTAAAACGACACAAAAACCAAGGATAATATCCTTGGTTTTTGTTTAGATTCAATTTAGTTTATCTCAGATTGATTATTTTCACGAATGCGCTTTTTAAGAGTGAAGCCGAGTCCCATAGCGATTATGACACCTGCAACAGCAAGTAGGGCAATGATAATACTTCTTTCGGCAACGGCAATTCCAATACTCATAATACACGCTACCGTAATAGCAGCTAGTAATAAAAATAAAAGGTTTTCTTTTTTCAAGTCAAGTCCTCCCTTACACCAAAAACTTCTATTAATAGTGTACCGTGATTTACAAAAAAGAAAAGGGTATCATGTGACAATACGTCAAACAATTCGTTGATTCTGTACATTGAAGTGTAGAAATTGAAAAATTGGGTAAAGCTTTTGTTTATTCTAACGATAACTATGTTATACTTATACAGTTGTGAACTAGAGATTTTGAGAAGTTTTATAAAATAGAAACAGAAAGCATCTGCTTTTTGAACATAGCTAAGGAGAGAATTTTTATATGGATCGTCGTTCAGATATACGTAATATCGCAATTATTGCCCACGTTGACCACGGGAAAACAACGCTTGTAGATGAATTACTTAAGCAATCAGGTACGTTCCGCGAGAATGAACAGGTTGCAGAAAGAGCAATGGACTCCAACGCAATTGAAAAAGAGCGTGGAATTACCATTCTTGCTAAAAATACAGCGATTAACTATGGCGACACACGCATTAACATCATGGATACACCAGGACACGCCGACTTTGGTGGAGAAGTAGAACGTATCATGAAAATGGTTGATGGTGTGCTACTAGTTGTAGATGCTTATGAGGGCTGTATGCCACAAACGCGTTTTGTTCTTAAAAAAGCGCTTGAACAAAAGCTGACTCCTATCGTTGTTGTGAATAAAATTGACCGTGATTTCGCTCGTCCAGCTGAAGTAGTTGACGAAGTGGTTGATTTATTTATTGATTTAGGCGCAGATGAAGATCAATTAGACTTCCCAGTTGTTTATGCTTCTGCAATTAACGGTACATCGAGCTTAAACTCTGAAAAACAAGACGATAACATGACTTGCCTATTAAATAAAATCATTGAATCAATCCCTGCTCCAATTGATAACAGCAGTGAGCCTTTACAGTTCCAAGTAACAATGCTTGATTACAATGACTATCTTGGTCGTATCGGAATTGGACGTGTGTTCCGTGGAACGATTAAAGTTGGACAACAAGTAGCTCTAATGAAGGTTGATGGTTCTGTTAAACAGTTCCGTGTAACAAAAATGTTCGGTTTCCTTGGGTTAAAACGTGTAGAAATTGAAGAAGCAAAAGCTGGAGATCTAATCGCTGTATCCGGAATGGAAGAGATCAACGTAGGGGAAACGGTCTGCCCGGTTGAACATCAAGAGGCACTTCCAATTCTTCGTATTGATGAGCCAACACTTCAAATGACATTCCTTGTGAATAACAGTCCTTTTGCAGGTCGTGAAGGGAAATTTATCACAAGCCGTAAGATTGAAGAACGTTTAAAAGCAGAGCTTGAAACGGATGTTAGTCTACGTGTTGAAAACACTGATTCACCGGAAGTGTGGGTTGTGTCAGGACGTGGAGAACTTCACTTGTCAATCTTAATTGAGAACATGCGTCGTGAAGGCTATGAGCTTCAAGTTTCTAAACCAGAAGTAATTGTTCGTCAAATCGATGGCATCGCACAAGAGCCAGTTGAACGAGTTCAAATTGACGTTCCAGAAGAGTACACTGGATCTGTTATGGAGTCTCTTGGAGAACGTAAAGGTGAAATGGTCAACATGATTAATAATGGTGGTGGACAAGTTCGTCTTGAGTTCATGGTTCCTGCTCGTGGATTGATTGGATATTCAACGGAGTTCTTAACGCAAACACGTGGGTACGGAATTATTAACCACTCATTCGATAGCTACAAGCCGCTATTTGGTGGACAAGTTGGTGGACGTCGCCAAGGTGTACTTGTTTCAATTGAATCAGGTAAAACGAGCCAATACGGAATTATGCAAGTAGAAGACCGTGGAACAATCTTTGTTGAGCCTGGTACAGAAATTTACGAAGGTATGATTGTTGGAGAGCACACACGTGATAACGACTTAACAGTTAACATCACAAAGATGAAGCAACAAACCAACGTTCGTTCAGCCACTAAAGACCAAACGGTAACAATGAAGCGTCCGCGTATCTTGACGCTTGAAGAGTCGATCGAGTATCTAAATGAAGATGAATATTGTGAGCTAACTCCAGAGTCAATTCGTCTACGTAAAAAGATCTTGAACAAAAATGAACGTGAAAGAGCAGAAAAACGTAAGAAGACAGGAAGCCAATCCTAGTAAAAAGGCGGGAGATATATGAAAGACAATATCAGCCAAGCTGACCTGGGTCAATATTCATGGCTCATGCAGCAAACAGCAGAATATCCTTGGCTGGGTTTTTGGACATGTATAATGACCGTAATTCTTGGAGTCATCGTTTTTAAGCTTGGTTTTGCTCAAAAGCTGCCTCTTTTAAAGTCAATCATTATCTATACAATGCTTGTCATTGGTTGCTTTTTTCTATGGACGATGGAGTTCGCTTTTGGTGCTCCAATCATGGCAGTCTTAGCAATCTCTGCTCTTTTTTTGGGCGGATATCGATTTAGACTTCATCTTCATAGAAAGCAAAATGAACAAAGTGGAACTCAATCCTCTTAATTAAAAAGACAGCGCCTAGGCGCTGTCTTTTTTTGTTTCAAGATTCAACTTCGCTATGATTTTCTTTTCGGTCCATCGTTTTACGTGTAATACGTTCTTCACACGTCGGGCACATATACGTATGAAGGGGGCGATTTCGTAGTTTTTTTGCTAATGGCTTTAAATCATTAATAGTGTCAATTTGATCACATAACACACATTTTACTCTCATTGTTTTTCACGCTCCTACTATTATCTATAGTGTACGCGTATTTACATAATAAATAAACACTCATTTATAATAGAAGGTTTGTATCGCTCGTATTTACTGAAAATTCATAAAGGAACGTAATGGATTCTTATAAAATGTAATAGAGAAGGAAAAGTTTGTAGAAACTAATCAAGACAAACTCGTCTAACCGACACGTTTGTCTCATACACATGAATATGAACATGTTCATTTACATTTACATGGGAATGCAAATTTTCAGCTAGGTCTTGTCGATAACAGGTCAGGGGGCATTCATATTGAGGAAAATCTATGTGTTGGATACAAACGTGTTACTGCAAGATCCTTATTCTATCTTTGCTTTTCAAAAAAATGAGGTAGTCCTGCCTGCAGTAGTTTTGGAAGAAGTGGATTCTAAGAAACGTAATATGGATGAGATTGGCCGCAATGCTCGTCAAATCTCAAAATTAATAGATCAATTACGTGAAAAGGGGAAGCTGCACGAAGGTGTGCCACTTGATTCAGGTGGGTCTCTCCGAGTGGAATTAAATCACCGGTCATTTAAAAACTTAAAGGAATCATTTGCAGAGATGACAAATGATAATCGAATTATAGCTGTAGCATTAAACCTTTCAATAGAAGAAAGTGAAAAGCCAAATGGGGCTAAAGTGACCCTGGTCAGCAAGGATGCGCTGGTCAGAGTTAAGGGAGATGCGTTTGGTTTAGATGTTGAAGACTTTTTAAATGATCGAGTCGTTGAGTTTGATGAGGGTTATGACGGTTATATTGAAGTTTATGTAGATAAAGACATTATCAAACGTTTTTATGATAATGGAGGCATCAACCGAAGTGATCTTTCCATTCACACTCAGTTATATCCACACCAGTTTGTTATTCTAAAAGATTCCTTGGGAGGTTCAAGTTCAGCGCTAGGAAAAATAGAGCCAAATGGATTTGATATCCGACCGTTTGTTTCAGACTCAGATCAGGTGTGGGGGATCAGGTCCAGAAATGTCCAACAGAAGATGGTATTTGAACTCTTACTTAGAGAAGATATTCCACTTGTCACGATGATCGGAAAAGCAGGGACTGGAAAAACACTTTTATCACTTGCGGCAGGGTTATTACAAACAGAGGATCTTCATACGTATAATAAGCTGTTGGTTGCAAGACCAGTTGTCCCTTTAGGGAAAGATATCGGCTATTTGCCAGGCGAAAAAGATGAAAAGCTAAGACCATGGATGCAACCCATTTATGATAACCTTGAATTTTTGTTTAATACGAAAAAGCCAGGTGAGATAGATCAAATTCTAGCAGGAATGGGCTCTATTCAAGTGGAGGCACTTACGTATATCAGGGGGCGGAGTATTCCGGAGCAATATATCATCATTGATGAGGCTCAAAATCTCACAAAACATGAGATCAAAACCATTCTTACACGTGTAGGTGAGAAAAGTAAAATTGTGTTGATGGGTGATCCACAGCAAATTGACCACCCATACCTTGATGAATACACAAATGGACTTACCTATGTAGTTGAAAAATTTAAAAACCAATCCATTCACGGCCATGTGAAGCTAGTAAAAGGAGAACGATCAGGACTCGCGCAGCTTGCAGCTGATCTTTTATAATTCGGTTCCGATCACTAATCGCTTTACATGAGTAATTGGGTTTTGGGCATTGGAACCGTCACCGAAATAAATGTGGACAGGGCCGTTATCTCTTAGCGGCTGTCCATCTTTTGAAAACCCAACAATTAGGTTAGTTGCCTCTTCGAGCGTGCAAACATGTGATTCTCCATTTTCCGTTTCAATTTTTACAGATGAAGCGCTTTCGATTGGGGCCGCGTTTAATAAAAAAGATTTTAAGGGCATACCAAACGATCCATTAATTAAGGCTTGTTTGTTATAACGGATGAGATTACCATTATGATTCGGGTTTGGTGGCTCAGAACCTTCTGTGCGCTCCTTATCCCATTGAGCTGAAATGGACTTTTGATACGCTGTAATCTCATCATCCATTGTTTCAAGCTCATCAAAGTAAGTAGTTAAATCTACTTTACGTTCGTCAAAGATCCATACCGTTGGGTCGATTGTTAGTGGGCGACTTACTTCGCCGTCAATAAAAAATACAAATTCACTCAAAGTTATTCCTCCTAGATTGGTCTGACTGTTATAGTATAAAACGAAAAATAGACGTTTGTCAGTTGTGGAAACTTAAAAACGTTTCAATTTATTCAAAATGACAGAGGTTGAATCACGTAAGATTGGCTAAAAAGATTGCAATTTAGCGCTTTAGCAGATACTATGAGAGTAGAGATGATTCATCATTGTGAGGAGGGGACAAAATGTCGATTAAGGTGATGACCAGCCAGGCTGAGAAAGCATACGCACTTCTGCAGTCTGACGCAGAAAAGATCCGCAAGCTTATTGAAGTTCAGTTGGAAAATCTAACGATGCCTCAATGCCCCCTCTACGAAGAAGTACTAGATACTCGTATGTTTGGGCTTTCACGTGAAATTGATTTCGCTGTTCGTTTAGGCTTAGTAGACGAAGAGCAAGGGAAATCCATTTTAAGTGAATTACAACGTAGACTCGATGACTTACACGATTTAACAATTAAACGTTAATACGAAAAAAGACTATGACTCATTAACATAGTCTTTTTTGTTTGTCTAGTATTTCTGGGCAAAAAAAGTTTTTAAACTGACTGAAGATTTCAATTGCTTTTTTTCGTATTTTACTTCTATACTAAATAACAAGCTTTAACCAAAAGTAGAGAAAGAATACTAAAGTCGAGAGAGTAAAGGGGAGGACGAAATGAACGGGTTACAATCCATTAAAAAAGTATTGGTAGCAAACCGTGGAGAAATCGCAATTCGAATTTTCCGAGCATGTTCTGAGTTACATATCCGAACAGTGGCTGTATATTCTAAAGAAGACTTAGGAGCTTATCATAGATATAAAGCCGATGAAGCCTATCTGATTGGTGAAGGAAAAAAACCAATCGATGCATATCTAGACATAGAAGGTATTATTGAAACTGCAAAGCTACATGGTGTCGATGCGATTCACCCAGGTTACGGATTCTTATCTGAAAACCTGCAATTTGCAAAACGTTGCCATGAAGAAGGCATTATTTTTATTGGGCCGGAACTTGAGCATCTTCGGATGTTTGGAGATAAGGTTCAAGCAAAAGAACAAGCGTTAAAAGCAAAGTTACCGGTCATTCCAGGTAGCGATGGCCCTGTAAATGGTGTAGAGGAAGTTGAAGCCTTTGCCAAAGAGCATGGCTATCCATTTATTATAAAAGCTTCACTCGGTGGCGGCGGTCGAGGAATGAGAATTGTCCGCACTGCAGAAGATTTACGTGAATCGTATGACCGTGCGAAATCCGAAGCAAAGTCTGCTTTCGGGAATGATGAGGTCTACGTTGAGAAATTTGTAGAAAATCCAAAGCATATTGAAGTTCAAATTCTTGCCGATAAACATGGCAATATTGTGCATCTATACGAGAGAGACTGCTCCGTTCAACGCCGTCATCAAAAAGTAGTTGAAGTAGCACCAAGTGTTTCGTTAGGTGAAGGAGTGCGCGAACGTATTTGCGAGGCTGCGGTTCAACTAGCTGAAGCGATAGGGTATGTAAATGCGGGTACTGTTGAATTTCTTGCGACCGAAAATGGCGATTTCTATTTCATTGAAGTTAATCCACGTGTTCAGGTTGAGCATACGATTACAGAGATGGTAACAGGAATTGACATTGTTCAATCGCAATTATTGATTGCAGATGGTGAGAAGCTTCATAGTCCAAAAATGGGGATTCCCGCACAAGAAGACATTCAATGTAGTGGGTTTGCCATTCAATCACGTGTAACAACAGAGGACCCTGCTAACGGATTCTTACCAGATACGGGACGAATTAATGCCTACCGCTCAGGTGGAGGTTTTGGTGTGCGTCTTGACGCAGGGAACGGGTTCCAAGGATCTGTTATTTCACCTCACTATGATTCCTTGTTAGTAAAAGTATCTACATGGGCATTAACATATGAGGGAGCGGCATCAAAAATGCTGCGGAATCTGCGCGAATTCCGTATTCGCGGTATTAAAACAAATATCGCGTTCCTTGAAAATGTTGTTCGCCATGAATCCTTTTTAAATGGTTCGTACAATACGTCGTTTATTGATACAACGCCTGAATTATTTATCTTCCCTAAACGAAAAGACCGCGGAACAAAAATGCTTACGTTTTTAGGAGAAACAATCGTTAATGGTTACCCAGGGATTGACCAACTAAACAAGCCGAACTTTGAAAAACCAGTTGTACCTAAAATTAATCCAATTGAAGAAATGCCACGTGGATCAAAACAAATCCTTGATGAAGAAGGACCTGAGGGCTTGGCAAAATGGGTTAAAGAACAAAAAGATGTTTTACTAACAGATACTACGTTCCGAGATGCGCATCAATCACTTCTTGCCACACGTGTACGTACACATGACTTGAAGAAAATAGCAGAGCCTACAGCACGTCTGTTACCTAACTTATTTTCAATGGAAATGTGGGGCGGTGCAACATTTGATGTAGCCATGCGTTTCTTGCATGAAGATCCATGGGAGCGACTACTTGTCTTAAGAAAACAAGCACCAAATGTATTGTTCCAAATGCTGTTACGTGCTTCAAATGCAGTCGGATATACGAATTATCCAGATAATGCAGTAGATGAATTCGTTGTAAAATCTGCGTCCGCAGGTATTGATGTGTTCCGTATTTTCGATAGCTTAAACTGGGTAGAAGGAATGCGTCCGGCAATTGAATCCGTACGTAAAACGGGAAAAATTGCAGAAGCTGCAATGTGCTACACGGGGGACATTACAGATTCATCGAGAACGAAGTATGATCTGAATTATTACGTAAACCTTGCTCGGGAACTAGAGTCTGCAGGAGCACATATTCTTGCCATTAAAGATATGGCTGGATTACTTAAGCCAGAAGCAGCTTATACTCTTGTATCTGCACTAAAAGAAACCATCGATATTCCTGTTCATCTGCATACTCATGATACAAGTGGAAATGGTGTATATATGTATGCAAAAGCTGTGGAAGCGGGAGTAGATATCGTTGATGTTGCGATTAGCTCAATGGCAGGGTTAACGTCTCAACCAAGTGCAAACACACTTTATTACGCACTAGGCGGCTCAGAGAAGCAACCAGATGTAAACATACATGCTCTTGAACAACTTGATGAGTTCTGGGGCGCAACTAGAAAGTACTATCAAGGCTTTGAAAGTGGCATGAATGCTCCTCATACAGAGGTGTATCAGCACGAAATGCCTGGTGGTCAATACAGTAATCTTCAGCAACAAGCAAAAGCAGTTGATCTTGGAGAGCGCTGGAACGAGGTTAAGAAAATGTATCGTGTTGTAAACGATATGTTTGGTGATGTTGTAAAAGTAACACCTTCTTCTAAAGTTGTAGGGGACATGGCATTATACATGGTTCAAAACGATTTATCAAAAGAAGACGTGTATGCGAAAGGGCATTCGCTTGATTTCCCTGATTCCGTTGTTGAATTCTTCCAAGGACAGCTCGGACAACCTTATCAAGGATTCCCTAAGGAGCTTCAAGAGATCATTCTTAAGTCACGTAAGCCAATTGAAGGGCGCCCAGGAGCACTTCTTGAACCAGTCGATTTTGAAGAGATACAAAATAAGCTCTTTAAACAACTGAATCGACAAGTAACAAGTCACGATGTGTTGTCATATGTGATGTATCCAAAAGTATTCACTGAATTCGAACAATTCCGTGACAGCTTTGGAGATGTATCTGTACTTGATACGCCAACATTCTTCTATGGTCTAAAACCAGGTGAAGAAATTGAAGTGGAAATTGAACAAGGAAAAACATTAATTGTTAAGCTTGTTTCTGTTTCAGCTCCAAGAGATGATGCGAAACGAATTGTTTACTTTGAATTAAATGGTCAGCCAAGGGAAGTATTGATTCAAGACCAATCTGTTCAGACAAAGGTTAAATCTCGTCCGAAGGTTGATAAGAATAACGAAAAACAAATCGGTGCGACCATGCCGGGAACTGTGATCAAAGCTCTTGTAGCTAAAGGCGATCAAGTGAAAAAAGGTGATCACCTGCTAATTACAGAAGCAATGAAGATGGAAACAACAGTACAGGCTGCGTATGATGGTGAAATTAAGGATGTCTTTGTATCCGACAACGAACCAATCGCAACGGGTGATTTACTCATCGAATTTGTGTAACCAAACAAAAAGGATCAAGCATTCGCTTTGATCCTTTTTATATTAGGCTGATTTTTTTCTGAATAAGATCATGGTCATGTAGGCTAAGCATGTAAATAATAAAGAGACTAAGACTGCATGAGTCATACCAACCTCAAGAAACTGGTTAAGACTTAAAACTATGGTAATACCACTTGAAAATTGTCCGATAACTAATAAGACTGAGATAACACTTAACCATTTAATCGTGCGACTTTGTCCAAACTTCCTAAAGATCCATACGAGTAATATGATTAAAAGAATAAGCATAATTGTACCAAAGATTCGATGGAAATATTGTGGAGCAACTGTCCAGAACGCATCTGGGATCCACTTACCATTACAAGTTGGGAAACCGGCACATGCGAGTGTAGAATCCGTATGCTTTACAAAAGCACCTGTATAAATAACTGCGTAACAATACACTAAAACACCTAACACATATTTACGCAAGCCTTTACTGTTATCAGGCGCAGCAGGGCGAGGGCCCTTCTTTGAATCCTCGAAGCTTAAAACAATTAATAAAACAACAGATGAAAGAGATAAAGCTGAGAAACCAAAATGTAGAGCCATGACTAACGGTTGTTGTCCAAAAACAACAGCTCCTGCCCCCATTAGTCCTTGTAGAATGATCATAAAAACTGAGAGAATCGCTAAAAATCTAGCTTCACGAACATGCTTTAATTGCTTCCAAGCCCAAAATGCCAAGATAATAACAAGAAATCCAGCTAAGCCTGAGACAATTCGATGTGTATACTCAATCACGGTTTCAATGGCAGGATTTAATGGAACAACCTCACCAAAGCATAAAGGCCACGTATTCCCACAGCCTTCACCAGATCCCGTTTTAGAAACAAGTGCTCCTTGGATGAGGACCAATAATACAAATAAGGCTGTAATGACACCAAAAACTTTAAATCGCTTATGCACGTTCTTCACCTTCTAATTAAAAATAAATTCGTAATAGGTTGCTCTCTATTGATGATAGGTATGCAGCAAGCAAAAGTCAATTTTACAGCAAGGAACATTTTATGACGGTTTTTAAATGTGAATATCATGTGAAAATGAGGTTTATGATGAAACTAATCTCATAATAAGCTATAATGTAAACGTATACTGGTTATAATTGGCGATCTATAAGCACATCAGGAGGTGAATGGCGCAAAACAAGCGGATTCTGGGATTCCGGTCTACTGCTTACGATATCTTATAGATTATTGAAAGCCTTATCAGATGGACTTTATTTTACCGTTGTTTTGTGATGGCAAGAACGCTACAGAGAAAAGAAAGGACAAACATTGAAAGAAAGTGAGGGAATGCTGATGAAACAAGTAAAGGCTTGGAGTGGACGGTTTGGATTTCTAGCAGTCATTTTTCTTTTATCAGGCTGTTTTGGGAACGAGAACTTGACGGCTTTAGATCCAAAGGGACCTCAAGCAGAGTGGATCTATAAAAATATGATTCTGTCATTATACATAATGGCATTTGTCACATTAGTGGTTTTCGCGATTTTCTTCTATATTATAGCGAAATTCCGTCGTAAAGAAGGAGATAACGAATACCCGAAACAAGTACATGGAAGCACAGTGTTGGAGATTACCTGGACGGTTATCCCGATTCTACTATTATTAGTTCTGTTTGTTCCAACCATTATCGGAACGTTTGATTTTGCAGAAAGTCAAGCGCCTGAAGATGTAGAGGACGCCATATACATAGATGTAACCGGTCATCAGTACTGGTGGCAGTTTGATTATGAGGAAGGCTTCACAGCAGGACAAGAGGTATACATCCCAACAGATGAGCGAGTCTATTTTACGCTAAATGCAACGGATGTCATTCACTCATTCTGGGTACCGGCACTCGGCGGAAAGATTGATACCGTTCCTGGTATTGAGAATACGCTATGGCTCCAAGCAGATGAACCAGGTACATATATGGGGAAATGTGCAGAGTTATGTGGTCCATCTCATGCCTTAATGGACTTTAAACTAATTGCTCTTGAACGTGAGGATTACGATCAGTGGGTAGAAGACATGGCAGCGAAAGCAGATGTGGAGCAGCCAGAGGACTCTTCTGTACAGCAAGGGTATGAAGTATTCCAAGAAAACTGTATTAGCTGTCACGCCGTTAGCGGTCCTGGTTCAGCATCAGGTCCAACATTAACAAACTTTAATGATCGAAACACCATTGCTGGATATCTAGAGAATACAGATGAACAGTTAAAAGCATGGATTCGTAATCCGGATGAATTTAAACAAGGAAACAACATGGTTCCATTCCCTGAATCTGAAATCTCAGAAGGTGAAATGGACTCGCTTGTTGCATACTTACGTTCATTAAATGTTCGTGACGGAGAGAACGCAGAGTAATAACGGAAAAGGAGGTATGAAACATTGGCAGCTGTAAAACAAGAGAAAAGTGTCATTATGGACTGGTTAACAACGGTTGACCACAAGAAACTAGGAATCATGTATTTGATTGCTGGAACATTATTTTTCTGTAAAGCCGGCTTAATGGCCGTTTTCATGCGAATTCAATTAATGATTCCTGAGAATACGTTCCTAAGTGGACAAACGTTTAATGAATTTATTACAATGCATGGAACGATCATGCTATTTTTAGCGGCAACCCCTTTGTTGTTTGCTTTTATGAACTATTTCATTCCACTGCAAATAGGGGCACGTGACGTTGCCTTTCCATTTGTGAATGCACTAGGATTCTGGATTTTCTTATCCGGGGGACTATTGTTAAGTACTAGTTGGTTTTTTGGTGGTGGACCGGATGCTGGTTGGACAGCGTATGTTCCTTTGTCCACACAAGACCGTTTAGGAATTGACTTTTACGTACTAGGACTTCAAGTGTCGGGAATCGGTACGCTTATCTCTGCAATTAACTTCCTAGTGACGATTGTAAATATGCGTGCACCTGGCATGACGATGATGAGACTTCCATTATTCGTGTGGACTTCTTTTATCTCTTCAACACTGATTTTATTTGCCTTTACACCACTTGCAGCAGGTCTTGCGCTATTAATGCTTGAGAGAATCTTTGATGCGCAGTTCTTTGTACCGAGTGCAGGAGGAAATGTCGTCATTTGGCAACATATTTTCTGGATATTTGGTCACCCGGAAGTATACATTCTCGTTCTTCCGGCGTTTGGAATTATCTCTGAGGTTATTCCGGCTTTTTCTAGAAAACGACTGTTTGGTTATACGGCCATGGTCTTTGCAACCATGATTATTGCCTTTTTAGGATTCATGGTATGGGCTCACCACATGTTTACAGTGGGAATGGGGCCAGTAGCCAACTCCGTATTTGCGGTAGCAACCATGACCATCGCTGTTCCTACGGGAATTAAGATCTTCAACTGGTTGTTCACGATGTGGGGCGGTAAAATCACATTTAATACAGCGATGCTTTTCGCATCATCCTTTGTACCAACCTTCGTATTAGGTGGGGTAACCGGGGTCATGCTTGCGATGGCACCAGTTGATTACTTGTACCATGATACTTATTTTGTTGTAGCTCACTTTCATTACATTATTGTAGGTGGAATTGTGCTTGCGTTATTTGCTGGACTCTTTTACTGGTATCCGAAGATGTTTAATCATAAGCTAAATGAAACACTGGGAAAATGGTTTTTTGTATTGTTTTACATCGGGTTCCATCTGACATTTTTTATTCAACACATTTTAGGTTTAATGGGTATGCCAAGACGTGTTTATACATATCTAGCAGATCAAGGTCTGGATGCGTATAATATGGTCAGTACAATTGGAACGTTCTTCATGACAGCTGGGGTACTTCTTCTAGTTGTTAACATTATCTACTCAGCGTTTAAAGGAGAACGAGTAACAGTAGCTGATCCGTGGGATGCTAGAACACTTGAGTGGGCAGTGCCTACACCTGTGCCAGAGTATAACTTTGCTCAGACACCTCAAATTCGTTCACTTGATCCATTATTCTATGAAAAAATTCATGGAGACGGGACTATGAAGCCTGCAGAACCAATTGATGAGATTCACATGCCAAACGGTTCGATTCTACCACTCCTAATCTCGATTGGTCTCTACTTTGTAGGCTTTGGACTAATTATGCTTGAGATGGAGAATGCACTGATTAATCCATGGATCGTTGTTGTTGGTGGGTTTGTCATTACATTTGGCTGTATGGCTGTCAGATCGATAAAAGAAGATCATGGGTATCATGTACCAATTGATCAAATTAAGCGTGAATTACCAACAAAGGGGGAAAAGTAGAATGTCAGGATCAGTTGATTTATCTAATGGTCTCCCGTCGCATCCAGAACGTGCTACCCTTGAAGGGAAAAATAAGTTTTTGGGCTTTTGGTTTTTCCTCGGTGGAGAAACAATTTTGTTTGCAACATTCTTTGGGACCTATCTTGGTCTGAGAAACGGTACGGCTGATGGTCCTACATCAGCTGATATCTTCCACCTTGAATTAGTTTTTATTATGACGATGCTACTACTAACAAGTAGTTTGACAAGTGTGCTAGCTATGTCAGCCATGAAGAAAAATAACTTTCGCTCCATGATGATTTGGCTTGTCATTACGGTTGTGCTTGGTCTAGGGTTTCTTGGAATGGAAATCTATGAGTTTTACCAGTATGTGAATGAATATAACTTTGGATTTACAACCAGTGCCTTTGCTAGTGCCTTCTATTCATTAGTAGGACTTCACGGGGCTCACGTAACGTTTGGGCTATGCTGGATTACCTTGTTAATCGTTCGGTACGCTCGTTCTGGTATTACGCTAACAAATGCTCCTAAGTTCTACGTAGCGAGCTTATACTGGCACTTTATTGACGTTGTATGGGTATTTATCTTTACAGTTGTCTATCTTATGGGTGTAGGAGGTGGATCGCATGGCTAATCATTTAAGTGAGCGCTTTGAAACAAGTGCCATGACAAATGAGGAGAAACGATCTCATAAAGCTGAGATTAGAAAGCAAATTGTTGCGTTTGCATTAATGATCGCTTTAACCTTTATGGCCTTTGCTGCAGTGGCAACAGACTTTGTTCCACGAACGCTAGCCATCCCGTTTATTTTGATCCTGGCGGTTGTACAGCTTGCTCTTCAGCTACTATTCTTTATGCATATGAAGGATAAAGATCATGCATGGGCCAATGTCTTTATGATTACAGGAATTTTTATCACACTTCCAACCATCGTTGCACTTATGCTCTTAATCGGAGTAACAAAGTATTAATGTGTTCAAAACGATAGGAAGTAATTGAATAACCATGAGGAAAGGACTAATGATAACAAAATCATTAGTCCTTTCCTATTTCTTGGAGAGGGATTTAGAATTGTTTGTGGTTTACGCCCTGTCTTTATTCGAGAAAGTTCATCAGATTGTGACGGCTTCGTTTGTTTCTGTGAACCGTAACGGTGTATACTTCTAAATAGATTGGACAGGTTCTATTTGAAAAGGAGAGGTCAAGGTGTCAGAAACAGTATCAACTCATAAGAAAAGAAATTATAAACCACTTATTATTATTGTAACGATTATTGTAAATGGACTAGTGGCTGTGCTCTCGGGAATGCCGGGGTACGAAAACTTTGATGCGTTTGATGTAAAGCTATTACCAATGTTTAATGCGATCTTTAACAGCTTCACGTTTTTGTTTTTGCTTGCTGCCTTAATCTCAATTATTAAACGCAAAGTAACATGGCATAAACGGTTTATCTATGCGGCGTTTACAACAACAACCTTCTTTTTAATTACGTATGTCGCTCACCACTTTTTATCTTCATCTACTGCTTACGGTGGGGAAGGGTTTTTCCGTTATTTTTATTACTTTATTTTGATTACACATATCTTTTTGGCTGCTGTTATTGTTCCTCTCGCACTTACTACTGTGACTAGAGCTTGGAATATGGAAAATGAGCGCCACAAAAAGATTGCTCGCTGGACCATGCCACTATGGTTGTATGTGAGTTTTACAGGTGTATTAGTGTACCTAATGATCTCACCTTATTATTAAGAATCAGCCAAAAAAGCACGGCCCTAGAGTAGGGTCGTGCTTTTTTAATATTCATATTAAAAAAGTGAAACTAAACTTCTTGCTCAAGCGTATGTTTAAGTAAATCCAGTTTTGATTTGGCTTTTGTTACAACAGAGTCAGGGAAGGTTTCACCTGCATATTCCACTCCGTGTGGATAATAATGTTTACCTAGTAGCGGTGACATTAAGCGACAGATGGTGTCTTTTCTAGGGATATCGCCTTTGATTGAATAGATCGGTACTCGTACATAGTATGTATCACCTTGATTTACAATCTTATAATCAAACATTGCGCGCTCATAATCCCACTGTTCTCCATGTACAAAGCCACATGCATTCGCAGCGTGTTGGATATGCTCAAACTTAACTTCTTGTCCTTCGAAACCGGTTTCATCAAATTTCATAATTATTACACCCCTTTTAGTCCTGCATGTTTTCTATAATTATGATAGTATGAAATGCATCAGCTTGCAATAAATGAATTGTTTTTCTTTTAACCAAACAGAACAAAGGCGTATAAAACTCCTATTCTACGTTTAAAGACAATAGTTTACATAAGTAGATAAAGGGAAGTAGAGAAGAACTACGAACTTTTTTGTTAGGGTTATGACAAAGGAGTGATGAGATTGCGTAAACGGCTAGGATTGTTAGCCGCCTTGGTACTGATACTAGCATTATTGCTTGTAAAGGTAACAGAGAGAGATGAGGTTCAGCGTTGGTACGCGGCATCGCCTTTTAAACAGGATCAGCATCATGAGAAGCAAGTACCCTCAGATGAAGTCTTGGGAAGTCGGACAAGTCAATCAGGGGTAGTGCTTGAGAACATCATAGACATGTCTACAGATGAGTTAAAACAAATGTACGGTGAACCAGAAAGAAAAGACTCTTCATCGTATGGATATGATTGGTGGATTTATCCGATTAATCATACCTCCTATCTACAGGCAGGGGTTGAGGATGATCAAGTTGTCACCTGTTATTATATGGGGGATGAACTTGCTGATGCACCTTTTACTGGACCGCTCACGTATGAAAGACTGTCTGCAGAATCAGACTTTGAATCAACGATTGAGGTTCAGTCAGAAGATGGTACATTTAAGTTTATCTTAACAGAAGCAGACATTCAGGCTAGACCGATCATTCCTTATGGCGAGGATTGGTTACAATTGTATTTCGATATACATACAGGAGAACTTTCTACTGTCAGATTGTTAACAACTGATATTCTTCTTAGGCAAAAACCGTATGACATGACGTACCGAGGAACGTTACCTGAAACCGAAGAGCTTACTAAGGATGAATGGAAAGCGGTTGAAGCAGGGGAAGAAAAACAAATCTTTGATTTAACAAACCGAATTCGAAATAAACATGGACTTGAATCATTTACATGGAACGAAGATGTGCGAAATATCGCATATAAGCATAGTCTTGATATGATAGAAAATGATTACTTTGATCACATTTCACCAACTTATGGAAAGCTTGATGCCCGATTTATTGCTGGTGAAGTTCCATTTAAAACAGCAGGTGAAAACATTGCACTTAATTACGTTGATGGTGCTGCTGCGGTTGAAGGGTGGTTAAACAGCGAAGGGCATCGCGTGAACCTTCTTCACGAAGGCTTTACAGAACTCGGGGTAGGGGTCTATCGGAGGAGTTTCACTCAGAATTTTTTGACCCCGGTTGAGTAGTTTACTTTGATTTTGCGATAACCATAAATGTACCGTTTGCTGTTGCTACTAGCTTTCCGCGATCATCTACAACTCGTGCTTCTGTTACACATAACTGTTTACCTTGATGGGTAACAGAAGCCGTACACGATAAGTGTGTGCCTTTTCCTGGACGGATGTATTGAACGGATAAGTTAGTTGTAACGGCTGTCTGGTGCTCTGGTAACAATCGATGAACCAATGTCCCCATCGTAGAATCGGCAAGCGTAGCAGTTATGCCTCCGTGTACGATGTCTAGAGAATTATGTATGATTGGACTAATCGGAATGGTCATTTCAAGCTGTTTATTTGCAAATGTTTTTGCTTCCATCTTAATAAGAGCTGACAAATAGGACCCGCTGGTGTCCTTTTTTTGTTGTAAATTCGTCAGGATCGACGAAAGAATTTCTTTATCTTGATTCGTTGCGGATTGTAGATACTGTTCAAATTGAGTTTGAACGGATTGATTTGTAACGTGTTCCATGCTAAAACCTCCTGAAATAATAATAACCTTGTTTATTGTAACAAAAAAATTCACCTTTTTTTCAAAAAAAGACGAACCATGGACTAGGCATTTTTCTAGTATAGTACTATAAACGAAAAAGGTGGTGAGGTAGACATGGCGTCCTCACATGAACTCCATCAAAGTGTGCAAGATTTTAAAGCATTTGTTCGCGAGCATCCGATGATTATGAACGACGTGCGACTCGGTCAAAAGTCACTTCAATCCTTTTATGAAGAGTGGAGTGTCTTAGGGGCTGATCATAGTCAATGGCAGCCATATAAGTCACCTGATGAATTCGGGGAACGTACTCAGGAGCAGACGCAGCAACAAACACAGCAAACAAACGATACGAGTCAACAAACGGATCCTAGCACAGCTTCAGAGTTTATGGGTCAGATCATGGGTATGGTCAAAAAAATGAATGTCCAGGACCTGCAAAATCATTTGGCGCAATTCAGTTCAGTGCTTGGGAATGTTCAATCGCTTATTCAAGGCTTTCAACGGACGGAAGGTCAGGAGCAACGATCAAATTCAGACCAACCGTTTTCGTTTAGACGTGATTAAAGAGGAGGGAGGACTTGAATGAGACCTGAGATTATTCGTTTGTTTAATGAGAATCAGGAATTTCGATTATTTGTTCGTCAAAACCCACAATGGTATCGGACCTTATCGCGTGACCCATCGGCCATTCAGGCACTTGAAAAAGAAGCAAATCGTTTTTACGGACGAACATTTCCTCAGCGTGTAGAGAAGATGCAGTCAAATTTGGGTCTTGCCATGATGATGATGGAGATGTTAAAGATGGGGCAGGATACGGTTGCACAAACGCAGGAAACCTTCAGCTCGTGACGGTTTCCTGTTTGTGTCTTCTTAACGTTCTAAGCCAAGATAGTTCGCTATTTCTTGTTCAACGGAGACATTCAGCTCTTGGAAGCCTTGGTTCCCAAATAACGTGTTAAATTCTAAGATGTAGTAGTGGTTATCAACGACGATTAAATCAAACCCGGCATGATTAATCCCAAGAGTTTTAGCAGTGCGTACGGCAACCTCTACTGCCTCTTGTGGGATGTCATCGAAATAAATTTGTCCCCCTTGAGCCACGTTGTTTTTAAAAGTGTCCTTGTTTTCGCGCCAATAGGAAGCGATCGCTTTGTCACCTACGATACATACGCGCAAATCACGTTCGATCGGGAGAAACTCCTGAATATAGTAGGTGGGGTTTTGGTCGCTATACTCACGAAACTGTTGTTCATTTTCAATTAAAAACACACCCCGGCCCATGGAGCTTCGAATTTCTTTAGCGACAAACGGAAAAGGAAATTCATCAAGTACCTTTTGAAAAGTATCCCTGTTCCGACCAAGAATCATCGTTTTGGGGACATGCTCCGGCACAACACTCCAAAGGGCTCGAGTCATTTCAATCTTATTAAACCCTAATTGAATCGACTGTATACTAGGAAAGATTCGCTTTTTCATCCCATATACAAGTGAGTTAACTTGCCAATTTTCCGGGAAGAGACAAAGATCTGCTTCTTCAATTCGTTTCTTCTCTAAAAACATATTTTCCGGCTTAATATAATGCTGATTTAGGATACCAATCGTTCGAAATGGATTAAACGAAATTACGTTCATGTATGAACCCAACGCCTTTCTGTCTTCAACTAAATTCAATGAATTATAGTTCTGCATCCGTACGTTGTCAATGGCCATAACGAAGGTTTGGGTAAATGTTCTTATATAGGTATGAACACCGCTTCAGACGTGCTATACTTCTTTTTAGGGGGTGCTATGATGCTCGCTACCATAAATGAAATGGAGCTATTAACGGAAACAGATGCATTAAGTGAAGTCATTTTAAAATCTGTACCCGTTGCAGAATATATAGAGGCTAGAGAACAGCTTCACGCAGATCCTGAGGCTCAGGCATTAATTAAAACATTTAATGATCTAAAGGAACTGAATGAAGAAGTACAACGCTTTGGTAAGTATCATCCGGATTATGACCGAGTGTCAAAGGAGATTCGCCAAGCGAAGCGCAGTATGGATAAGCATGAACGTGTGATTGCGTTTAAGCAAGCAGAAAAAGAGTTAGAAGGCTTATTAAATGAAATTAGTGGAATGGTCGCTCATGCTGTTTCAACAACAATTAAGGTTCCTACTGGAAATCCTTTCTTTGACAGCATGTCATGCAGCGGAGGCTGTGGGTCAGGTGGCGGTTGTAGCTGCGGGTAATAAGTCTTCTGTGTAACGAATAAATGGCGAATGGTACGTCAAAACGTATGGTTCGCCATTATTTTTTTCGTTTTTCTCTTACGCAGTCAGTGCACTCATTGCCGCAGCAAAACATCTTTTCGGTAGGCGGCAAAAAACGAATCCGAAAAAGTTGGCCCTCTCTTAAAGGGCGAACGGGTGAGCATTCAAACGTGATCTTCTTGTTATGACAAATGCTTGTTGCAGCTTTGTTAAGAAGGCGCTCTAATTGATCAGCCGGTAACTCCGACTGAATGTAGAGAAAACAAAATCCACTTATAAACCGTTTTTCTACTTGAATCGGTAATAACTCTTGAATTAAACTGGAATAGTACATCTTAAACAAGCAGATCACTCCCTTCACTTATACATAAATAAAGTTCGTAAGGTTGTTCGTTGGAAACAAGAAAAAGCGCGTGATAAGATACGTATGACATAACGAGTAAGGAGAGTAAGATGATGGTGAATGGACAACGTCAAGGAATTGTCGTATGGTTAACCTCTCTTAAATTTGCAAGGCAGCTTAGACGGTTTGGAAATGTTCATTATGTCTCCAAAAAGATGAAATACGTTGTTTTCTATTGTAACCAGGATCAAATTGAAGACACAATGGAAAAGCTTCGCAGTTTTCATTTTGTACGTGAAGTGAAGCCGTCAATGAGACCTTTTATCAAAACCGATTATCAAAATGCAAAACCTGATAAAGCAAAAGAGTATGACTATAAGATGGGTATTTAAACCAAGTGGTGTTCCACTTGGTTTTTTTGTGGAAACTTACGTAAAACGGAGACTACGTTTGATTGAAAGACTTAAATAGGGATATAAAGGGCAGAATACAAGAGTAGATCACTTGATTGTTTCGCCCAACGAAATATATAATAGGTGTACGAGGAAGTGATCGGATTGGAATCTTGGAA
Organism: Alkalihalobacillus sp. NPDC127517; assembly: GCF_050276055.1. Taxonomy (NCBI): domain Bacteria; kingdom Bacillati; phylum Bacillota; class Bacilli; order Caryophanales; family Bacillaceae; genus Alkalihalobacillus; species Alkalihalobacillus sp. NPDC127517. Next base: position 53,759 of record NZ_JBNNQX010000004.1, on the reverse strand, counting down.
ACGAAATGTGTGGATCCTGGCTGGATGCACTTTTTTAGTGATGAGTGCCATGTCAATGATTATGCCCTTCCTACCTTTATATCTTAAAGAACTAGGTCTTACTGATCCAAAAGAAATCAGTTTATGGGCAGGCGTTATCTTTGGTGCAAACTTTTTAACTGCCTTTATGTTTTCTCCTTTTTGGGGAAGGCTTGCGGACCGGCGTGGACGTAAACTTATGATCTTACGCTCAGGTTTCGGAATGGCGATCGTCATTAGTTTGACAGGTCTTGCAGCGGGTCCCATTAGCTTATTATTTTTAAGGTTACTAAATGGAGTGATTTCAGGCTTTATACCAGCGGCAATTGGCTTGGTCAGTACCAATACACCTAAAAGGCATACTGGGTATGCGCTTGGGATTCTTCAATCAGGAACAGTTGCAGGTGCAATTGGAGGACCATTGTTCGGTGGCGTGATGTCACAGGCTTTTGGTTATCGAATGGTTTTCTTTATAACAGGAGCATTTATTCTTATTGCAGCCATTGTTGTTTCTGTTTTTGTCAAAGAACATTTTACACCACCAGCTAATGAAGAAAAAACAAAAACAAGTACAATGAGTGAATTTAAAAAGATTACCTCAAATCGACCGGTTTTATCAATTTATGCGGTCATTTTAATGATTCAGTTAGCCATCATGGGTGTCAACCCGCTTCTATCTTTGTATGTTGAAGAGTTAACACCAGCTGCTAATGTTTCTCTTTATGCTGGTATTGTTGTGTCAGTCACGGGATTTGCAAACTTTACCACGGCCGCTTGGCTCGGAAGAATGAGTGACCGAAAAGGTGCTCACCGGACCCTTGTCTATTGTTTAATGGGGGTCGCGTTGTTTACAATTCCTCAAGTGTTTGTGACGCATATCTGGCAGCTAATCATTCTCCGATTTTTTGTAGGCCTTTGTCTAGGAGGACTTCTTCCTGCTGCAAACACGTTAATTCGTATGCATGCTCCTAAAGGAATGGAGAGTCGCACGTATGGGTTCTCAAACAGTGCAATGTATCTAGGTTCGATGGTTGGTCCAATCATTGGGGGCTGGTTAGTCAGCTTATATGGAGTTAGGGGCTTGCTTTTAACAACATCATTAATACTGATTTGCGCAGTAGTGGTCGTTAAACTGAAGATTATGGAGCCGGCTGAACAAACCTTTCAACGTGATCAAAAACGTAGTTTAAAACAATCACCAACATAAGAAAAGTGGCCTATAACGTGAATGGAGATAGCAAAGCACGAACATAGCACAATATCCGCTACAGGAGAATCCCTCACTTTCCGCGGTTACGGCGTCGTTACAGTGTCTTTACCACGTATTTAACCACAGGAGTCTCGGGTTCTCCCTCGCTCGTTTTGTTGAAAATAGGAATGGCGAATGATTCGATCTTAGAATCATTCGCCATTTTCACATTCATTTTTAGTTTTGTCTAAGGCTCATTTCACGTAAACGTTCTGTATTCATCCTACCAATTTAATGGTGGCAAACAATGGTTCACACGGAACACACCAATTAAGTATTGCTCGTACAACTCTATTTCTGCAAAATCCTTTGAAGGTCTAACTTCCAAATGACGAATCCGTTTTTGAAAAGAATCAGCGAGCTCCCTGAATTCTCGAACGCGTTTACTCTCAAGATCTTCTTTTATACTAATCCCTTCACGGCAGTAATAAATGGGCATAAATCCCGCCTTGGTCGCAGGGTGTAGGATGACCGCTAGCGATGCTCGCTTTTGATTGTCTAAGGTTGTTTCAAATTGAACGAATTCAGCCAGTCTTTCTTTGTTGGTTGTAGCCAGTTCAAGTAATTCGTAAAAATCCCCGTATCCTTCGCCAAGTTCAATAAAACGCTGGATCATCTTTAGCACACTCCTCTAGCATCTCGTAATCACGAGACAATATAGCATGAATGAATGGATTAGTCGAGATAAAAAAAGCCGCAGTCTAAGTGACTGCGGGTGCCTATACTCATTTTAAGATGAGACAGGCTATGGGAGAGGAGAAACCGGAGAGAGCTTATGGGGAAAGTAAGTCTTCTCCGTGGTTGTCACAACATGAAAACATGCTGTTAATGGGTAGTATGGGCTAACTATGACTAAACTATACATGGAATAACACAAATCATTTTCATGATATAATAGGATAAATGAATGGCTTCATACGAACAATAAAGGCTAGGTGACTAAGATGCGCGTAATTTCTGGAAATAAAAAAGGGCTCACATTAAAGGCTGTTCCAGGCAAAGGGACAAGACCTACAACAGATAAAGTAAAAGAGTCCATTTTTAATATGATTGGTCCTTACTTTGATGGAGGAAGTGGACTTGATCTGTATGCAGGAAGTGGGGGGCTCGGGATTGAAGGCTTAAGCAGAGGATTAGATTCTGTAATCTTTGTTGATCAAGATAAAAAAGCAATTCAAACCATTCATGACAATCTAACATTTACAAAGTTAGACGGAATGGCTGAAGTCTATCGAACAGAGGCAGATCGAGCTTTAAAAGCAATCATAAAAAGAGAATTATCATTTGATACGATCTTTTTAGATCCGCCTTATGCGAAACAAACACTTACTCGGCAACTTGAATTTATTGATGAGCACAATGTACTAACATCATCAGGTGTGATTGTAGTAGAGCATGCGACATCTGTTAAACTTCCAACACAATGCGGCCGTTTGCGTGTGAAAAGAAATGAACAATACGGTGAAACAACGATTACAATCTGGGCAAACCATTCAGAAAGTGAAGGTGAAACGGTATGACATTAGCTGTTTTCCCAGGCTCGTTTGATCCCATTACACGAGGACATATTGATATTATTGAGAGGGCATCTCATGCTTTTGATGAAGTAAGAGTGTTACTTGTACATAATTCCAAAAAGCAAACCCTTTTTACAGTAGAAGAGCGGTTGCAGTTCATCAGAGAGTCTATCAGTCATCTCCCTCATGTAACGGTTGATGCGTATGAGGGATTAACCGTACAATATGTTAAGCAACAAGGGAGTCGCGCCATGATTCGTGGGTTACGAGGATCCAGTGACTTCGACTATGAGATGCAGGTTGCCACAATTAATCGGCAATTTGCTCCTGAAGTGGAAACGTACTTTTTGGCGACCAGCGCAGAGCTTGCTTTTATCAGTTCTACGATTGTGAAGGAAGCGGCAAAGTATAGGCAACCTCTTAGCAAGCTCGTTCCAGAGGCGGTTGAGAAAGCACTAATCGCTACTTATAGCTGAGAATCATCTGGCTACGTGCTTTCAGCGCTACATAGAGAACAAGACCAAAAAGAGTTACAAAAGGTGAAAGCTGGAGCCATTGATTCCAACCAGTCACTAGTATTTCTACGTTTGATTGCAAGTGAGTGGAACTAGGAAAATAGGTTTCATGTACCGTTCGATTTACATAAAGTGGCTTCCAAAGTAGTAGAATTAAAGCAGCACTAAAAAATCCATGGAGTACGCGACCGATAAAGAACGGTCTAAAGCGTAAATCTGTTTCTGAAAGAATACTCGCTACTTGAGCCTGAATTGAAAAACCGCCAAACGCAATAAAAAAGCTGGCAACCACTACTTTTTCTAAAAGGTGGGCATCTGCAGTTGAAAGTAAGTGAGCACCGGACGTAATTTCAAATAAACCGGATATAAAGGGCATGCTTAATTGAGAGGAAAGCTGAAAAAGGGAAAATAACCAAGAGACGCCTTGAGCGAAAAGGTCAGTAAAGCCACTAATTGAAAGCATTTTATTAACGACTGAAAATAAAATGATAAAGCCACCAACAAGTAACAAGGTGCGAACAGAGGATTGAACGGCGTCTCCTAAAAGTTTTCCGATCGGCCGACCATCTTGAATTCGCTCCATGTGCATGCGCGAGAACGCTTCTTTTAAAGAGAATCGACTCCGTGTTTCAATAGAACGCTCATTTCTTTCTTCCTTCCTGCCATAATACCTCATAGATAAGCCAACAAGAATATTACCTAAATAATGAGCGGCAGCAAGAAGTAAGCCAAGAGCTGGATTATGAAAAAAGCCTACAGCAATTGCACCAAAAAGAAAGAGTGGATTAGAGGAATTGGTAAAAGCAGCTAAACGTTCTCCTTCTACACGAGTGACTTTTTCTTGTTGACGAAGCCTTGCTGCAAGCTTGGCACCGGCGGGATTCCCTGAAGCAAGCCCCATGGCCCAAACAAAGCTTCCGGCTCCAGGTACTCTAAAGATGGGGCGCATAAACGGTTCGAGGATGGTTCCGAGAAAGGCAACCACGCCAAAACCAATGAGTAATTCGGATAGGATGAAAAAAGGTAACAAGGAAGGAAAGACAACGTCCCACCACATTCCCATACCATTTAGTGATGCCTCAAGAGCTTCTTTGGGGAACATGATCAAGGCAAATGCCATTAAGATTGCTGTCCCACTAAATAACCATGTTTTTAAAACTGGCACGTCTTCTCCCCCTTGAGCTTGTCTCTTACGTATTCTCTACTATACGTAGGAACAGTTGAAATAGACCAATGAATCAATGAGCAATGACGTCCTGCTAGGAGGAGATCCATATGAATGAACCGAAAAAACCTTTAATTAGAAAACGATACATTATTGTTTTAGCTCTTGTCCTACTGTTGAATCTGATTAAGCTTCCTTATTACTATTCGCAACCTGGAATTGCTCAGGAGCTAAACGGTATGATTACGGTAGAAGGAACAAATGGAGTCGAAGAAGGAGCATTTATGCTGACAACGGTTGAGATGGCAAGGGCCACCCCCTTGTATTACGTTTGGTCGCTCTTAAGCTCATATAGGCATATCCTCCCTGAAGAGCAAGTGAGAAGTTCCGACGAAACGGATTCAGATTATCATGAAAGACAACGACTGTTAATGTCAGGTTCCCAGGAGAATGCAAAGATTGCAGCGTACGAACAAGCTGATGCAGAGGTAACGTATGAATACCGTGGTGTTCTTGTAACCAATCTCATTGAAGGAATGTCTGCGGCGAAAGAACTTAAAACAGGTGATTTAATTACGGAAGTGAATGGTACGCCTACTCACACGGCAGAGGAATTGCTTACCCTTCTAGAAGGGTATTCTAAGGATGATGTTGTTACATTGTCTGTGACACGTGACGGGGAACCACAAACGGTTGAATTAGCTTTTCAGTCCTTTCCAGATGAATATGAAGTGGAGGAAGGGCGAGTTGGGCTAGGAATTCTTTCACCTGTAACCGATCGAGATGTGACGTTCTCGCCGAGTGTGACGATTAATGAAACAGATATTGGAGGACCCTCTGCTGGACTCATGTATTCACTTGAAATATATAATCAGCTTGTAGATGAGGATATTACGCACGGATACCTCGTTGCTGGTACTGGCACGATTAATGATCAGGGGATAGTTGGACCAATTGGTGGAGCATCTCAAAAGGTTGTTGCAGCAGATAAGGCGGGGGCTCAGTATTTCTTTGCACCTGATGCAAGCGGACAAAATGAAACAAATTATGAGGAAGCGAAACATGCTGCAGAAGATATCGGGACAGATATGCAGGTGATTCCGGTCCAAACGATAGAGGATGCACTACGTTTTTTAGAGGAACTCCCAGACAATAAGGAAGGGAAATGAGCAACCCCCATACTTCTAGGATACTAGAATCGTATGGGGGCTTTAAATTCCTCGTCCATTCGCCTTTGTCGCACTTCACGGGAAAGTGGTGCGAGATAAGCTCTTGAGGCTCTAAGTTCGATCGTGGCAAGGATATCGGTGGATGATGCGAATCGACTTAATATCGGAACAGACGCTTTCTTTTTAAGTGCGCGGAGATATACTTGCCCGCGTTCGTTCATCCCGAGTGGCCGTATATAAGGCAGGGGAGAAGTGTGTATGTGGTTTAGCTCAGATTTTGTTGTATGAGTTAGTATGTGAGTGGCTAAGCGCTGTAATCTAGTCCATGTATACCGTTTTGTTTTTAATGAATTCATCCAATCTTGAAAGGTCTGGGCTTTGCTAATCGTATCCATTACACGATATTCTAAGCCTTCTACACATTCATAAATGGAAGCAAGTTCATCTTTAGAAGAACTTAAGACTCTGTATTGTAAAAACGGAAAGTAATGTTCCCAGTTATGAAGCTGATGTGTAGTCTGTGAGTAATTCATTAGTTCAGCATAGGAGGGAGGGGGCATCACTTGTTTCACAAGATTTGTCTGCTCCTCAGCAGTGAAAATGGCTTCTCTTATACTTGTCGCACTGGCAATGGAGTGCGAGGTAATCGTGCGATCATGATATCCTGCAGCGATTCGCTTTGTTGTATATGGAATGATTGATGAGTGTTGGTCGTTAATGGCTTTTATATAATGGTAGCCTAGGATGTTATTTGGTTGCTCAAGAGATAGAGTGGTCTCTGCCCCTAATTGGCTAAATGCAAGAGATGCGGCACGCGGGTAGCTGTGACCATTACTCATCTTTTCTTTGACTAACAGATCCCATTCCTCTTCATGCTGTTGCATCACCTTTGCTAACTCATGAAATTCTTCAATAGAGCCGGATTCACTACCAAAGTGAAGATAATCAACTCCAGCTGCAGTTAAGATGGAGATGGCTCCTTTTGCAAAAGTCTCTGCTTTTTGAGTAGCATAAGCATAAGGAAGCTCCAGCACAAGGTCTACACCACTCGCCAAAGCCATTTTTGTACGAGACCACTTAGAGAGTAGTGAAGGTTCCCCTCGTTGCAGGAAGGAGCTACTCATAACAGCTACAACCACGTCAGCGCCAGTATCTTTTTTTGCTTGCTGGAGCTGATACAGATGTCCGTTGTGAAACGGATTGTATTCGACAACCATTCCAACAGCTTTTACGTTGCTCGTTGAGTTTTGCATGGACGGTCTCCTTTACTCGGGTTATCTGACATGCTAGAATAGATGTAGTTCTAATGAAGGAACTAATCTTAGTATACGCATTAAACTGTAAAGAAAAAAGGTTGACATTCATTAGTGTCAGATCTATAATTACTTTTGTGCCTTAGAGGTGGTTTATCATGAAATGGACGCTGCGTGAACTAAAAGCAGCTAAGCATAAGACCTTTCCTATTGATGAGTCGGTTCGCTTTGATCAGTTATTAAAAGAGAGTAATGATATTCGTGATATGACAATGATCCGGGTAACTGGAGAAGTGACGTATCCGGCAAATCTCATTACATTTTCTTTAAAGCTTGAGGGAGAGTTGACTCTGCCATGTGCAAGAACCCTTGCAGATGTGAAGTGGCCACTATCAATTAGCTTTGATGAACATTTTCTACCTGAGGGATCGGTTATGCCTGATATCTCAGATAGGGATGAAGTTCATTTGGTTCTTGATGATGAGATTGATCTAACTCCTATTCTGGAAGAGCGAATTCTTTTAGAACTTCCATTCCAGGTCTATGCTGAAGAGGGTGCAGAACCATTGGCTCCACCTTCAGGTAAAGATTGGGAGCTTGTGACTGAAGAGTCACAAAAGGATCGAATTGACCCGCGTATGGCTGATTTAGCCAAGTTTTTTGATAAGTCGTAACGAGTCGATGAATGATTGATTGTTTGATTTTTTTAAGGAGGTGGGAATATTGGCAGTACCATTTAGAAGAACGTCTAAAACCGCTAAAAGAAAACGTCGTACGCACTTGAAACTAGCTGTCCCTGGCATGGTGAAATGTGCAGAGTGTGGCGAGATGAAACTTAGCCACCGCGTTTGTAAAGAATGTGGTTCTTACAAAGGTGAAAAAGTAACAAAATAATGTTTGAAAAAGACCTCTAAGGTATTATGCCTTAGGGGTTTTTTTATCGTGTTGCTCCCATGTGAAGTAGAGTGAATAGACTAGAGAAAAAAAGGATATAACTGAATACTAGTTCCTAGTCTATCTAACACTTAATTTGCATAGACATAAGAAAGCATATGATCTAAAAGGAGAGATGAACATGGTAGTCACTCGACAAGATGCGTGGTCTGAAGATGAGGATCTGTTACTTGCCGAAGTCGTGTTACGACACATTCGCGAATCAAGTACTCAGCTAGCTGCCTTTGAAGAAGTCGGCAAAAAATTATCAAGATCAAGTGCAGCATGTGGGTTCCGTTGGAATTCAACCATCCGAAAAAAATATGAATCTGCTGTTGCGTTGGCTAAAAAGCAAAAGGGTAAAAAATCCTTCTCTCAAGTTGAGAAACAAAAAACAAGCTCAGATTCAGAACCAGTGGTTCAAGTAAAAGAGGATGTACAAGTCATTGCGGAGTCTGCCCCTTTTGCCCCTCGGCAAGAGTTAAACTTACGTGATGTTATTACGTTTTTACAATCGTATGAACAAACACAAGAAGCAAAAGGGTCACTCGAAGTAGATGCGTTAAAACAGGAAAATAAGCAATTAAGAGAAAAGCTGGAGCAGCTTGCACGCGATAAGGACCTTATTACTCAAGATTATAAGGCGCTCCTTACAATAATGGATCGGGCAAGAAAATTTACAAGGGATCATCCGATTGAACGAACGATGTAAACGTGTAGTAAATAGTTAAAGGCAAATGTCTACTTAAGAGACATTTGCCTTTTTGGTGTAAATATTCGGTTCAGTCTTGCTCCGTTGCCGCAGCAGTTTGTTGCTCCTGTTCAATAACACCCTCTGGGAACCAAACATAAGGACTTTCCCCGCGATCACGAGCTGGGTCGTACGTAAGAGAGTCAAAACCAGCTTTTTCCCAAAATTCACTTGAAGCTTGTCTAGCATTTGTTTTAACTGGTAAACCAAAGCTCTTTGCAAATTCAACCAATGCTTGACCATATCCTTGGTTACGGTAAGGCTCCAACACTTCAAGCTTCCATAATTCAAAGTAGTCCTGAGGTGGATCAAAATATTGGTCAAAACGGCTGTCAATCCGGTAGAGGCTCATTCTAGCAACAAGCTTTTTCCCGAAATATATTCCGTAAAACGGAGATTCACTATCATTTTCTATAATGTTAGCATTCAAATCATCTTTCATTGAGAGCTCTGCAGCACCAAACTCTCTGAAATTCTTAAATTCATCTAATGTTTTATAATTTACTAGAAGACGTTCAACAACTGGTTTGCTCATAATAAATCCTCCTAAAAATATAAGAATGCGTTTTCATTATTCTAACATAAACAATCTGAAAACGCATTAATAACGATTCCGCATACGTCATTAAATCCACTAAAAAAGATCTATTTATTTTGAAGGATATGGTACAATTCAACTATTGGTAAGGATAGGACGGGGTATTATGAAAATCTATGTAATAGGCGGGGGCGCTATTGGGCTTTTAGTATCAGCCTACTTACGAAAAAACAATAATGAAGTCACTCTTTGTACTAGAACAGAGGCTCAGGCAGATCTATTAAAGCGTAAAGGGCTAACACTTATTCGTGGAGATTTTTCTGAAACGATTCAAATCGATAGCATTCAACTGAATCAAGCAAAAGTAGAAGAAGCTGATGTGTGTGTGTTTGCAGTCAAATCCTATGATTTAGAACCAATGATGCAGGAGATCGTAAGGAAAAAAAAGAATGATCAAAGCTATCTTTTTTTACAAAACGGGATGGCTCACGTTGAGATTGCGTCGAGGCTTAATGATCCAACCATTGCTTTTGCCACCATTAGTCACGGGGCTGTTCGCATCAATCAAACAACCGTTCAACATACAGGGGTAGGGGAGTTAAATTGGGCGATGTTCCAGGCGCGTTCAAACACGTTAACTCATTGGTTACATACGATTCAATCAAGTGAATTCCCTATTTTCGAAAAGGAGACGTGGGAAGAGCTTCTTTGGATGAAATTAGTAGTGAATGCGTGTATTAATCCAATCACAGCCTTAATAGGTAAAAAAAATGGAGAGCTGCTTGAATCTCATGAGCTGAACCACCTCATGAGGTCCGTATTTGATGAGGCTATTTCTCTTCATCCTCTTGAACCTGATATGGAGAAAGTCTGGACTCATGTGCTCTCTGTTTGCAAACAGACGGCAGAAAACACTTCGTCTATGTTTATCGATATAAAACAAGAGAGGCAAACAGAGGTCGACGCCATTTTAGGTTATTTACTTCGTAGAGCCCAAATAGTTGGTCGATCTCTTCCTACTATTTCTTTTCTGTATCAGGCGTTAATGAACCGCGAACAATCCTACCGACAATAAGAGACTGATTAGAGGTGAAGCATCTATGGTAACAAGTACAGTAGCAGCTTTTGTTGCCACCGTTGTCACAATTCCAGCATTTGGCTGGTATTTAATTTATATTACAACCGTGAAGCTGACGAAACAAAAGCGTAAAGCAATCAAATGGGCGAGTGATTGGTCTGCCATCCTGTTTATGGCGGCTGTTTACTATATTATGGATCAGCTGTGGGACCCAACATCGGTCTGGCTTGTGCTCGCTTTATTTTTTGCGGTTGCGATCGCATTTACCATTATTTATTGGAATGTGATGGATGATTTCTATGCAACAAAGCTCTTTAAAGGAATCTGGAGATTGAATTTCCTTATTTTTGTGACCATTTATATTTTACTTAGTGGATATGGACTCCTCCGAAGCATTTTCTCATTTGTTTAAGTTCATTCTGTTTGGTATTGCCATCTACTTTTGCTATGATAAGAAAGTCTAAGCATAAGAGTGAAGAACAACATCGTGAATTGACTAACAAAGGAAGGGATTCGTCATATATGGAAACAAAAGAAATACATCTAAACCCTCCTGCCGGATTTTATCGTGATTATCTTAATCAACGAACAGAGCTAAATGAGCTGTTTGATTATACATATGAATCAACGGATTGGCTAAAAAAACGTGCGGATGAATTGGCAAATCGATCGAATCGTGGCATGGACCGAGAAGAGTTAGTGACTCACCTTTTAAAAACGCATAAAGATCTTGAGTATCCGGATGCGGCAATCGAGAATATTAAAAAATTGCATAAGGAAGACGCTGTAGCTATTGTTGGTGGACAGCAAGCAGGCCTTTTAACAGGGCCTTTATTCACCTTATATAAAGCGCTAACGGTAGTACTTTCTGCCAAACAACAAGAAAAAGATTTAAAGATCCCTGTTGTTCCTGTATTTTGGGTTGCCGGTGAGGATCATGATTTCGAGGAAATTCGTTTTGTTTTTAAAGAAAAGGGCGGAAAGTGGCGGAAGCATCCAATTGAAGATGAAGATCTTCAATGTTCTGCTTCGGAAAAGGACTTACCTAAAGAAGAATTATTCAAATGGCTTGAAGGAGTTTTTGAAACCTTACCTGAAACAGATTATACCTGTGAGCTGATTGAAAGGATTCAACAGGCTGCGACAACGTGCCGCACATATACAGACTTTTTCATAAAGTTGATGAATTACTTTTTCCAAGAAGAAGGACTCGTGTTTGTTGATGCACATCATCCTGAGTTACGACAACTTGAAAGTGGTTTTTTCAAAGAAATCATTGAAAAGATGGATGCCCTTCAAACAAATCAACAATTAGGATTGTCTCAGTTTGTTCAAAAGGGGTACCAAGCTCCGATTGTGACAGATGAAGAGAATGCACATCTTTTCTTAAGCGTTGATCAAAAAAGAGTGCGCCTTGATTATGAGGATGGACACTTCTCCTGTAGAAGTGGAGAGCAATCCTTCACAAAAGAAGAACTGCTGTCCATACTTAAAGCAGAGCCAGAACGTTTTAGTAATAATGTAATAACAAGGCCACTTATGCAAGAATGGGTACTACCGGTGCTTGCTTTTATACCTGGACCTGGTGAGCTTGCCTATTGGGGAACGCTTAAACCTGTTTTTAATCAATTTGAGTGGAAGATGCCTCCTTTAATTCCACGAATTCAAATGACGATTGTTCCTAGGTCTGTCCAAAAATGGGTGGATGGAGTCGATTATTCATATGAAACACTTCTTGGAGAAGAGAGTGAATATCTAAAACAAGAGTGGATTAAAGCTCAGCATTCGTACCCAATTGAGGAGATTGTTGATCAGGTGAAGGAAAATGTACATCAGGTACACGCTCCATTACGTGAACTGGCAGAGCAGATGGATCCTACGTTGCATGCGATGAGTGAAAAAAATGCAACATTTCTTATGGATCAAATTCAATTTCTGGAATCAAGATTACATCGTCATATAGAAGAAACCCACAAACATGCGATTTCGCAGTTTGAAGAAGCAATCTTCTGGCTTAAACCATTGGGCTCTCCACAGGAGCGTATCCTACATCCCATTATTTTAATAAACATTGTGGGACAAAGTGGTTTAAAACAACTTTTCAATCAGCCGATTGCTGTAAATGGGGAGCACAAGCTACTCTTTTTATAAGGTTTTTTCTCACAATACAAATAAAAATTCAAAAAAATTCTGCCTTAGGCAGGATTTTTTTTGTTTTGTGGAGAAACTTACGAAAAGATAGTGGTGAAAAGTGGGGGGTTGTGGTAAGTTATTGATAGTTAGTGGGGGGGACCGAAAAACATGTTCATGGGCGAATACCGACACAATGTAGATGAAAAAGGCCGAATGATCATTCCTGCGAAGTTTCGCGAGGAACTAGGTCAGTCTTTTGTTGTGACCCGTGGACTTGATAAATGTTTGTTTGTCTACCCTTACGAAGAATGGACCAAGCTTGAAGAACAGCTTAAAACGCTTCCTTTCACCAAAAAAGATGCTCGTGCATTTACCCGCTTTTTCTTTTCTGGTGCCTCAGAATGTGAATTAGATAAGCAAGGTCGGGTAAATTTAGCCGCTCCGCTGCGTCAGTATGCTCAGATTGAGAAAGAGTGCGTAGTCATTGGCGTCTCAAATCGAGTAGAGGTATGGAGTCAATCGATGTGGGAACACTATGTGGGTGAATCCGAGGAGTCTTTAGCTGAGATCTCTGAGAATCTAACAGACTTTGATCTTTAAGCTAAGCTTAAGAAGAGAAGGTGAACCCTTGTTTAATCATTTTACCGTTTTAAAAGAAGAATCAATTAAAGGCTTACATATTAAACCAAATGGTACGTATGTGGATTGTACGCTAGGTGGAGCAGGACATAGTGAACGAATTGTCCAGCAACTAACTGATGGCGGACATTTATACGCATTCGACCAGGATGTGACAGCGATTAAAGCTGCAAATGAACGATTAAGTAGCTATGAAGGTCGTTACACGTTGATTCAAGCAAACTTCCGTCATATCCGTGAGGAGCTAGATGATCGAAATGTGACAAAAGTGGACGGCATTTTATTTGATCTAGGTGTGTCATCACCTCAGCTTGATCAAGCCGAAAGAGGATTTAGTTATCACCAAGACGCTCCACTTGATATGAGAATGAATCAAGAAGCGGAACTTTCTGCCTATCATGTTGTGAATGAGTGGCCCTTTGCCAAGATTTTTTCAATCATTTCACGCTATGGAGAGGAAAAATTCGCCAAACAAATAGCCAGAAAGATTGAGGCTTTTCGTGAGACTGAGCCAATTCAGACAACAGGTCAACTGGTTGAAATCATTAAGGATGCTATTCCTGCTCCGGCAAGAAGAACAGGCGGTCATCCTGCTAAACGAACATTTCAAGCCATACGAATTGCAGTTAATGATGAATTAGGTGCATTCGAAACAGCTCTGCAGGATTCTTATGATCTATTAAATGAAGAGGGAAGACTTTGTGTCATTACGTTTCATTCATTAGAAGATCGCTTATGCAAACAAATGTTTAAAGAATGGTCTAAAATGCCGGATCTACCGAAGGGTCTTCCAATCATCCCTGAAGGATTTGAACCCAAAATGAAGATCATCACACGAAAACCAATTGTAGCAAGTGAAGAAGAGCTCGATGAAAACAATCGATCCAGATCAGCAAAATTGCGTATTGCACAAAAGAATGTATAAGGGGGACACACCATGCTTGCACGACAAATTCAACCGAATTATCAACCAAATCAACAACCGAAACAAGCACCACAAACAAAAAAGGTTATTCGCACTTCCAGAGCAAGAATTACACTGGGAGAAAAATTGATAGCGCTCATGATTGCCGGGCTATTGCTCGCACTATCAGGATTTGTTGTACATAATTACGTGTCTATCTATAGCTTAAATAAACAAAATCATGAAATTGAACAGGCGATCACACAACAAACACAAGTGAATGAAGGTTTGAATTTACAAGTAGTGGAAGCTCGTGACCCTGAACGTTTATTCAGTATCGCAAAAGAGAATGGTTTTGAATTAAATGCTGAAAACGTAGAAGTTGTAAACAAAAACTAGTTCATTACATGAACTAGTTTTTTTATAGAACAAGCATCAGACAAGAGTAGAAAGGAGCTCAGCAATGGATATTAAACGAGCTGTAACAAATAAACGCGCTTTAATGCTGCTCACTTGCTTTTTAGTTTTATTCTTAGTCCTTTGCGGTCGTATTGCGTACATACAAGCGGCAAAAGAAGTCAAAGGTCAGGACCTTACTGCCATTGCAGAGCAGCGGTGGCAAAAAAGTCAGGTTATTGAAGGAAAACGAGGAACGATCTATGACCGGAGTGGTGACGCGGTTGCCGAACAATTGCAATCGTATAGTGTATATGCCGTTCTAGCTAAAGATCAGCTTAGCCATGTAAGAGATCCAGAGGAAACAGCTAAAGAATTAGCGCCTCTTATTGGTCTGGAAACAAATGATCTAAAACGGATGCTAGAACAGGATGATAAGTTTCAAGTGGAATTGGGATCCGGAGCAAGAAATCTTTCCTATGAAAAAATGACGGAAATTAGAGATTTACAATTAGACGGCATTCTTTTTACGAAGCAGCCAAGGAGATACTATCCTAAACAGGTATATGCATCGCATGTTATTGGCTACACGGAAAGAGATATGGCAGAAGCGCGTATGGGTCTTGAACGAAGCCTAGATGAGTATTTAAGCCCTGAAAATGGCACCATCAAATATGACAGTGACCATAAGGGCAATCCTTTGCCTAATCCAAATGATACAATTACGCCAGCTAAGGATGGAAACGACATTCATCTTACGCTTGACTCAAACATTCAAATTGCCCTCGAACAAGTGATGACTAAAGTTGAAGAAGACTATTCTCCGAAGAAAATGACGGCAATTGTCGCTGATCCAAAAACGGGTAAAATTCTTGCGATGAGTAATCGTCCAAGCTTTAATCCAAACGAATATGAGTCGGTGGAGAATTACACAAATTATGCTGTTTCCGATCGGTTTGAACCAGGGTCAACGATGAAAATGTTTACCGTTGCGGCGGGTATTGAAGAAGGAGTCTGGGATAGCGAAGAACACTATCAATCTGGAAGCTACCAAGTAGATTCAGAGTCGAAAATTAGCGACCATAAACAAGGTGGTTGGGGTTCGATTACTTTTAGAGAGGGATTCCTTCGTTCATCAAATGTTGCCATGATGATTTTGGCATTAGACAAACTA
The DNA here is from genome assembly GCF_050276055.1 of Alkalihalobacillus sp. NPDC127517. NCBI lineage: Bacteria > Bacillati > Bacillota > Bacilli > Caryophanales > Bacillaceae > Alkalihalobacillus > Alkalihalobacillus sp. NPDC127517. Next base: position 38,327 of record NZ_JBNNQX010000004.1, on the reverse strand, counting down.
GGTCCAGATAAACTGTATGATTACTGGCACAAGTTTGGTTTCTTTGATAAAACAGGAATTGATCTTCCGAATGAGACAGATAGTTTAATTGCACAAAATGGAAGATCCGATGCTGCGACTACTTCATTTGGTCAAGGCTCAGCTGTTACGCCGATTCAAATTATCCAAGCGGCAACAGCTATTGCAAATGATGGAAAAATGATGAAGCCTTATGTCATTGATTCGATTACGGAGCATGATTCGGATACCGTCATCCAGAAAAACGAACCAACAGAGGTTGGTCAGCCAATAAGTGCAGAAACGGCAAAAGAAGTACGTAAGCTTATGGGAGAAGTTGTTAGTGAACCGGAGGGAACTGGTAACGCTTATCAGATTGCTGGTTTTGATATTGCGGGAAAAACAGGAACGGCTCAAATATTAAATGATGAAGGACCAGGCTACATGAAAGGCCATGGTAACAATCTCTTTTCATTTATGGGTATGGCACCTGAGGATGATCCGAAAGTGATGGTTTATGTGGCTGTGGAGCGTCCGCAGCTCGATGATTTTGAGATCGGAAGTGAGCCTGTTGCATTAATTTTTAATACCATTATGCAACGGAGCCTGGATTACTTGAACATTGCTCCAACCGTTGAAGAGGTGAAAAAAGAAACCGAAGCAGGGTATCAAATGGACGAATTTGAAGGATCGTCTATTGAAGAAGCGATGGCTATTTTAGAAGAACAGAATATGCAGGTAACAGTTCTTGGCTCGGGTTCAAAAGTGCTCACGCAACAGCCGCAGGCGGAAACTGGCTTACTTGATGGTGAAAAAGTCATTCTTGTTGCAGATGATGGTCCGTATACACTTCCTGATCTCTCGGGATGGTCTACAAGAGATGTACTTAAAGTAACGGCCGCCCTTGATTTGAAGCTTAATCAAGAGGGCAATGGATTTTTAAGGAATCAATCACCGGCCCCTGGTGAAGCAGTTCAATCGGGTGAAGAGATTCAAGCGGAATTCTCAACTGATCCCGAAATGCCTAATGAAGAAGAGGCAACTGATGAAGAACAAATCGATCTTGAACCTGAGATTGAAGAAGAAAGTAATGAATAGTTTTAGCGTGTAAGTTCTTTTCGCTCTCTCCTTTTCATAAGCTGATACAAGCATGGGCTTGTCAGATGTTTAGAATCGGAGGGAGTATGTATGAGAGTATCTCAGACAACGGTGAGAAAAAGACTTATAGCGATATTAATTGTAGGACTAGCAGTCTTTCTAATCATTGCTGGTCGATTAGGATACGTTCAATTTGTAAAAGGGGAAGAGCTTACTCAGTTAGCGATGGACTCGTGGAGTCGTGTGATCCCTTTTGAACCGAAAAGAGGAGAAATCCGTGATCGAAATGATGAGGTGCTCGCAACGAATGTAAGTGCTCCTTCCGTTCTCGTGGTACCTAGGCAAATTGAAGACCCTGATCAAAGCGCAGAAAGTCTTGCGGCTATTCTTGATATGGATAAGAGTCGGCTACTCGAACAATTAACAAAATCTGAATCAAGAGTATGGATCAGACCTGAGGGTCAGAAAATAAGTAAAGAAAAAGCAAGTGAAATTCGTAACCTAAGACTACCAGGTGTATTTATTGCCGAAGATAGCAAAAGACATTACCCACATGGAAGCTATCTTTCTCATGTACTAGGTTTTGCAGGAATAGACAATCAAGGTTTAACAGGACTTGAATTATATTACGACGAAGAACTGAAGGGTCAGCAAGGACATGTATCTTTTTTCTCCACGGCTAAAAATAGTCGGATGCCAAACCTTGCTGATGAGTACGAAGCACCTATAAACGGATTGGATATGCGTTTAACGATTGATAGTCGGGTGCAAACGATTATGGAGCGAGAGCTTGATATCGCAGAGGCAACCTATAATCCTGATGGAGCTATGGCTATTGCAATGAATCCTAAAACGGGAGAGGTTCTCGGTATGAGCAGTCGTCCAGACTATAATCCAGAGAACTTCCAAGAGGTTTCGCCTGAAATATATAATCAAAATAAACCAGTCTGGATGCAATATGAGCCAGGATCAACCTTTAAAATTATTACGCTTGCGGCGGCATTAGAAGAGGGGAAAGTGGACCTAGAGCATGATCAGTTTTATGATCCTGGCTACATTGAAGTGTCAGGACATCGACTGCGCTGCTGGAAAAAAGGTGGCCACGGTCAACAAACGTTTTTAGAAGTCGTTCAAAATTCGTGTAACCCTGGTTTCGTTACACTTGGTGAAAGACTTGGAAAAGATAAGTTGTTTGATTACATTGAGGACTTTGGATTTGGTTCGAAGACGGGTATTGACCTGCAAGGAGAAGGAACGGGAATCCTATTTAATCGAGATCGTGTCGGACCACTCGAACAAGCTACCACTGCATTTGGTCAAGGGGTTGCTGTTACTCCGCTTCAACAAGTTACAGCTGTATCTGCGGCAGTAAATGGAGGGTATTTATATAAACCGTTTATTGGTAAGGAGTGGGTCGATCCTCTTACTGGAGAAGTGGTTAAGCAGCAATCTCCTTATATGAAACGACAAGTGATTTCAGAGGAAACCTCCAAAGAAGTCCGACATGCACTGGAAACCGTTGTCGCACTTGGAACCGGTAAAGGAGCATTTGTGGATGGATACCGTGTTGGGGGGAAAACAGGAACCGCTCAAAAAGCAAAAGACGGAAAATATCTTGAAAATAATCATATTGTCTCGTTTATTGGGTTTGCACCAGCAGATGATCCTGAAATCGTCGTCTACGTTGCAGTTGACAATCCGAAAGATACCCTGCAATTTGGAGGCATTGTAGCCGCACCAATTGTAGGTAATATCATTGGAGATAGTTTAGCTGCAATGGGGGTTGAAAAGAGAACGGAACAAATTGAGAAAAAAGTATCATGGAATGATGAACCGATTATGGAAGTCCCTGATTTAGTCGGGCGGACGAGACGAGAAATTCATGAAGGATACATGGATCTAAGACTAGATGCGTCAGGAGAAGGAGAAGTTGTGGTCACGCAAGCTCCTCTGCCTGGGAGTAAAGTAGCAGCAGGATCAACAGTTCGAATTTACATGGGTGACAAATCGGACGCAAACGACTAAAATATAGTTTGTATGTTTTCAGATAAGGGTAAACATGAATGTTTGACTGAAAAGAAAACAGCTTATTGCAGTGAATGAGAGGGACTTAAAATGATGACATTAGACGAACTGCTTAGACCGCTGCGTATAACAAGCGAACTAACGCCTGAGCAGAGACAAATTCAAATACAGCAAGTAGAGATGGACTCAAGAAATGTAACCCCAGGATCCCTTTTTATATGTATAAAAGGGTACACCGTTGATGGACACGATTTTGCCCAAAAAGCAATTGACCAAGGAGCCGCCGCAATCATTGCTGAGCGGTCTCTTGACGTCTCGGTGCCATTAATTCTAGTAGATGATGCTAAGCGTGCAATGGCGCGGATTGCCAGTCAATTCTATGATGAGCCCACAAAGAAGCTACGGCTTGTTGGGGTGACGGGAACCAACGGTAAGACTTCAACAACTCATATACTTGATCAAATGTTTCGTGATGCCAAGCAGCAAACTGGTTTAATTGGAACGATGTATACGAAGATTGGTGACGCAACATTTGATACGGCAAATACAACGCCAGAATCGCTTGTGTTGCAAAAGACATTTCATAACATGGTTCAAGCAAAAATTGATACAGCAGTAATGGAAGTGTCTTCTCATGCACTTCATCATGGAAGAGTCAGAGGGTGTGACTTTGATATTGCTGTGTTTACAAACTTAACGCCCGATCATCTTGATTATCATGAAACAATGGAAAAATACTTTTTTGCTAAAAGCTTGTTATTCTCTCAGTTAGGTAACACGTATGAAGGAAAAACAGCTGTCATCAACATTGATGATCTCTCAGGTGCCAGATTGGCTCAATTAACAACTGCAGATGTTATTACTTATGGAATTCGCAAAGCGAGTGATGTTAGAGCAAAAGATATTAAATCAACACCAGAAGGCACAAGCTTTACATTAGAAGCATTTGGAGAAAGAACAGAGGTTCGTTTTAAACTTATTGGCTTGTTTAGTGTGTATAATGCACTGGCAGCTGTGGCAGCAGGACTTGCTTCTGGCTTAAAGCTAGATCAAATTAAATATAGTCTTGAACGTGTTGAAGGAATTGCTGGACGCTTTGAGCCAGTTCAATGTGGTCAGCCATTTTCAGTTATTGTTGACTATGCACATACAGCTGATAGCTTAAAAAACGTATTAGATACAGTAGCTGACTTAACGAACGGTCAAGTAACGGTTGTTGTAGGTTGTGGTGGAGACCGAGATGCAAGCAAACGTCCAGTAATGGCTGAAATTGCTGTGAAGCAAGCGGACCGTGCCATTTTCACTTCCGATAATCCACGTTCAGAGGATCCTGAGCTGATTTTAAAGGATATGACTGAAGGGTTAGTATCTGATAACTTTGAAACGATTCTTGATCGTAAACAAGCCATTACGCGTGCCATCGAACAAGCCGAAGCTGGAGATGTCATTCTGATTGCTGGTAAAGGACACGAGACGTATCAGGATATTGCTGGTGTTAAGCACCATTTTGATGATCGAGAAGTGGCTGAAGAAGCGATAAGAGGATTATCATTATGAGTATTTCACACAGTTTAATTCAAGCCGTTAGCTTATCACTGCGAGTAACTAATAATGAAAATACTGTTTACACCAGTGTGTCTATTGATACGCGTACGTTGCAACAGAACGCATTATATGTGCCGATTAGTGGAGAACGGTTTGATGGTCACCAATTTATTGAGAGTGCGATTGAGCAAGGAGCGCAGGCTGCTATTTGGCAAAAGGATGAGCCAGTGCCTGTAAGCCTTCCAACTGACTTTCAACTCTATTTTGTAGAGGATACACTACTTGCTTTACAGAAGCTTGCAAAGCTTTACCGTAAAGAGGTTAACCCAAAAGTGATTGGTGTGACCGGAAGCAATGGAAAAACAACTGTAAAAGATATGCTCGCTTCGATTCTAAGCTTTGCAGGTCCCACATATAAAACACAGGGGAATTATAATAATCATATTGGTTTACCCTTAACGATTCTTGGTATGCCAGCTGATTGTCAGTATTTAATTTTAGAGATGGGTATGAGTGGGTACGGTGAAATCCACTTGTTAAGTACATTATCTGAGCCCGATGCTGCAGTCATTACAAATATCGGCGAATCTCATATGGAACAGCTTGGTTCACGAGAAGGGATTGCTAAAGCGAAAGCGGAAATTCGAGACGGCCTAGTAGCTGGGGGCACGCTCTACATAGATGGAGATGAACCATTACTGCAACTGCTTAAAGGCGAAGATGTTTGTACGGTTGGGTTTGACCAGCATAATCACAACCAGATTACAAACGTCTTAGTGGACTCAACTGGGTTTCAGTTCAAATTACATTCGGTAGGAGATTTTACACTACCTATGCTTGGTAAGCACAATGTGAAAAATGCAGCTTTAGCTGCCAGCCTGGCTAAAGGATTGGGTGTATCATTTGCACACATTCAAGCGGGATTAGAAGAGGTAAAGATAAGTGGAATGAGACTCGAGCGCCTGGTTGGTGATCATGGTGAATTAATCATTAATGATGCCTATAATGCAAGTCCTACATCAATGAAAGCGTCAATTGACGCATTAAAGGAATTAGATGGATTTACACATTATATTGCGGTACTCGGTGATATGTACGAGTTAGGGGCAAATGAAAAAGCATTACATGAACAAATCGCTGATTCAGTTGAAGCACCGATCACTCATCTCGTCACAGTAGGTGACAAAGCAGAATGGTTGTACGAAGCAACTAAAAAACAACAAAGGTCTGACACCATTAAATTGAATCACGCGCCGACGGTTCAAGAGGCTGCAACCTTAATTAAGCCATCCTTAAATGAACAAACAGTCATCTTGTTAAAAGCTTCAAGAGGGCTAAAGCTTGAAACAATTCTTAACTATTTAACAGAAAGCGGGAAGGGGGAGATGAATAAATGAATGAACAACTTCTGCTTCTAACGCTGATCATTTCATTTGGAGTAGCGGTCATTTTTTCGCCGATATTCATCCCATTTTTAAAACGATTAAAGTTTGGTCAAAGCATCCGTGAGGAGGGGCCAGAGTCTCACCAGAAGAAAAGCGGTACACCTACGATGGGGGGAATCGTTGTTGTTTTAGCGATTCTAGCTACCGTTCTAGGTGTGACAATTAGTACAAATCAATTAACACCAGAAATTATCTTATTACTTATTGTCACTGTCGGATACGGGTTAGTAGGGTTTGTTGATGACTACATCAAGGTAGTGAAAAAGCATAACCTTGGATTAACATCAAAACAAAAGCTAGTAGGGCAGCTCATTATCGCTGTAGTCTTTTATTTAGGTCTTATCCAGATTGGTTTTTCAACCGAAATAGCAATACCCGCTACAAATATTTCGTTTGATATTGGCTTTTTCTACTTGCCTTTAATCATTGTCATGCTTGTTGGAGCGTCAAATGCTGTTAACTTAACGGATGGACTCGATGGCTTACTTGCTGGAACAGGGGCCATTGCGTTTGGTGCCTTTGCTATTCTAGCTTGGAGTGCCGGCTTCCTTGATGTTTCATTATTTAGCGCAGCGGTAGTTGGAGCTGTTCTTGGTTTCTTAGTATTTAACGCACATCCCGCTAAGGTCTTTATGGGAGATACAGGCTCTTTAGCTCTAGGTGGAGCCATTACAGGAATTGCGATTCTCAGTAAGATGGAATTGATGCTCATATTGGTTGGTGGCGTATTTGTTATTGAAACACTATCCGTCATCATTCAAGTAATTTCCTTCAAAACAAGAGGGAAACGTGTGTTTAAAATGAGTCCATTACACCACCATTATGAATTATCAGGTTGGTCCGAATGGCGTGTTGTTGTAACGTTCTGGTTAGTGGGAATGGTCTTTGCCATTGCGGCTATCTATACAGGAGTGTGGTTATAGATGGTTCATACAGATCAATATCAAGGAAAACAAGTTCTCGTTATCGGTCTTGCTAAAAGCGGCTACGCAGCAGCCAGACTTTTGCATAAGCTTGGAGCCACTGTGGTTGTAAATGATGGAAAGTCAGTTGATGACAATCCGCAAGCTCAAGAGCTAATGGAGCAAGGGGTCGAAGTTATTTGTGGTTCGCACCCACTATCATTACTTGATCGTCCGTTGGATTTTATCATTAAAAACCCAGGGATCCCTTATTCAAATGAACTGCTTGTTGAAGCTGAGAAAAAGAACATATCCATTTTAACGGAAATTGAACTGGCATATCAGATTAGTGAAGCAGACATCGTTGCTATTACTGGATCAAACGGAAAAACAACAACGACTACACTTATTACTGAAATGCTTAAGAATAGCGGGCGAACACCTCAGATTGCTGGAAATATCGGAGTTGTTGCTTGTGAAGTAGCTGAACAAGCAACAATGGATGACATCATAGTGATGGAATTATCCAGCTTCCAGCTAATGGGAACAGATGAATTCCGTCCAACCATCTCTGTCCTACTGAATTTGTTTGATGCTCATCTTGATTATCACGGTTCAAAACATAACTATGTAGCTGCAAAAGCACGAATTCAGGCAAAGCAAGAAGAATCAGATTATCTGGTCTATAATGCTTCTGATGAACTTGTAAAAGACATTGCAGAAAAAAGTCATGCAACCAAAATTGGTTTCTCTACAACGGAGAAACTACCTAATGGTCTTGACGTCGTTGACGGGTTTGTACGTTATCGTTCAAAGCCAATCATTGCTACATCTGACATCATGCTTCCGGGAAAACATAATATTGAAAATATTTTAGCAGCCATTGGGGCGTCTATCCTTGCCGGAGCGACATTAACTCAAATCCAATTCGTCTTAAAAACATTTGGGGGAGTGGAGCACCGACTTCAATTTGTTAAAGAGCTAAATGGACGATTGGTTTATAATGATTCTAAGGCAACAAATATTCTTGCTACGTCAAAAGCTTTAGAAGCATTTGACAAACCGGTTATTTTACTTGCTGGAGGTCTTGACCGAGGGAATTCCTTTGACTCACTTATTCCTTCCTTGCAAGGAGTTAAGGCCGTTATCACATATGGTGAAACAAAAGACCGGATTGCTGAGACCGTTCGCAAAACAGATATTTCAACTCTTGAAATGGTCAGCACACTTGCCGAAGCGGTTGATGTGGCTTATCGTGAATCCAGTGAAGGTGATGTTCTTCTTCTTTCTCCTGCATGTGCAAGCTGGGATCAGTTTAAAACGTTTGAAGAACGTGGACATGCCTTTATTCATGCAATTAATGAATTACCGAATTAATCAATGCCTCTTGAGTTCTCTCAAGAGGCATTTTTGCATACAAAATGGACATGTTTCTACTCGTACAAGCATAAGTTGAGTAAAGAATAGACTTAAGTAAGTAATCGAGGTGTCTTATGAAACAATCAAGATCGGCTCCGGATTATATCATGTTGCTTACGACACTAACGTTACTGTGCATTGGTGTCATTATGGTATACAGTGCAAGTGCGGCATGGGCAGAATATCGGTTTGAAGACTCTTTCTTCTTTTTGAAGAGACAGCTCTTTTTTGCAGTAGTTGGAGTCACACTCATGATTTTCATTATGAGAGTAGAGTACTGGACATGGAGAACGTACGCAAAACTTATTTTACTTGTATGTTTTTTTCTGTTAATTCTCGTTCTCGTTCCAGGTGTAGGGCTTGTACGTGGAGGAGCAAGAAGCTGGCTTGGTGTGGGTGCATTTTCAATTCAACCTTCTGAATTTATGAAAATGGGAATGGCTATCTTTTTAGCCAGATACTTATCTGAAAATCAAAAGAAAATAGTCTCCTTCAAAAAAGGACTTGTCCCAAATCTCGCTCTTGTGATGAGTGCCTTTGCGTTGATTATGCTTCAACCAGACTTGGGTACAGGTGCGGTCATGGTTGGGACATGTGTAGTCATGATTTTTGTTTCTGGGGCACGAATCAGCCACTTTGTCTGGTTAGGCGTTGTAGGATTAGCTGGATTTGTTGGCTTAATCGCATCTGCTCCATATCGGATTCAACGTATTACGTCCTTTCTAGATCCATGGAGTGATCCACTTGGAAGTGGGTTTCAAATCATCCAATCTCTTTATGCCATTGGTCCAGGAGGTTTGATGGGTCTTGGCTTTGGTGACAGTCGTCAAAAATACTTTTACCTACCTGAACCACAAACTGATTTTATCTTTGCAATTTTGAGTGAAGAGCTTGGATTCATTGGAGGCTGCGTCATTCTGTTCCTTTTTGGTATCTTACTATGGCGTGGCGTACGGGCGGCTCTCGCTGCTCCTGACCTATACGGAAGTTTGCTAGCAGCAGGAATTGTTACAATGATCGCCATTCAAGTGATGATTAACATTGGTGTCGTGTCAGGGCTTATGCCAGTAACGGGAATTACGCTTCCTCTCTTAAGTTATGGAGGGTCATCTCTCACATTAATGCTTGTTTCAATTGGTATTCTTTTAAATATTAGTAGACATGCAAAATGGTAAAAAAAGAGAGTGGTGAGTGACACCGCTCTTTTTTGTTGTGAAAATAGACGGAATTCAGCATAAAAGCCCAATTTATCACAAGATCTCACACAGGTTTCGAGTGTATTGAAACCTGTGTTCATGCTAGAATAGAATGGCGCAACGATAATATTCTGCTTAAACTCTTAAATGTATGATATACATAACCGATATAAGAAGAATTGTATGCACTCGTCTACTTTTAATGGAATGAAACATGACATGATATTGGACATGTTAAGAAGGGAGTTAACATGAGCGACAAGAAAGTGATTTCAGTTAATGACCGCATCCCTTCGTTAAAGGAACAACGAAAACAGCGGGCGAACCGAAGACTCCTGTTATTCTTAGGGATCTTTTTTATTCTCTTAGTCTTAATGATTTATTTTCAATCACCACTAAGTCAGGTTAACACTATACAAGTAAAAGGAAACGTAGTGGCTGATCGTGATGAAATCATTGAAGCGAGTGATCTTTCTCCTGGTGATAGTATCTGGAATTTACATAAAACAGAAAGTGTTGAGAGGATTGAAGACCTTAAAGAAGTGTCGACAGCAGAGCTTTCAAGGAAACTTCCGAATACAGTAGAAATTACAATTACGGAGTATCCAAGAGTAGGGTATGTGAAACAAGTGGATGGATACCGACCAATGCTTGAGAGTGGTTCATTGCTTAATGCCCTTCCAGAAGAAGAGATTCCATCAGATGCTCCGGTCATTATCTCAGAGGATGAGAACGTTAAGCTTGAAAAACTAGCGGAAGAACTAGGGAAAACATCTGATCAGATTAAAGAACGAATATCTGAAATACTGTTTGTTCCGACTGAGGATGACCCTTTAGCTCTTCGTCTGTATATGAATGATGGATTAACCGTTCAAACATCCGTGAATAATTTCTCAGAGTGGATGTCTCCATACCCTTCTGTTGCAAAAGAAGTTGATCGCTCTAAACACGGAATCCTTCACATGAAAATGAGTCCTTATTTCGAGGACTTAAATTATGAAGAAGAAGAGATCGAGGAATAGGGGATTGCTAACCACGACTAAGGTAGGTGGATTTAAGATTTTCAGATGACAGTCATAGGGAAAACATCCTCACTGTACATGGAGTCCTCTGGGCATTCTGAAGCATTTTTGACTTATGTAATAAATGCCAAACAAATGATAAGTGGACGGGTTCTACCTCGATTGGCTTCATACGGGTCTTGAGACGCGGTCAATTTCTATTTAAACGATCCTATTAAAAAAATAATGGACGTTTTCCGCGAATTGACGGTAGGTTACGCTTTTCTAGTAAACAAACTTGGTGTAGACTTGTACTAGACGGACTGACGCTTATGATGATCAGTCTACTATGATCAACATGATCGTTTCCAAATTAAACTAGAATTTGAAATGAAGAAGCAAATGGGATTAGAGGTTTGGATATCAATTAATTAAAATGAATAAACAGGAACTCACCTATTATGTGTTGAATGTATACATATTCATCTTAGTAAAGGGAAGACATTTTACTGTTTAAACGCTTTTAAATTGATAAACTGGCAATAACCTTCTCATTCTATATGAAACTAGCTTGTGATTAAATGATAAGGAGGTGCCGCAGAATGAACACCACAGAAACATATGTCAGTTTAGACATCGGTACATCAAGTGTCCGAGTGATCATTGGAGAAGTTACAAACAAAACGATTAACGTTCTTGGTGTCGGGACAGCGGAATCGGAAGGGATTAAAAAAGGGGCAATCGTTGATATAGACGAAACTGTTCAATCAATCCAACGAGCCGTTGATCAAGCCGAGCGAATGGTAGGTTTGCAAATTAAGCAAGTAGTGGTTGGAATAAATGGAAACCATGTGCAACTTCAACCTTGTCATGGGGTTGTTGCGGTCTCCAGTCCCGATCGAGAAATTGGTACTGAAGATATTGGAAGAGTCATTGATGCTGCTCAGGTCGTTTCGATCCCTCCTGAACGTGAAATTATTGATGTCATTCCAAAACAATTTATTGTTGATGGCTTAGATGAAATTACAGATCCAAGAGGGATGATTGGCGTTCGCCTTGAAATGGAAGGAACAATCATCACAGGGTCAAAAACGGTATTACATAACTTACTGCGCTGTGTAGAACGTGCAGGACTAGATATAGCAGACATTTGCCTGCAATCACTCGCTTCTGGGTCAATTGCTGTCTCAAAAGACGAAAAAAGCTTAGGCGTATGTATCATTGATATCGGAGGAGGTTCTTCGACGGTTTCAGTGTTTGAACAAGGAGCACTTCAGGCTGTTTCGGTTCTTCCAATCGGTGGGGATCACCTAACCAACGATATAGCTGTTGGATTAAGGGTTTCTACAGAAGATGCAGAGAAAATTAAGAAAAAACACGGTATGGCATTTGTTGACGAAGCGAATGCTGAAGAGCAATTTACATTCACAACGATTGGCTCTAATGAAAAACAAACGATGTCTCAAGAAGAATTAGCTCACATTATTGAACCACGGATGGAAGAAATCTTTGAGCTACTCTTTAAAGAGCTTGTTCGTTTAGGATTCCGTGATTTCCCTGGTGGCTTTGTCTTAACTGGTGGTACTGTGATGCTGCCAGGTGTGTTAGAATTAGCAAAAGACCTGCTTAGAGGAAATGTACGAATTGCGATTCCGGATTATATCGGAGTAAGAGAACCGCGCTTTACAACAAGTGTAGGACTTATTCAATTCGCAAGCAGAAATGTAAAGTTACAGGGGCGCGAAATTGCAGCTTCAGTTACAGATCTTGAAGACAATTCAAGACAAAGTCGGAATCAACAAAAACAACAACCTCATGAACCAATTGAACAAGAATACGAAGAAAAAAGTCAAAACAAAAAATCGAAAATGAAAGACTTATTCAAGTCATTTTTTGAGTAACTAATACAAGCAGGCAGACAGGCGATTAGGGGGATTTTAACATGTTGGAATTCGAAACGGATATGGAACAACTGGCACAGATTAAAGTTATCGGAGTTGGCGGTGGTGGAAGTAACGCCGTAAACCGTATGATTGAAAATGGACTTCAAGGTGTAGAGTTTATTGCAGTGAATACTGATGCACAAGCACTTCATCTATCAAAAGCAGAATCGAAATATCAGCTCGGAGGCAAGCTTACTCGTGGACTTGGAGCTGGAGCGAATCCGGAAATCGGAAAAAAGGCAGCTGAAGAAAGTCGTGAGCAAATTGAAGAAGTTCTTCAAGGCGCAGACATGGTCTTTATTACTGCTGGTATGGGAGGCGGAACTGGAACAGGTGCTGCCCCGGTTATTGCTGAAGTAGCAAAAGAGATCGGTGCCCTAACAGTTGGTGTGGTTACTCGTCCATTCACATTTGAAGGACGTAAACGTTCCAATCAAGCTGCAAACGGGATTGCTGCATTAAAAGAAAAAGTAGATACACTTATCGTTATTCCTAATGATCGTTTACTTGAGATGGTTGATAAGAATACACCTATGCTTGAAGCGTTCCGTGAAGCAGACAATGTATTACGTCAAGGTGTACAAGGTATCTCTGACCTCATTGCAACACCAGGTTTAATTAACCTTGACTTCGCCGATGTGAAAACGATTATGAGTGATAAAGGCTCTGCGCTAATGGGTATCGGGATTGCAACGGGTGAAAACCGTGCAACGGAAGCCGCGAAAAAGGCCATTTCATCTCCATTACTTGAAACATCTGTTGATGGGGCACAGGGTGTCTTAATGAACATTACTGGTGGTAACAACCTAAGTCTCTATGAAGTACATGAAGCTGCTGAAATCGTTTCTGCCGCTTCAGATGCTGAAGTAAACATGATCTTTGGTTCTGTTATTAATGAGAACTTAAAAGATGAGATTGTTATTACGATTATTGCAACTGGCTTTGATGATAACGAAAATGCAAAACAACAGTCGTCAGCTCGTCCAGCAAAACCATCTCTACAAAAAGAGGAGCCTGCTAAGCAGCAAAATGAACAAAGGTATCAACAGCGTTCACAACCTCAACAGGAAGCACCAACAACGGATCACTCAGATACTTTGGATATCCCAACGTTCCTGCGTAACCGTCGTAATCGCAATAACTAATAATCGAATAAAATATGATTTAACCGGGTGAATCTATGAATGGATTCATTCGGTTTTTTCTAGTTGTATCGTTAAAAGTATGATCCTTCGATTACGTACTTCAAATGATTTCCCCAACCATTTTCCGCGTGACAGAATCCTTTAAAACTTCCTAAAATAACCGCTCTTTTCTCGCCATGAACTGACAGACATTAAATGATTGAAAAGTTATACTGAGAGACATTCAGAAGGAGTTTGATGCCCATGACGTTGTATTTGGATGTGATTTGGGTACTAAACTATCTGATTGACTATTTACTACTCCTACTTACTGCACTTGTTCTAAAACGACGCCATTCCAAAATCAGATTTACATTCGGTGCATTTGTTGCGTCCTTGATTGTCTTTCTTATGTTTACGCCAATTGGAGATTGGTTTTACCACCCTGTGACAAAACTCGTATATTCTGCACTCATTATATTCGTTGCTTTTGGGTATAGACGCTTTACGTATTATATCCAGGGCTTACTCATGTTTTATTTTGTCACATTTATGACGGGTGGTGCATTGTTTGCTCTCCATTTCTTTTGGCAATCAGAGCTTCCAATCACCTCAGAGGGACTGCTTCCTCATGCGTCAATTGGAAGCCCAATCAGCTGGATGTTGGTTGTATTTGGATTTCCACTCGTGTGGTATTTTTCGAAACATCGATTTGAAACCATTGAGGCGAAGTCGTTTAACCTGCATCAGCTTGCTGAGGTTGAAGTCGTTTTAGGTGAACATATCTTTCATCTAAAAGGGTTAATCGATAGTGGGAATCAGTTAAGTGATCCGATCACAAGGGCACCGGTCATGATTATGGAGGCAAAACAGCTAGAAGAGGTTTTTGGACAAGATGTAGTAAGAGCGATTATACAGCTAGAGACAGATGAGTCATCAGGTACAAAGAGACATTGGTTGTTCGATCGATTACGAATTGTTCCTTTTCGTGCAGTAGGTCAGGCGAATCCATATTTACCAGCTATCAAACCAGACCATGTTACCGTCATTCATCAAAATCAAGTATTCAAAACATCTCAGGTCCTAATAGGTGTGCAAGCAATCGACCTTTCTCCTGAAGGTGCATATCAAGCCATTCTTCATCCAAAGCAAGTATTAGGCGCTCCAAGTGAACAGTTAGCCTAGTACTCCATTTAAAAATCTAAGGAGGTCACAATGATAAAACTCAAGCTAACGCTCGTTTGGTATCGTGTGCTGCAACGGTTGGGCATGAAGGCTGATGAAATCTATTACATAGGGGGAAGCGAGGCATTACCCCCGCCGCTTTCTAAAGAAGAGGAAGCAGAATTATTAATGAAGCTTCCAAGTGGAGATGAGGCTGTAAGGGCTGTTTTAATCGAACGGAATTTACGTTTGGTTGTTTATATTGCTCGCAAATTCGAGAACACAGGTATTAATATTGAGGATTTGATCAGTATAGGAACGATTGGTCTTATTAAAGCAGTTAATACATTTAACCCAGAAAAGAAAATCAAGCTAGCTACCTATGCTTCTCGCTGCATTGAAAATGAAATTCTTATGTACCTACGACGGAACAACAAAACACGTTCAGAGGTTTCGTTTGACGAACCCTTGAACATTGATTGGGATGGCAATGAGCTATTGCTATCGGATGTGCTTGGTACGGAAGAAGACATCATTACAAAAGGAATTGAAGAAAAGGTCGATCGGAAGCTGTTGAAAAAAGCACTGCATACGTTAAATGCGCGTGAAAAACAGATCATGGAGCTTCGTTTTGGTCTTGCTGGATTTGAGGAAAAAACGCAAAAAGAAGTGGCTGACATGCTAGGAATTTCTCAATCATACATCTCCAGGCTTGAAAAACGAATCATAAAAAGATTGCAAAAAGAATTCAACAAAATGGTCTAAAATAGCTTAGAAATAATTTCAAATAAATTTAAACTAGGGCGAGTAAGAGTGATTCGATCTTGCACCTTTTAGGCACATGAGTAAGTGCATATTTTTACCTCCAAAGGAGATACTTTACCTAGACATCATCTCCCAAAGCAATGGAGGGTAAGAATTTGACACGACATAAAGTAGAAATATGCGGTGTAGACACATCTACGCTACCGGTACTTAAGAATAATGAAATGAGAGAATTGTTTAGACAGCTTCAAGATGGTTATTTGCCAGCTCGCGAAGAACTGGTAAACGGAAACTTAAGACTTGTTCTAAGTGTCATTCAGCGCTTTAACAATCGTGGTGAGTTCGTTGACGATTTATTCCAGGTTGGCTGTATCGGTCTAATGAAATCGATTGATAACTTTGATTTAGGTCAGAATGTAAAGTTCTCAACCTATGCAGTCCCAATGATTATCGGAGAAATTCGTCGTTATCTTAGAGATAACAATCCGATCCGCGTGTCGCGTTCCTTACGTGATATCGCTTACAAGGCCTTGCAGGTCCGTGATCATCTAATGGCTGAAAAAAAGCGAGAGCACGAACCAACTGTACAGGAAATTGCAAAAGTACTTGATGTCCCGAAAGAAGATGTGGTCTTCGCACTGGATGCGATTCAGGATCCAGTTTCATTATTTGAACCGATCTATAATGACGGGGGAGATCCGATCTTTGTGATGGATCAAATCAGTGACGAACGAAATAAAGATGTAAAATGGGTAGAGGATATCGCCTTAAAAGAAGCAATGATTCGTTTAAATGATCGCGAAAAATTAATTTTAAATATGCGGTTTTTCCAAGGTAAAACACAAATGGAAGTAGCCGATGAAATTGGAATCTCTCAAGCTCAAGTGTCGAGGCTAGAAAAAGCAGCTATTAATCAGATGAACAAATATGTACAAAGTTAAAAAAGCGGGTCTTAGTGTGAGAATTAATTCTCTATCTAGGGCCCTTTTTTTCATGAACGCTTTATGTCATTCATATACATGAATGAAGGAGTGATCAACTATGATGAAAATTTCGGACTTGCAGGCAAAAGATATTGTGAACCTTGAAACAGGAAAACGGCTTGGGCATTTAACGGATCTCGACTTAAACTTAGAGACTGGACAGATTGAAGCCATGATTATAAGTAGTTCAGGTAAGATGATGGGGTTCTTTGGGAAGGATGAAGAAGTCGTTATTCCTTGGACAAATATCATTAAAATTGGTTCTGATGTCATCTTAGTGAAAACACCAAAACCGTTTTCCCCTGATCTCCCTTCGTCATCGTTCGCACCAAAGCCGTTTATACGAACCGATAAGAGGGAATAAAGTCGTTTAATGACTAGGACACATGTGGTACACTAGACGCATAAAGCTACTCATGTGAAGGATGAAGGGAAGAATTCACATTGAAAACTGAAACAATATTTAAGCAAACGTCACAGTCGTTTTTAGAGGCAACTTGTTTTACGCAGCAGTATCCAGGTTTGACGGCTGGATTTACGACGCGTCATGGTGGTTTTAGCCAGACACCATATACTTCTTTGAACTTAGGACTTCATGTGACAGATTCTGATAAGGATGTTATAGCCAATCGGCAGAAGCTTGCTGATGAACTTGATTACCCACTTGCGTCATGGGTGGTAGGCGATCAAATTCACGATTCTGCCATTAAGAAAGTAACAAAAGAACATCAAGGCTCAGGTACTGAATCCCTACAAACGGCCATTTCTGCAACGGATGGACTTTATACAACTGACACTGACCTTTTGTTAACGAGCTTATATGCTGATTGTGTGCCACTATTCTTTATGGCACCGAACCATCATACGATTGGTCTTGCTCATGCAGGGTGGAAGGGTACAGTTGGACAAATCGGTCCTGCAATGATTTCTAGGTGGCAACACGATGAGGGAATTCATTCTCGTGACATCCATGTATTGATTGGCCCAGCTATAAGCGGAGAGGCGTATGAAGTAAATGATGTTGTGATTGAAGCAGTAAACAAATGTTTAGACCAACACGAAGAACGTCCATATATCACTCAAGCTAACGGCAAGTTTTTGCTTGATTTAAAAAAACTTAATAAACAATTGCTTGTTCGTTCGGGTGTGCCCAAAGAGCAAATCTATGTGTCTTCTATTTGTACAGCCAGTGATGAACGAATGTTTTCACACCGAGCAGACAATGGTCAAACAGGTCGAATGATGAGTGTAATTGGACAGCGTAAATAGAGGTGAGAGCATGAACATAAAAGAAAACCTAGATACGATCGGGCTGCATATAAAAGAAGCTTGCTCTCGTACGAATCGTCAAGCTGATGACGTACATGTCATTGCGGTAACAAAATATGTAAGTGATGAAACTACAAGAAAAGCAATTAAAGCAGGGGTAGAACATATCGGTGAAAACCGAGCAGAAGCCGGACTATTGAAAAAGAAAGCTATTAATGAACAAGCGACCTGGCACTTTATTGGATCATTACAATCTCGTAAAGTAAAACAAGTGATTCATGAATTTGATTATTTTCATTCCCTTGATCGGGTGTCTCTTGCTAAGGAATTTCAAAAGCAAGCAGAAGATGGTCAGACGATTAACTGCTTTGTACAAGTAAATGTTTCAGGGGAGGAATCAAAGGCTGGTGTTCACCCTGATGAACTTCTCTCCTTTATTAACCAATTAGAAGCATTTCCAGCGGTTCGTGTCTTAGGACTAATGACGATGGCACCTTATACAGAGCGTCCAGAGGAAACAAGACCTGTTTTTAGTGGGTTACGTAAGCTAAGGGATGAAGTCATGTCACTTCACCTGCCCCACGCACCTTGTACGCAATTATCCATGGGCATGTCAAATGATTATGTTGTAGCGATTGAAGAAGGAGCAACGTTCATTCGAATCGGTACCGCTCTTGTTGGAAATGAAGCAACTTCAAATTAAGTAAGGAGGGGTTAGCTTGAGCTTTAAATCTAAGTTTAGGAATTATTTCAGTTTGGACGAGCATGTAGAGGAATACGAACAAGTGGTTGAGGACAATACTGGTGAAGATAGAGAGCAGACTCGTCAAAGCCAGCAAACTCCATTCCAACAATCTCGTCAAATGCAACAACAAAAAGCCCCACAGACAGTAGAGAAACAGCAAAATGTTGTTAGTTTGCAAAGTGCACAAAAAAGCTCGAAAATGGTATTAATGGAGCCACGTACAGATGAAGAAGCACAACAAATTGCCGATCATTTGAAAAACCGAAGAGCTGTTATCATTAATATGCAACGTTTACCTGAGGGACAGGCGCGACATATGGTACACTTTCTAAGTGGAACGGTATATGCCATTGGAGGAGATATTCATAAACTTGGACCGAATATCTTCTTGTGTACACCGGACAATGTAGAAATTTCAGGGAATATCACTGAAATGCAATTAAGAGAGTATGATCGATAGACAGAATGGAGGACACATCACAGAATGGACATGTTAATAAATCTTGTTCAAAATGCAATAACCCTTTATACACTTCTTATTTTTGCTTGGGTTCTAATGTCGTGGTTCCCAAATGCTAGAGAGTCTAGCATTGGAAAAATGATTGGACGGCTTGTTGAACCGTATATTGATATCTTCAGACAATTTGTTCCACAAATCGGAATGATTGATTTATCACCACTTGTCGCTTTACTAGTGATTCGTTTCGCTGGAAATGGACTAATCTACTTGTTGGAGAGCTTGCTTCTATGAGTCTTTACGACCATTTTAGACCGGAGGAACGGCCTTTTATCGACCAAGTTCTAACGTGGAAGGAAAATGCAGACATTCGTTATCAGGACAAAATGACGGATTTTCTTGATCCTCGCCAGCAAGACATCGTTCAATCCTTAATTGGGGAGCAAGACGATGTTCAGGTTAGAATTTGGGGAGGGGCTGAAGGCTTAGAACGAGCTAGAGCTTACATTCATCCGGTTTATTTACATATGGATCAGGCTGATTGGCCAGTCACTTTACTAACTGCAACATATCCAGCAAAGTTTATCCAGTTAACTCACAGGGATTTGCTTGGCGCTCTGATGAATTCCGGTCTGAAGCGAGAAAAGTTTGGAGATATGACCGTAGAAGATGGGAGTATTCAACTACTTGTCGCCGCGGAGTCAGCTGATTTCATCCGAATGAACGTCACACAAATTGGCAGAGCGTCGATTGAATTTCAAGAGGGCTCTGTCTCAGCTTATCATGTCCCAGATGAAAAGTGGATTGACTCTACCGGAACAGTCAGTTCTCTCCGTCTTGATGCGATGCTATCGCAAATCTACCGGATTGCAAGATCTAAAGCATCAGAGGCGATTGATAAGGGACTAGTTAAAGTGAACTGGAAAAAGATAGAGCAAACCTCTTTTGTGCTGGAGCAGGGGGATCATATATCTGTTCGTGGTCTTGGCCGCAGTAAGCTTGTTGAAATTGAAGGTACGACAAAAAAAGAAAAAATTCGAGTTCGTTGGGCGAAAAAAGGCTGACAGGCCGAACATACATAAGGTAGAATGTAAGAGGTATTATATTTTACTGGAACAGGTAGGCATGATCTGCCAAACAAAACGCAAATTGACGGAGGTGGCAATGATATGCCTTTAACCCCATTAGACATTCATAACAAGGAATTTACTCGTGCCTTTCGTGGCTACGATGAAGATGAAGTCAATGAATTTCTTGATCAGGTCATTAAGGATTACGAGGCTGTTCTAAGAGAAAAGAAAGATCTTTTTGAACAGGTGGCAAATTTAGAAGAGAAGCTTGATCACTTCAATAATATTGAAGAGACACTGAACAAATCGATTCTTGTTGCTCAAGAGGCAGCAGAAGAACTTCGCCGTAATGCTCAGAAGGAATCACAATTAATTGTGAAGGAAGCTGAGAAGAATGCCAACCGCATTGTAAACGATGCGTTAACAAAGTCTCGTAAAGTAATGATGGAGATGGAAGAGCTTAAGAAACAAGCCTCTGTTTACAAAATGCGATTTAAAATGCTAATTGAAGCACAGCTTGAAATGCTACAAACCGATGATTGGGATTCATTTGATGAAGAACAAACAACGGACGAGCATGTTTTTGAGGAAAAAGTTTAACTAAGCAATGGAGCTTGCGTTTGACTCGTGCTTCGCTTATAATAATCCATACTAAAACTATATGAAGTTAAGACAAAGAATGGAACCGTTACATGAAATACTCATCACAAGCGAATCGGGGATGGTGCGAGCCCGAGATGAAATTCATGTATGTATCACCCGTTCGTTTTGTACCGAACCCAACTGGTAGTAGGCTACAACGTGTTATTCGCGTTACGAATACTAAAGTAGAGGCAAGTGTCTCTAAATTAGGGTGGTACCGCGGGAAAACCTCTCGTCCCTTACTGGGATGAGAGGTTTTTTCTGTTTTTTAGAAGAAGAAGGAGGATATGAATGGATTACAAAGACACACTACTCATGCCAAAAACGGAATTTCCGATGCGAGGCAACCTGCCAAATCGCGAACCTAAGCAACAGCAAATTTGGGATGATATGAACATTTATGAGAAGGTTCAAAAAAGAGGGGAAGGCAAACCACTTTTTGTACTACATGATGGACCTCCATACGCGAACGGTGACATTCATATTGGACACGCGCTAAATAAAATCATTAAGGACTTTATTGTTCGATATAAATCAATGACAGGTTTTCAAGCACCGTATGTTCCTGGTTGGGACACACATGGGTTACCTATTGAAACAGCTCTAACAAAAAATAAAAAGATTAAACGTAAAGAAATGACAACTGCTGAATTCCGTGCTCTTTGCGAAAAATATGCGAGAGAGCAAGTTGACACGCAGCGTGAGCAATTTATGCGACTTGGTGTACGTGGAGACTGGTGGAATCCTTACATTACTCTTGACCGTGAGTATGAAGCGGAGCAAATTAAAGTATTTGGCGAAATGGCGAAAAAAGGGTTGATCTACAAAGGTAAAAAGCCAGTGTATTGGTCTCCAACTTCTGAGTCAGCACTTGCTGAGGCTGAAATTGAATATCATGATAAGCGTTCTGCTTCGATCTACGTTGCGTTTGCTGTAAAAGATGGCAAAGACGTTTTAGCTGGGGATGAGAAATTTGTGATCTGGACAACTACTCCTTGGACGCTTCCGGCTAACCTTGGAATTAGCGTGCACCCGGATCTTGAATACAGTATCGTTCAAACGGGAGATAACAAATTTATTGTTGCGAGCGGTTTGCTTGAAACGCTTGTTGAAGAACTAGGCTGGGAAAATCATTCCGTTGTAAAAACAGTCAAAGGTTCAGAGCTTGAATACGTAACAGCGCAGCACCCATTTTATGATCGTGAATCACTTGTCATGTGCGGAGAGCATGTAACCGTTGATGCTGGTACTGGTTGTGTTCACACGGCACCAGGTCACGGGGAAGATGACTTTATTGTCTCGCGTAAGTACGGTCTAGATGTGTTATGCCCCGTGGATGACAAAGGGGTCATGACAGATGAAGCACCTGGTTTTGAAGGATTGTTCTATGATGCAGCTAATAAGCCAATCACTGAGAAGCTTGAAAGTGTAGGAGCTCTTCTAAAACTTACCTTCTTCACGCATTCGTATCCACATGATTGGAGAACAAAGAAACCAGTTATTTTCCGTGCAACGGCACAATGGTTTGCTTCGATTGATCGAATCCGTGATGATTTACTTCAAGCGATTAAAGATACAACGTGGATGCCTGCGTGGGGTGAAAACCGCCTTCACAATATGGTACGTGATCGTGGAGATTGGTGTATCTCTAGACAACGTGTATGGGGTGTTCCAATCCCAGTTCTGTATGCTGAGAACGGTGAAGTGATTTTAACCGATGAAACGATCGGTCATATTTCTAAGCTATTCGCAGAGCATGGCTCAAACATCTGGTTTGAATGGGATGCAAAAGATCTTCTTCCAGAAGGCTTTACATCTGAGCATAGTCCGAATGGTGAGTTCACAAAAGAAACAGATATCATGGATGTTTGGTTCGATTCAGGTTCGTCACATCAGGCTGTATTACATGCAAGAAGTGAACTTGACCGTCCGGCTGACTTATACATGGAAGGTTCTGACCAATATCGTGGTTGGTTTAACTCTTCTTTATCTACAGCTGTTGCTGTTACAGGAAAAGCACCGTACAAAGGTGTGTTAAGCCACGGTTTCACAATGGACGGCGAAGGTCGTAAGATGAGTAAGTCGATTGGAAACACGATTGCACCAATTAAAGTAATGAATCAGCTTGGAGCAGATATCCTTCGTCTTTGGGTATCATCCGTTGACTATCAAGCAGATCACCGTGTATCTGATAAAATTTTAAAACAAGTGTCTGAAGTGTATCGTAAAATTCGTAACACGTTCCGTTTCCTACTTGGAAACTTACATGACTTTGACCCAGCTTCAAATCGCGTTGCATACAGTGAGATGAGCGAAGTCCACCGCTTTATGGTTGTGAAGCTAAATACGTTAATTGATGATGTGAAAAAAGCGTATGAGAACTACCAATTCTCAACCGTTTATAATCTCATCCACAATTTCTGTACAGTTGAACTAAGTTCTTTCTACATGGATATCTCAAAAGATACCTTGTACATTGAACATGCAGATCATCCAGAGCGTCGTGCGTTCCAAACAGTCATGTATGATGTTCTTGTGACACTTGTGAAGCTATCTGCCCCAATCTTGGCACATACTGCTGACGAAGTATGGGAGCACATTCCAGGCGTTACAGAGGAAAGTGTACAGCTAACAGATATGCCTGATTCAGAAACCTTTGCAGAAAGCGAAGCTCTAGTGGAAAAATGGACAACATTTATGGCTTTACGCGATGATGTTTTAAAAGCACTAGAAGAAGCACGTAACGCTAAAGTGATTGGAAAATCATTGCAATCAGCACTTACGCTTTATGCAGATGATGCAACACGCGAATGTCTTGAATCCGCTGGTAATCTGGAGAAGCTATTCATCGTTTCAAAGGTAACCATTGCAGGTAACTTAGCGGCTGCACCAGAAGAAGCAGCAAGATTTGAGGATTTAGCGGTTCTCGTTGAAAAAGCAGAAGGTGAAGTTTGTGCCCGCTCTTGGGTTGTTTCACCAGAAGTAGGGAAGGATCCTGAATATCCAGATCTAACCCCATACAATGCTGAAATTGTTCGTAAATATTACGCAAAATAAGCAAATAAGAAGTCCCCCTGTCTATTTTAGACAGGGGATTTTTTGTTAAGTGCGAGAATTTTGAGGGAGATGTGGTGAATCAACAAAGAGGGGTTGGAATCATCAAAGAGAGGGCGAAATCAACAAAGAGCACTGAAATCCATAGCGACTCCATCTTTTCATCATTTGACTGTCATGAAAAACTCTCCTTTTGGTCATTCTAAGAAGACTAATGATTTAGGAGGCAGGGCATGAGAGACTATTCTGCAATCAAAACGCAATTGTTAAGTCAACAGCAACATCTAGAGGAACGACTTGATGGGCGAATAAATGGTGAAAAAATGGAGGCACTCTCAGATAACACGGGGGAGCTCTCGCAATATGATAACCACCCTGCAGATGCGGGTACAGATCTATATGAGCGAGAAAAGGATATGGCTTTGCATGCGCACCTTCGTGAAGAGTATGAAGAGGTGTTACATGCAATTGAAAAAATAGATAAAGGAACCTATGGGAAGTGTGAAATGACAGGTATTGAAATTCCTTTTGAAAGACTTGAGGCGAATCCGTTAGCTAGAGTGGCGGATACCAAGCGTCCAATGATGCCTGACTATCGACCTGTAGAAGAAGAAGTGCTAGGTGGGTTTGATCAAAATAACTACGATGGGTCTGACCAGGAAACGGAATTTGATAGTGAGGACTCGTATCAATCGGTTGAACGATTTAATGAACGTGATCTGACCTATGAGGATACAGTGTCCGAAGAGGAAGATGAAAATCGTGGGACGGTTGAACAGTATGAACAATTTGCAAGTACTGATATATATGGATATCAAGGTGATGTGAGCATTAACGTACAGCATAATCAATCATATGAAGAGTATTCAGATGAATTAGATGAGCAAGAATAAGGAATTGTGGCGATGGGGCGTGTCATCGCCATTTTTTTGTGCTACAATCTTAACGTAGTAAGTTTGTGAAGTGTTATGAGTGGGGGAACACAAGTGTCATATATTCTTGCATTAATTATGATTGCCATCGATCAATTAACAAAGTGGTTAGTCGTTGTAAACATGGAGCGTGGAGATTCAATTGAATTAATTCCAGGTGTTGCTTACATTACGTCTCACCGTAATATGGGAGCTGCTTTTGGAATTTTACAAGGTCAAATGTGGTTTTTCTACATTATTACAGTGATTGTAGTGGTTGGACTCATTTATTACATTCAAAAGGAAGCAAAGGGTCAACCGTCCCTTGGTATTCCCTTAGGCTTAATCCTGGGAGGAGCCATCGGTAATTTTATTGATCGCGTTTTTAGAGGCGAAGTAGTAGATTTCGCAGACACGTATATTTTTGGATATGATTTTGCTATTTTTAATGTGGCAGATTCGGCATTATGTATTGGGGTAGCTCTTCTATTGCTGAAATTTATCCGTGATGAAATGAAAGCAAAAAAGGAGAAGCAAGCATGAATCAATTTGAATTTACAGTAAATGAAGAACAAGCACAAACGAGAGTCGATAAACTATTAACAGACTTAATGGATGATGTATCAAGAAGCCAAATTCAAATTTGGATTAAAGATGGACATGTTACATTAAATAATGAGCCGGTGAAAAGTAATTATAAGGTGGAAGTGGCTGACCAGTTAACTGTGACGGTTCCTGAGGCGGTTGAACTAGAAGCAGTTGCTGAGGATATTCCTTTGGATGTAGTGTACGAAGACGAGGATGTTATTGTTATTAATAAACCTCGTGGGATGGTTGTACATCCAGCACCAGGTCACCCAAATGGCACACTTGTTAATGCGTTACTCCATCATTGTTCCGATCTTCCGGGAATCAATGGTGTGATTCGCCCTGGAATTGTTCACCGGATTGATAAGGATACGTCTGGTTTATTAATGGTCGCTAAAAATGACAAGGCTCATGAGTCACTGGTGGATCAATTAAAAGCAAAAACAACCAAACGTCTGTATCAAACTATCGTTCACGGTGTTATACCACACGAGCATGGGACAGTAGATGCGCCGATCGGTCGTGACAAGCGGGATCGTCAAAGTATGGCGGTGACTGATATGAACGGTCGCGACGCTGTCACTCATTTTACAGTTGTTGAAACGTTTGAAAAGTATTCATATATCACGTGTCAGCTTGAAACAGGACGTACACACCAAATCCGTGTTCACATGAAGTATATTGGGCATCCTGTTGCAGGTGATCCTAAGTACGGTCCGAAGAAAACTCTTGATATTAAAGGACAGGCACTACATGCATCCGTGCTTGGTTTCACACACCCTCGTACAGGTGAAGATATGGTATTTGAAGCGCCAATGCCAGAGGATATGAAGGTTCTACTTAAAAAACTGCAAGTTAGTCGTTGACATACATCGACAAGTTTGCGATACTAAATGTAATCAAATGATCCTTTAAGATCAGTCCTGAGAGGCTGGGAAGGAAAACGGAACGCACAATTTAGTTCGTAGGGTGAACTGTATTCTCTGTGCAAACGAGACCTCTTCCCAGCATTCGGAAGAGGTCTTTTTATCATCACAAAGGAGATGAGTGTATGCCACGTATCATTCTTGATGAAGCAGCCATTAATCGCGCCATTACACGAATTGCGCATGAGATTATTGAGCGTAATAAAGGTGTAGAACAATGCGTACTCGTAGGAATAAAAACACGCGGTGTACATCTTGCTGCTCGCCTAGCTCGGAAAATCGAACAAATCGAAGGAGACGATATTCCTGTTGGCGAAGTAGACATTACCTTGTACCGAGATGATTTAAGTCACGAACATCAGGATGAAGAACCGATCCTTCAAGGAACCGACATACCAGTTAATATAGCCGGATTAAAAGTTATTTTAGTCGATGACGTATTATTCACTGGACGTACAGTAAGAGCAGCACTGGATGCTTTGATTGACTTAGGTCGACCAGAACAAATTCAGCTTGCAGTCTTGGTAGATCGTGGCCATAGAGAGCTTCCGATACGACCGGATTTTGTAGGTAAGAATGTACCAACTTCTAAAACGGAGATTATTTCTGCAAGAGTGACGGAAGCAGATGGAGCCGATGAAGTGGTCATTGATCAACGTTCAGAAACAAGTATACATTAAACCTCTTTAAAAACAGTCCAGAGAGGCTGGCAAGAGGGTTAGGAAATAGCGTGGCTACCATTGGCCCCGGTCTATTTCTTACGCCCCCTTGCCGCGAGCATGGGGGTTTTTTGATAGAGAAATAGGAGTAGGAGAGATTTCATTGATTCAAGGAAAAGAAGTAGGCATTCGCGAAATACCGAGAGCCGATAAGTGGTTATTGTTCAGTTTACAGCATTTATTCGCCATGTTTGGCGCAACCGTATTGGTTCCATTTCTAGTTGGGATTAGCCCTGCAACGGCATTACTAACAAGCGGGCTAGGAACACTTGCATACCTACTTGTCACAAAAGGACAAATACCAGCTTATTTAGGTTCTTCATTCGCTTTCATTATCCCGATACAATCAGCGACCTTGATCGGTGGTATGGAAGGAGCGATGGTTGGAGCTTTTCTAGCCGGACTCGTATACGGAGTAGTTGCACTCATTATAAAGTCTGTTGGTGTAAACTGGCTCATGAAGATCTTACCTCCAATCGTTGTTGGACCGGTCATCATGGTTATCGGTTTAAGTTTAGCAGGTAGTGCGGTTAATCAAGCGATGTATAACGCAGCTTCTGAATATAGTGTGAATTATTTAATGACAGCCTTAGTTACATTAGGCATTACGATCATTGCAACGATGTTCTTTAAAGGATTCTTAGGACTGGTGCCGATCTTGTTTGGACTGGTAGGTGGGTATAGCTTTGCTTACTTCCTAGGACTTGTTGATACAACAGGAATTAAAGAAGCAGCTTGGTTCTCGGTTCCTGAGATGATCGTGCCGTTTGTCACCTATACGCCTAGCTTTTCATGGAGCATAGCCTTTATCATGGTTCCGGTGGCTGTTGTCACACTGTCAGAGCATATTGGTCAACAAATGGTTATCAGTAAGGTAGCTGGACGTAACTTTATCAAAAAGCCGGGGTTACACCGTTCAATCCTTGGAGATGGAGTAGCAACTGTGATTGCTGCAGGTCTTGGAGGACCACCAAACACTACGTACGGCGAAAACATTGGCGTCATGACCATTACTCGAGTGTTTAGTGTCTTTGTTATCGGAGGCGCAGCGGTTCTCGCGATTATCTTCTCCTTTATCGGTAAGGTCTCTGCGATTATCTCATCCATTCCTTCACCGGTTATGGGGGGAGTATCCATTCTCTTATTCGGTATCATCGCATCATCTGGTTTGCGTATGTTAATTGATAACCAAATTAACATCGGTGAAAAGCGTAATCTGATCATCTCATCAGTGGTCTTAGTTCTCGGAATTGGTGGTGCCTTCATTCAAGTGAATGAATCGGTTCAAATCCCGGGAATGGCAGTTGCAGCAATCGTTGGGATTTTCCTACACCTGGTTCTCCCTAATAAGGAGATTAGCTATGGACAAACAGACATGTTTGGTGAGATGAAAGAAGAGCCTGCTCAAACTAAATAAATGACAAGCGTATCTTTAAGAAAAGTACAGAGAGACTTTCAAGGTATGGATAAACAAGCAGACTACCTGTCTGTTTGAACCTGCCTGGAAAGTGTCACTTTCCAGGCATTTTTGTTTTAATCGGATGATTAGAGGAGGAGTTAAGATGGTGATGAGCATTCATATCAACGAACGAAAAAATCTTGTTTCTGTCTCAGACTTAACAACAGCTGAGGTTCAAGCTCTGCTGAACGAGGCACAAGCGTTTGCAGACGGGAAAATGTGGACGCCTGACACACCTAAGTTTGTCGCTAATCTGTTTTTTGAGCCAAGTACAAGAACTCGTTTCAGCTTTGAAGTAGCGCAAAAGAAATTGGGGCTTGAACTCCTTCAGTTTGACGGAGAGACCTCAAGTGTCAAAAAGGGCGAATCGTTGTATGACACAATAAAAACGCTTGAATCCATAGGAGCTGATGTCGTTGTGATCAGGCATCCCGAGGACGAGTATTATGCGAAACTTCTTCCAAAGCTTTCGATTCCGATTATTAATGCAGGTGACGGATGTGGACAGCATCCAACTCAGTCCTTACTCGATCTTCTAACCATTCAACAGGAATTTGGAGAGTTTGACAATTTAGATGTAGTGATTTGTGGAGACCTCAGACATAGCAGGGTAGCACGTTCAAATGCAGAAATGCTTTCAAAGCTTGGTGCGAATGTCTGGATTTGCGGCCCACGCTCATGGATGAATGGATTTGAAGATCACTACGGATATCTCTCCATGGACGAGGCCGTAAAAAAAGCGGATGTTATGATGATGCTCAGAATTCAGCATGAGAGACATGATGGAAATGAAAGCTTTTCAAAAGATCAATATCATGATCAGTACGGTTTAACCATTAAACGAGAACAAATGATGAAAAAGCATAGTATTATTCTTCATCCAGCCCCGGTGAATCGCGGGGTTGAAATTGCCGACGAGCTTGTTGAATGCGAGCGGTCGCGTATTTTTAAACAAATGAAAAACGGTGTTTTTGTACGAATGGCAGTATTAAAACGAGCACTTAAACATATCTAAGGAGGCGTTAACATGGGAATTAAGCTAATCAACGGAAACGTACTAACGCAGGATGGAGAGCAAGTACTAAAGGATGTCTATATGATTAATGGACAAATTCAATACGAAGCTGATCCAAGTGATGTGACTGAAACCATTGATGTAGAAGGGAACCTCATTCTTCCAGGATTTGTTGACGCACATGTGCACCTACGTGAGCCAGGTGGTGAGAAAAAGGAAACGATTGAAACAGGAACAAATGCAGCAGCAAGAGGCGGTTTTACAACCATTGCAGCGATGCCAAATACGCGTCCAGTGCCCGATACACCTGAACAAATGGAATGGTTAGTTAACCGGGCAAAAGAAACAGGATCGGTTCGAGTCCTTCCATACGCTTCAATTACAACAAGACAATTAGGGCAGGAGCTCACTGATTTTAAAGGGTTAAAAGAAGCAGGTGCGTTTGCTTTCACAGATGATGGTGTTGGTGTTCAGTCTGCTGGTGTGATGCTTGAAGCGATGAAACGTGCAGCAGAGGTAGATATGGCCATTGTTGCTCACTGTGAAGACAATACACTCATTCAAAATGGTTCAGTACATGAAGGAAACTTTTCCAAAGAACAAGGTATCAATGGTATCCCATCTGTCTGTGAATCGGTACATATTGCAAGAGATGTCCTCCTTGCAGAAGCAGCAGGTGCACATTACCATGTATGCCACATTAGTACAAAGGAATCGGTACGTGTTGTACGAGATGCGAAGCGAGCGGGTATCCGTGTGACAGCAGAAGTGACTCCGCATCACTTATTACTTTGTGAGGATAACATACCAGGTCTTGATACAAATTTTAAAATGAATCCACCACTCAGAGGCAGCGAGGATCATGCAGCCTTAATCGAAGGATTACTCGATGGAACGATTGATTTTATTGCGACAGATCATGCACCTCATACGGAAGAAGAGAAAAATGCGCCAATTGAACGAGCACCTTTTGGAATTGTTGGACTTGAGACAGCCTTTCCACTTCTTTATACAGAATTTGTCCAAAAAGACCGCATGACGCTAAAACAGCTTGTTGATTGGTTAACGGTCATTCCAGCAAAAACATTTGGTCTCGACTCAGGAACTCTTGAAGCAGGTGCAAAGGCGGATGTTACGGTTGTTAACTTACAACGGACAGAACCAATCCAAAAGCAACACTTTGCATCAAAAGGAAAGAATACGCCATTTGAAGGCTGGAACTGTGCTGGATGGTCCGTGCAAACATTTGTAGATGGAAAATTGGTTTGGGAAAAGGAGAAGATCACAAAATGAAAAAACAACTAATCTTAGAAAATGGCGAAGTACTAGCAGGTATAGGGTTCGGAGCGGATCAAGAGATGAGTGGAGAGGTTGTTTTTAACACAGGAATGACTGGCTATCAGGAAATTTTATCAGACCCTTCTTACTGTGGTCAGATTGTTACATTGACTTATCCACTCATCGGAAATTATGGAATTAACCGAGATGACTTTGAGTCAATCAGCCCGGCAATCCATGGATTAATCGTTCGTGAGGTGGAGCTCGCTCCTAGTCACTGGCGTAACGCGGAATCACTTGATACATTGTTACGTGCAAAAGGAATTCCAGGACTGTCTGGCATAGATACACGTAAGTTGACGCGGATGATCCGAGAAGTAGGAACATTAAAAGGGCGTATCTGTTCTATGAATGTAAATGTTCAGGACGTTGTGCAAGACTTAAAGGATAGCGCACCACTTCAAGATCAAGTATCAAGGGTATCAACAAAGGACCCTTACCATGTGCCGGGAAATGGAAAACGTGTGGTGTTGGTTGACTGTGGCATGAAGCACGGAATCCTACTTGAACTCATTGAACGAGGATGCGATGTTGTAGTTGTACCTTACAACACACCCGCAGAGGAAATCATTCGCCTAGGAGCAGACGGAGTACTTGTCTCTAATGGACCAGGAAATCCTCAGGATGTACCGGAAACGATTCAAACGGTAAAAGATTTACTTGGAAACGTTCCATTGTTCGGTATCTGCTTAGGCCATCAGCTTCTTGCTTTAGCATCAGGAGCAACAACAAGTAAACTGCGTTTTGGTCATCGTGGTTCAAACCATCCAGTTCGAGAGTGTTCAACTGGAGCCATTGATATTACAGCCCAAAATCACGGATACACGGTTGATCATGAATCTCTTAAAGGAACAAATTTAATGATCACACACATCGCAGTAAATGATGAAACAGTAGAAGGGCTATCGCATAAGGACTATCCAGCGTTTAGCGTGCAGTATCATCCTGAGGCGAATCCTGGACCGCATGATGCGAACCATTTATTTGATCAGTTTATGGCGTTAATGAATCAAACACAAACAACAAATGTACTAGCGTAAATAGAAAAGGGGATGAGTAGCATGGGGAAACGTACAGATATAAACAAAATTTTGGTGATTGGGTCTGGTCCAATCGTAATCGGTCAAGCTGCGGAATTTGATTACGCAGGTACACAGGCATGCCAAGCATTAAAAGAAGAAGGCTATGAAGTCATCCTAATCAATTCAAATCCGGCTACTATCATGACAGATACAACAATGGCCGATCGCGTGTACATTGAACCCATTACATTAGAGTTTGTTAGTCGAATTATTCGTCAGGAACAACCGGACGGTATTTTAGCCACACTTGGAGGGCAAACAGGGCTAAACATGGCAATGGAGCTTGAGCAATCAGGTATCCTTGAAGCATATGGAATTGAGCTTCTTGGAACAAAACTTGATGCGATTCAGCAAGCCGAGGATAGAGAACAGTTCCGCTCCTTAATGTATGAACTAGGCGAACCTGTGCCTGAGAGTGAGATTGTGCATACCCTTGATGAAGCACTTCAGTTTGTTCAAACGATTGGCTATCCAGTCATCGTTCGTCCGGCCTACACACTTGGCGGAACAGGCGGCGGCATTGTGCATAATGAAGAAGAACTCATCGAGATTGTCCAGAGTGGGTTAAAATACAGTCCTGTGACGCAGTGCTTAGTTGAAAAAAGCATTGCTGGCTTTAAAGAAGTAGAATACGAGGTTATGCGTGATAGCAAAAACCAGGCAATTGTTGTTTGTAACATGGAAAACTTTGATCCAGTAGGTGTACACACAGGGGATTCCATCGTAACCGCACCAAGCCAAACGTTAACAGACCGTGATTATCAAATGCTACGAAATTCCTCCCTTTCAATCATTCGTGCCCTAGGCATTGAGGGTGGGTGTAACGTTCAATTTGCACTTGATGCAGATAGTAATCAGTACTACATTATTGAGGTAAATCCACGTGTGAGTCGCTCATCCGCACTTGCTTCAAAAGCTACAGGCTATCCGATTGCCAAAATGGCAGCAAAGATTGCTGTAGGATACAGCCTAGATGAATTAAAAAATCCGATCACCGGCACAACCTATGCCAGCTTTGAGCCAGCACTTGATTACGTTGTGACAAAAATACCGAGATGGCCATTTGATAAGTTTGAAGCAGCCAACCGTCGTCTAGGAACACAAATGAAAGCAACTGGTGAAGTCATGGCCATAGGACGCTCATTTGAAGAATCCATTTTAAAGGCTGTTCGTTCGCTTGAAGCAGGCTATGATCACTTAATTGATCCGGATATGCCAGCTTTATCAACTGAAGACCTTTGTAAAAAGATTTCAAGACCAGATGATCAGAGAATGTTTGCGATTGGTGAGCTGTTAAGACGTGGTGTTGGCATTCAAGAGATCCATGACCTAACAAAAATTGATTTCTTCTTCCTTCAGAAGCTGGAGCGTATTGTTCAGCTTGAAAGCGAGCTACTCGAGAATCGAAACGATGACGAACTACTTGAACAAGCAAAGCGCCTAGGATTTGCTGACTCATACCTTGCAAGAATCTGGGGAATGGATGAAGCAGAACTCTACCAATCACGTAAGGAAAAAGGCATTGTACCTGTCTACAAAATGGTCGATACATGTGCAGCAGAGTTTGAATCGAGCACTCCATATTTCTACGGAACCTATGAAGAAGAAAATGAGTCCATTCGAACAGATAAGAAAAGTATCTTAGTACTAGGATCTGGACCCATTCGAATTGGACAGGGTATTGAGTTTGATTATGCAACGGTTCATTCAGTCTGGGCCATTCGTGAAGCAGGCTACGAAGCGATTATTATGAATAACAACCCGGAAACGGTATCGACTGACTTTAGTACCTCTGACAAGCTGTACTTTGAACCGCTGACAATTGAAGACGTCATGCACGTGATTGATTTAGAGCAGCCAGAAGGAGTCATTGTTCAGTTTGGTGGTCAGACGGCAATTAACCTAGCCGATGAGCTTGAAAACCGTGGGGTGAAAATTATAGGAACCTCACTTGAAAACATGGATCGCGCCGAGAACCGAGATAAATTCGAGCAAGCGCTATTAGAACTAGATATTCCACAGCCACTCGGACGAACAGCAACATCTGTCGAGGAAGCGGTCGTCATTGCGACAGACATTGGCTACCCAGTACTCGTACGTCCTTCCTATGTACTTGGTGGACGAGCAATGGAAATTGTCTATAAAGAAGCTGAGCTATTAAATTACATGGCTAATGCAGTAAAAGTGAATCCAAAGCATCCCGTCTTAATTGATAGGTACTTAACAGGAAAAGAACTTGAGGTTGATGCGATCTCTGACGGAGAGAATGTTTTCATCCCAGGTATCATGGAACACATTGAACGTGCAGGAGTACACTCAGGAGATTCAATCGCGGTCTACCCAACCCAGTCGGTTCCAGAAGAATTAAAGCAGCGATTAATTGATCGTACGATTGCCATTGCACGAGGTTTAAAAATTGTTGGTCTACTAAACATTCAATTTGTATGGCACAAAGATGATGTGTATGTATTGGAAGTTAATCCGCGCTCAAGCCGTACAGTTCCATTCTTAAGCAAAATTACAGGTGTGTCTATGGCGAACCTTGCTACCAAAGTGATGTTAGGTAAGACATTACCAGAGCTTGGGTTTAAGACAGGCTATCAATCAGAACCGAAGGAAGTTTCAGTAAAAGTACCAGTGTTCTCATTTGCTAAGCTACGTCGAGTAGATATTACACTTGGACCTGAAATGAAATCTACAGGAGAAGTCATGGGTCGAGATGTAACGTTAGAGAAGGCACTTTACAAGGGCTTGATTGCCTCAGGTATGAAAATCCCAACTCATGGTTCAGTTTTGTTCACAATCGCTGATAAGGACAAAGAAGAAGCAATGAGTCTTGTTCATCGCTTCCACCGAATTGGATACAGCCTACAAGCAACCGCTGGAACGGCAAAACTTATTAAGGAAGCAGGCATTCCAGTGCAAGTTGTCAACAAGATTGGCGAAGAAAAACCTCATCTGCTTGATACCATCCGCCAAGGAGAAGCGCAATTTGTGATCAATACGTTGACAAGAGGAAAGCAAACAGCACGAGATGGCTTCCGAATTCGTCGGGAATCTGTTGAAAATGGAGTTGTGTGCTTAACATCGATTGATACGGCAGACGCACTACTACGCGTGCTAGAATCAATCACGTTTTCTTCAGAAAGTATGCCAGCGATGCAAACACAGGCTTAAGGGGGGGATGTCACGATGCAACAGAAACGAGGTACGCTAACAGTTGTAAGACAACATGAAATTGCGCGTAATATTTTTGAATTGACATGTCACGGAGAACTTGTGCAGCAAATGCGTGAGCCAGGACAATTTCTTCATATCAAAGTGGATTCTTACGACGATCTTTTATTACGACGCCCCATTAGTATATGTGATGTAAACCTTGAAACAAGTGAAATGAAGATGATTTACCGAGCAGAAGGCGCTGGAACTAAGCGTCTCTCTGCAAAAACTGATGGTGTGGCAATAGACACGCTTGGACCGCTTGGGCATGGCTTTCCATTAGACGCAGCACAAACCGGTGATCATGCGCTGCTTGTTGGAGGTGGAATTGGTGTTCCTCCACTTTACTATCTGGCAAAAGAGCTTGTTAAAAAAGGTGTAGAGGTAACGGCAGTGCTTGGCTTCCAATCAAGACAAGACGCGTTTTACGAACAAGAGTTTAAGGCGCTCGGAGCTTGTTATGTAGCAACGGTAGACGGCAGTTACGGGGTTAAAGGCTTTGTCACAGATGCAATCGATCAAGAGGTAAAAGCGTTTGACGTGCTTTATGCGTGTGGACCAACTCCGATGCTTGCTTCTTTGACAGAACGGTACCGTGAGCGTAAAGCGTTCTTATCATTTGAGGAAAGAATGGGATGTGGCATTGGTGCATGCTTTGCTTGTGTATGCCACGTAGAATCAGATCCAGAGGGTGCTTCGTATCGTAAAGTATGTACGGATGGGCCAGTATTCCCTGTAGGGGAGGTTGTTGTATGAGTCGTTTACACATAGAGTTACCCGGATTATCAATGAAGAACCCCATTATGCCTGCATCAGGCTGTTTTGGATTTGGTAAGGAATATGCTGAATTCTATGATTTAAGTGAGCTTGGAGCAATTGCGATTAAAGCAACAACAGCAGAGCCTAGATTTGGGAATCCAACACCTCGTGTGGCGGAAACAAAATCAGGTATGTTAAATGCAATTGGTTTGCAAAATCCAGGACTTAACGCAGTGATTCAACAAGAACTGCCTCGATTGGCGGCTTATGATGTGCCGATTCTTGCCAATGTAGCAGGCTCTGAAATGGAAGACTATATTGAAGTGGCAGAGACGATTTCAAAGGTTAAAAATGTCCATGCACTTGAATTAAATATCTCCTGCCCAAATGTAAAAAAGGGCGGGATTGCTTTTGGAACGATTCCTGAAGTCGCGGCTGAGTTAACACGTGAAGTCAAACGAGTATCATCCGTACCTGTATATGTAAAACTATCTCCTAATATTGCGGATATTGTCACCATGGCAAAAGCAGTAGAAGCGGCTGGCGCGGATGGGTTATCAATGATTAATACACTCCTTGGTTCGCGAATTGATATCAGGACCAGAAAACCAATTCTAGCTAATCAGTATGGCGGATTATCTGGTCCAGCCATTAAACCAGTGGCAATTCGAATGGTTCATCAAGTCAGTCAAGCGGTTGACATTCCAATTATCGGAATGGGAGGCGTGCAAACGGTTGAAGACGTTATTGAATTCTTACTTGCAGGGGCAAGTGCAGTAGCAGTAGGTACGGCTAACTTTGTCGATCCGACGATTTGTCCAACGCTCATTAAGCAGCTTCCGGACATGCTAGATGAACTTGGTGCTGACCATGTACAAGATCTAATTGGAGGGAGCTGGAAGGAAACATGCACAATCCGTTAATTATTGCTTTAGACTTTGAGCAAAAAGAAAAACGACAAGCCTTTCTAGCTCATTTTAAAGGAGAAACATTAGATCTGAAAATTGGAATGGAAGGCTTTTACCGCGAAGGTGCTGGTGTGATTGAGGAACTAAAAAAACAGGGGCATCGTATTTTCCTGGACCTTAAGCTTCATGACATCCCAAATACCGTCAAGCAAGCAATGAAAGCATTGGCAAGTCTCGATGTTGATCTTGTAAATGTTCATGCTGCCGGGGGTCAAAGGATGATGGAGGCAGCACGTGAAGGACTTGAAGCAGGGACACTCGCTGGACGTGACCGCGCAAAGCTTATAGCAGTCACTCAGCTAACAAGTACAAGTCAGCAAATGCTTACAAATGATTTATTAATCAATCAACCAATAAATGACGTTGTCGCTCATTACGCATGGGTAACAAAGGAGTCAGGATTAGACGGGGTGGTATGCTCCGCTCATGAAGTCGCTGATATTCATCAAGTGTGTGGTTCAACATTCCTAACTGTTACACCAGGAATTCGATTAGCTGGAGACGATCCTAGCGATCAGCACCGAATTGTTACACCTTTTGAGGCAAGAGAAAAGGGAAGCTGGGGTATCGTTGTGGGTCGAAGTATCACAAAGGCCGCAGATCCGTATGCAGCGTATCAACAAGTGAAAACAGAATGGGAGATGAAAGCATGTCAAACAAAGTAACCTTTGCAGAAACATTATTATCTATTGAAGCCGTAAGTCTAAAGCCTGCAGATCCATTCACATGGAGCTCAGGGATCAAATCACCCATCTACTGTGATAATCGTTTGACCCTTTCTTATCCTAAAGTTCGTCGTGAGATTGCAAAGGGATTAGCATATCTGATCAAAACAAACTATCCCGATGTTGATGTGATTGCAGGAACAGCAACCGCTGGAATTCCGCATGCTGCATGGGTAAGTGATGAGCTTGAATTACCAATGATCTATGTTAGAGGAAGCGCAAAGGGACACGGGAAACAAAAGCGAATCGAAGGCAAGCTTGAAGCAGGACAAAAAGTGGTTGTCATTGAAGATCTAATCTCAACCGGAGGGAGCTCTTTATCTGCTGTGGAGGCAGTACGAGAAGACGGAGCTGAAGTGCTTGGGGTTGCTGCGATTTTTACATATGAGCTTGAAAAAGCAATGGAGCAATTAAAAGCAGCAGAAGTTGAAGCAACGGTTTTAACAGATTACACAACCCTGATCCAAGTAGCAAAAGAAACTCAAGTGATTACAGAAGAAGAACAAAGCATGCTCGCAAAATGGAGAGAGAATCCGCAGTCTGATGCGTGGATGAAGTAAAAGGAATAAGAAAGAAAAGGCTGGTACGTATCGAAAAATCAATTAGAAAAATGGCGAATGATTCAATCATTGAATCATTCGCCATTTATATTTTAGTAAAACGAGCGAAAGGAGAACCCGAGACTCCCTCCGAAAAAGTTAATGTATCAATGGTTTTAAGGTTTTTAAAGAGATAAAAATATTTTTTATGAATCAATCAATATCATCATCATTC